>PDRI01000024.1 GCA_002748055.1 Bacteroidota bacterium | reverse complement strand
GAAAGCGAAACCTGCAAATAAGCCAATAAATGAAACCGGGATCATAAAGACTACCACCAGCGGCTGCTTCAGGGAATTCAGCAGAATTGCACACAGGAAATAAATGATCAGAACGAGAACCAGAAAAAGGCCAAGCTGACCCTCAATCTCATCATCGCTGCCCCAGTCGCCCCATCTCGAGATTTTAGGTGCACTGCTGAAACCGGCGGGTTGCTGCGCCTCAACTTCTTGCAGAATCTGGTCCCTGATCCGGCCGTGCAGCTGGTCAGGGCCCACGAAATTATACATCACGCTGAGCAGGTATTGCCCATCTTCTTTGCGTATGGTCTGGTTGGCCTTTTCGTAGCGGCGATCGAGCAGCTCTCCGATATACACCATCCGGTCGCCCAATACCTCGCTATGGTGCATCATGTTCCAAAGATCCTGGTTTTGCGCCTGGTCGCTACTCAAAAGCAGCTCCTCGTGCCCCTTACCCGTGTACAAATCAAAAGGTTCTCCCCCGACGGAAAGCTCCCGCACCCTTTGCAGAATCTGACTGGCCTGCAGGCCCGAGCTTTGCATATAAGCGATCCTCGGTGCGAGTTGGTAGGAGAACTCAAGGGGCGTGCGGATGTCGATGCGGGAGAAAACAGAGACATCCTGGAAACGCCCATGCTGCTCCATCCTGTCTTTCAGCCAGTAAGCCAGCTTGTAGAGCCGCCCAAGGTCGTAGCCCTTGAGTTCAATTCTATTGCTTTGGTAGCCGATAAGGCCGAGCACATCGTTTGAAAATGACCGGTCATTGCTAAAAGCATCACCAGATCCAAAGACCCTCCATACGGCAGCCCCCAGCGAGATACACTCCTGTATCACCTTGTACTTAACCCCGAGTGGCTCATGGCTAAACTGAAAGGCTTCCCTGAACTCAATCTGAATCTGAATCAAGTTTTCTCTGATCTCGGTGCTAAAGATCTCAATCTCATCAATCGTACTCAAAAATCGCTCAAGGCTTGCAACTACCTGATCGGTCATTTCGGGCGAGGAGCCCATCTCCATACGCCCGTAAATGTACAGGCGGGCCTCCTGATGCTCACGGTTTCCCCGTCCAAAATAGTACCTGCCCGCCTCGCGCTTTTCCAGGAAGGGCCGCAGGGTACCGCCCAGGGCCGGATCCAGATACTTCCGCAAACGATTCGTATAGAAATCACTGCCGAGGGTATGCATGTACCATCGATGATACCACTTAAGCTCATCCTGTTCCAGGTCTTCTCCAACAGATTCGGGGAGCATAAAGACAGGCAGGCCAAAAGCCAGGACAAGGACAAGGCTGACCAGGCCCCTTCGCCTGCTCAGCGTGGCCCAGAACCCTTCCAGAAACTGCATCCACCCCCCTAAACGCTTCCACGAAACGACTTTGTGCCCGCCCTTATTCTCCATGCCTGTTAAATGGGTAAGTGCCGGCACCAGGAAAAGTGCAGTAAACAGCGATACACCAAGGGTTATCGCAAATACAGAGGCAAAGCCCTCCAGCTTCAGACGCACTTCCTCCTTCAGCATAAAAATAACCGAAAGGGCTCCAATGGTCGTTAAGGTTGCTGCAAGCAGCGCCGGATAAGCCTTCAAATCCTTCCGGAGCAGAAGGTGATCCTGCATCACAATAATATTGTCGATGATGATTCCAAAGGAAACGGTGATGCCGGCAAGGGAGTAAAGGTTGATCTGCACACCAAAAAGAAAGAAGAAGAGCACCGAAATGGCCAGGGTAGCCATCAGGGAAAAGAAAACAATGAAGATATAGCGTGGCGCACGGCTTACTACACTGATGAACAACAGGAGTATGACAAAGGACAAGGCGGTCCGGAAATAAATATGGCGCAATTCTTCCTTCAGCTCTTCGGTTGCATCCAATTCCTTCCGAATCGAGTATCCTTCGGGCAGATCGCGGTTCAGCCGGTCCATGATTTCCTCCACGGCCTTTCCTACCTGAAGAATATTGGCTCCCTTGTCCGACAAGATACTTGCCCGGAGAGTGGACAGGCCATTGATCCTGAATGTGCTGTATTCATGGACTGTCCTTTTCGAAATATCAGCAATATCGGCCAGCAGCACCGGATGACCAGAACCACTCACAATGCTGATGGCACCCAGATCGGGATCACCACCTCCATACTGCAAATACACCGGTACCTGCAGCATCTGGCCCTCCCCGCCTGTTGGAAGCCCTCCCTTCCCCAAATAGGATTCCCCATAATTCTCACGAATGGCAGTTCGCACATCCCCGATATTCAGCCCCAGGGACTCAAGCCGTTTCCCCGCGCAATAAACCTCCCACCTGCTTCTATTCAGTCCACTGACCTCCACATCATTAACCCCCTCAACCAGCGAAATGGGCCGCTTGATCTTCTCCTCGATAAAATAGCTCATTTCCTCCTCATCAAAGGAAGAAAAGATGGTATAGGAAAGGATGATTTCTGACTCGCTAAAGAGGTCTCCTCCGGCCACCTTCAGATCCCGGATTCCCTCCGGAAGCTTCGCCCTTACCCTGCGAAGCATGGACGAAACCTCCATGCGGGCCGCATCCATGTTCTTATTCTCCACAAAGCTCAGGGTCAGGCCTCCCCTGTTCTTTTCAGAAAAGGACTCGATCTCCCGGATCCCCGGAATGGTAGTGCACACCTCCGTGATTTGCGAAGTCACCTCACTCTCGATGGTCTGTGGAGCCGCGTTGTACCAGGTATAACTAATCGAAATATCATTGCTGACCCGGGTGGGCTCAAGGCCTGTTTGCAAAAAGGGAAGCAGAGCCAGTCCTGCAACCATCAGGGCAATAAAGGCCATCAGCATCCCGTAGGCGCTGCGCTCAAAGAATCTGCTTTTCGTTCGGGATTTTCCAGGCACAGAAGTTCCCCCTAAGCTTTCAATGTTTGCTGTTCCATTCTGGTCCAGAATTCCGCTACAGAAATAGTTTCTCCATCATATTTGCGTTCCATGCTGCTAAGACGAGTGATACGATCGTGCATATTTCCGCACTAAACGATCCTGAAATGGCCTATTTAAGGTCATAACTCACTATCGTGGGAATACCATTTTTCGATTCAAGGCAGAATACAGTCTCATTTTTCCAATCTACATCGAAATACAAAATACTATTTCGAAAATTCAAGACCTGCTTTGGTTTTCCTTTGTCCGTAAAACAAAGAATGGTTTTAGGGAATGCATTGTCGTTGGTTCGTTGTTTGGTTTTGGAAAACTCTGTCCCATTGTAAGAAATCCAAATATCGTTTTCAGAACATGCAATGTTGTAATAGGTTGAATATCTGGGTTTTACTTTTGTCATATACCCAATTCCAATATCAACATTGTATGCAGTAAGCTCAATCCCCAAGGGGCCGCGAACCCTCCTGAGTAAGCCCTTATTACAATTGTATATTTCAAATATATCTGTTGATACACAAGCCAATACAAGCTTGGAGCTATTTGGAATAGAGGATATCGCCGACATGAAGATATCGTTATCACTATCAATCTCTGAATCGTTCTTAAGCGGAGGAAAATCTCCCATTTTTCTAAGTGTATTTCCTTCGAAATCACAAAAAGTCAATCTGTTTTCTTTGTCTCCTTTCCCACTTAAACATGCGATTAAACTGTCATTTACCACATGAGCACCTAACACTGAATTCTCCTCTAAACAAAACTCAGATTCAATGAAGAATCTTCTGTTCTCATTTTGGTTTAATATGATCATTTTGCGTAGTTGCGGATCAAACACCCATATTTTGCCTTTTTCAACACCGAGTCCCCAGGCCGCAACCATTTCCCCCGGTCCTCTTCCGGAAGAAATAATCTCCTGAATCTCACTTGTTTTGAGATCAATAATTTTAATGAACTTCGAGGCATTTGAGAGTTCCGAGACTACCAGGAAGGAATCCGGATGGTATTTTAACCAGCGCGGATTGGCAAGAAAGAGACTGTCATTTTGGTACGTATGTCCGTTGATCAAACTATCTGTTTTTTCAAATGATTCAAATGAAAATTCAATTTCTGAAGCTGGTTTCTCGCTGCATGCAAATGCTAGTAGCACAATAGTCAGAAATACAAATGCTTTTTGTTTCATAATGGTCTGTTTAAAAGTGTAGTACATACGATACCGGACTAACGAATGCTCCTGTAACAACAAAAGTGGCTTACAATAAGCTTTGACGAAGCCCTGGAGAGCCCTTCAAAGAAAAGAATTGAATACTAAGGCTCTGCAACATTCTCCAAGTTAGGTCTTTTTTTTGATTTTTGCTCCTAAATGGTCTCTGTCCCGCCAGTTAAGCCCCCATCCTTGTTTCAGGTAATCCTGAGAACTTCAGGTGATTCTGAGAGCTTCACGGGATTCCGAGAGCTTCTGGTTTTACGGAAACAGGTCTGAACATTTTTGGTCGGGATGAACCGGGATGCTTTCCAGCTCCTTTTTCAGCCGGAACAGGGGATCTGCAGTCTTATGCTTACAGGTAGTGAAGAAGGAATAGCGCATTTCTGCAGGTCCTTCTCCGGCATGGGACCCGGCAAAGCGCGAATTCCTTTTTCTCAGGTCTTTCCTGTATTTTATTCCTAATGAATGGGATAAGGGCATAAAATTTGTTATTTTATAGACCAACCAAAGCTATTCCTATGCGCCCCTCAACGATCCTCATCCCCCTGGGCATACTGGCAGCATCGTGCACATCCCCTGCGAACGAAGCAGACACGTCGCCCGTCATGCAGGAAGCCGAAGCCAAAATTACCGAAGTCAGCACCCTGCTTGTTGAGCGGGGCAACTTCAAGCGGGAGATCCTCAGCCAGGGAGTGTTACATGCCCGGTCCCGGGTCGAAATCAGCTCAGATCTCAATGAAGTGGTGACCGAACTGTACATTCGAAATGGCCAGCGGGTTCAAAAAGGCGAACTGCTTGCGAAAATCGACGACAGCAAAATCCACAGCGAACTGGAGCAACTGAAGCTGTCGATGCAAAAAATTCTCAGGGAAAGGGACAAACTCCTGATCGCAAAACTGGGATATGGCTTTTCTACGGGCGATTCGGCCAGGATCCCGAAGGAAGTGCTCGACATGGTTCAAATGGACGTGGGCTTCCAGGAGAAAGAACTGGAAATCAGGGTGAAGGAAGCCGAGATGAAGAACTATGTGCTTCGAGCCCCCCTGGCAGGCCGCATCGCAGACATGCATGTTGAGCTGCTCAATCCTCCCCCCGACAACCCCCTCTTCATCATTATCGATGATCGGGACATGCTGGTCAGTTTTCCAATCATGGAAAGCCATTTCGGAGAGATCGCACTGGGAGACAGGGTGCGCATCACAGCACTGGCGAGCGACGAAAACCACTACGGAAAGATTACGGCAATCAACCCGAAAGTAAGTGAGGGCGGAATGATCGAGGTTCGGGCCAGCCTCTCAAACCCCAATGGCCAGCTGATTGATGGGATGAAATGCAAGGTAGCGGTCGAAAAAATCCTGCCTGGAAAACTGGTGATCCCCAAATCGGCCCTTGTCATGCGCGACAACAGGAAGGTCATGTTCTACTACGAAGACGGACTGGCGCAATGGCAGTACATTGCCACACCTTATGAAAACACTGACAGTTACGTTGTTACCACCGAGGAAGGGGATGAATTGCCAGCGGGAAAGGAGGTGATTATTTCGGGCAATATGAACCTCGCTCACGAAAGCAAGGTCGTAAAAACCGGGGAATAGGTGATGGTCAGATTCCTGATTAACCGGCCGGTATCCGTCACCATGAGTGTGCTTGCATTTGTGATCATGGGGCTCGTGGTATCGACCCGCCTGCCCGTTTCAATGATGCCGCCAGTGGATATTCCCGAAATTCTGATCAAGGCAGAATACCCCGACTATACAGCCGTGGAGATGGAACGGAACATCAGCCGGGTTCTCGTCCTCCAACTGCAAACTGTAAACCGGCTCGAATCGGTCGAGTCTGCTGCCCGGGACGGAGTCTGCCAGATCAGGCTGCGCTTTGCCCAGGCTGCAGATGTGGACTATGCCCTGATCGATGTATATCAGAAGATCGACAATGCCACCACCTTTTTGCCCGTAGACATGGACTATCCCCAGATAGTCAAGGCACGCCCCACCGATCTGCCCGTGTTCTACCTGAATGTGCTTAAGAAGGAAGAAGCAAAGAACCAGTCCTTTCTGGAAACCTCGACCCTGGTTCGTACGGTGATAAGGGAAAAGATTAGCCAGCTGGAGCCTGTAGCCATGATCGAGATGAGTGGCTTTGCCCAGCCGCGCATCATGCTTCGGGTTTATAAAGATAAGCTGCAGAGCCTGGGAATCTCCATGGACGATATCGAACAATTGCTGGAGAATAACAACAATGCCCGCGGGACCATCCGGGTGCGACAGGGCTTTTACGAGTACGACATGAGTTTTGCAGGCAGCCTGGAGGACATCAAAGACATTGAAGAGCTTGTTCTGCTGCATGATGGAAATATCTTCACCCTGAAAGACCTGGCACAGGTAAGCATGGAAGCCAGGCCACGCATGGGGATCAGCCTCTTTAACAGGAGGGAATGCATCAGCCTGGGGATTATTAAAAGGGATGAGGCCCGCATGGAAGACCTGCGCGATCAGGTGGAGCTGCGCATCGCCGAACTGGAGAAAGAGTTTCCTTCACTGCAATTCGAGCTCAGCCAAGACCAGACCTCTTTGCTGAGCTATTCCATCCGCAACCTCCGTCAAAGCCTTTACCTGGGCATCCTGCTTGCCCTTCTGATCATGTTCCTCTTCATCAGGGACAACAGGACTCCCTGGCTGATGGTCGTCTCCTTGCCCCTGTCACTCATTGTAGCCGTCTTTTTCTTTTACATCAGCGGACTCACCATCAACATTATTTCGCTCTCGGGATTGCTGCTGGGGGTGGGAATGATGATCGACAACTCCATCATCGTACTCGACAACATCGCCCAGCGGGAAGAAAGAGGCGAAACACTTTCCGAGGCCTGCGTCAGGGGGACCAACGAAATCATCACCCCCCTGCTTAGCTCCGTGCTCACCACCTGCTCCATCTTCATTCCCCTCATCTTCATCAGCGGAATTGCCGGAACTCTGTTCTTCGACCAGGCTGTGGCCGTCTCCATCGGCCTGTTCATCTCCTACTTCGTATCCATCCTGGTGCTTCCGGTTTATTACCGTCTTCTCCACAAAGGCCGCCGGACGCAGTATATGCAGACGCAGGAGACAAAGCATGATGGTGAACAGGAAGCGAAGAGGAGGCAAAGCAGTATCTTTGAGCGCATTGCCCTGTTCAGTACCATCGAAAAGCATTATGAGTCCTGGCTTAGCTGGTTCTTCCGTCACCAGTGGGTGATTGCCTTGTTCTTACTTGTTTTACTGCTTGGAGGTGCCCTGTCCTGGAAGATGCTCGACCGTTCCCTCCTGCCCCGGATAAGCCAGACCGAAACCGTGGCCCGGATCGACTGGGGCCTCCCCATCCCCCTGGAAGAAAACCTTGAACGAAGCAGGGCTTTTCTGGAAGCCATGGACAGCATGATCGTGAGTTCAAGCGCACTGCTGGGCGCCGACAACTACCTCCTGAGCAGGGAGGAAGCCAGGGATGCATCCCAGGTCCTGATCCAGCTCGAGTGCAAAACGGAAAACGATCTCCGGAACCTGATCCGTATGGCTCGCTCATGGCTTGTGAAAAGACACCCCTCGGCCCTTTTCGAATTCGCTCCTCCCCGCAACATCCTCCAGGATGTATTTGGCAGGCAGGAAGCTCCTCTGACAGCCCGGCTAAGGCTCGACGATTACAGCGATGAAGAGCAGAACATCGAGAAGCTTTCGCGCATTCAGACCCGGCTGCAAGCGGCCTTCCCCAATCAACGACTGACCGCACCCGCCCTTAAGAAGCGCTTCTTGCTCTCCCTTCGGGAAGACCGTCTCCTGGCCTATGGCATTCCGAAAGAAGAAGTCAGAAAAACCATCCGGATCGCCCTGCAGCATCAGACCTCATTTGATCTGACCAGCTTCAGCGTTACCTATCCCGTGGTACTGGGTAGTGAACTGCTCAACTTCCGTGAGCTCCTCCACAAGACCATGCTCTATCACCAGGGGGACAACAACGAGGAATTGATCCTGCCCCTTAGTGATCTGGTCGAGCTTAAAGAAGGAACAACCATGAAGGAGCTTCGATCGGACCAGATCGGGCGCTACTTCCCCTTCGACTTTGAAATCACAGCTGCGGAAAAAACCGAAAGTGAGGCCCTCATCCGGGAGGTCGTGGCAGGAATACCCGGTGCCAGGGTCGACTTCAGCGGAAGCATCGAACAGAGCGAAAAGCAGAACAAAGAGATTCTGATCATCATCGGAATCTCCATCCTGCTTCTCTACTTCATCCTCGCCGCCCAGTTCAATTCAGTTTCTCAACCCTTTATTGTTTTGCTCGAACTTCCGATTGATATCGGTGCCGCCCTTCTGACCCTGCTCCTGTTCGGGCAAACCATCAATGTCATGGCCCTTATCGGGATTGTAGTTATGTGTGGCATCGTCATTAATGACTCCATCATCAAAATCGACACCATCAACAGGCTTCGTAAAGAGGGCTACAGTATCATCCATGCCCTGCTGACAGCCGGCGTGCGGAGGCTTAAGCCGATCCTGATGACCAGTATGACCACCATCCTGTCCCTGCTTCCCTTTCTGCTTTTCGGAGGTATGGGAAACGAAATGCAGCGTCCGCTGGCCATGGCTCTCTCGGGAGGACTGCTGTTTGGAACCTTCATCAGCCTGTTCTTCATTCCCCTGAACTACTACCACCTCTACAAAAAGCGAAAAACCATTCGTCATGCATAAGCTGTCAGGATTTATATGTGCCGGGCTGCTGGCCTCTATGCCACTGCTGTCGCAGAGGACGCTGAGCCTCGAGGAAACCCTGGTGCTGGCAAGGGAACACTCGATCCAGGCCATGCTGAACAAAAATGAATTTCTGGAAGCCTACTGGAACTACAAAATGCACCGGGCCAAAATGCTTCCCAATCTCTACTTGGGAATGACCCCTGTATCCTACGACAAGTCGTTTTACCAGATATACAATTTCGTGGATGAGAAAGACGAATTCCGGGAAATGTATAAACTCAAATCCACGGCCGGTCTCGCACTCGATCAGAACATTGGCATCACGGGAGGGCGGGTCTCACTCTCATCCGGTCTCCAACGGATCCAGAACCTCCGATCAGCCACAGACAGCAGCGGAATAAGCGGGGATACCTACTACTCTTCCGTGCCCTTTATGGTGAGCTATCACCAGCCCCTTTTCGCCCACAATCCCTACAAGTGGGAACGGATTCTGGAACCCAAGAAATATGAACAGGCCAGAAAGGAATTGATGCAGGACCTTCAGGACCTCAATGTCGAGGCCGTACAAATGTACTTCGCGGTCCTCAAAGCCCAGAACCATGTGCTCATGGCCGAAGCCGAGGTGGCGGCCACAGATACCCTTCTTCGAATTGGCCAAACCAGGCAAGAGATCGCCGACATCAACAGGGAAGACCTGCTCAACCTCGAACTGAACCACAACAATGCCCGGGTCAAATTGCT
This sequence comes from Bacteroidota bacterium, assembly GCA_002748055.1. Lineage (GTDB taxonomy): Bacteria > Bacteroidota > Bacteroidia > Bacteroidales. The sequence continues at coordinate 1,218 of PDRI01000024.1, read as the reverse complement.
TCAATACAAAGAAGAGCAACGAAAAGCCGAGGACCGCTTCCGTCTGTTTACGGGACTGAGCAAGGGCGAAGCCTTTGCACTCCTCCCCCCCGGGAACCCTCCCTTTATTGTACTTAGCCCGGATGATGCACTCATCCTGGCCCATCTGTACAACCCCGATATCTTCATGCTCGAAATCGACCGGCTCGAGGCCCAGAAGAACAGTGACAAAGCCGTAAAGGAGTATCGCTTCAATATGGACATGGTCTTCCGCTATGGCATAAACCAAAGTGCAGAGGACTTTAGCGGGGCCTATAAAGACCCGCTCGACCGGCAAATAGCCGAGGTATCGCTGCAGATGCCCATCCTGGACTGGGGAAGAAAGAAACGCGCCGTAGCCCTCGCCAAAAGCCGCCAGGAAATCGTCGAAGCCCGCTCCTCAATGGAACTTCAAACCATTGAACAGGAGATTACCAACCTGGCCTATCAATACGCACTAAAAGACCTGGAGACCAGGAGCTCCGCCCGGGCCGATTCCATTGCCGGGCTTTCCTACCTCCTCGCACTCGAACGCTTCCGGTCGGGAGAAGCCGGCATTCTCGACCTCGACAACGCCCAAAACAAAAAAGTTGCCGCCCGGCAGCAGCTTCTCGACACCCGGGAAAGATTCTGGACCCTCTTCTACCAACTCCAGTCCTCGACCCTCTACGACCTTCGCCTTAAAAAAGAACTGGAGATGGACGTGGAACAATATGTGGAATAGCCCCGGATCGAAGCCAAAGCCATCTCCGCGCACTTTTTGAATAAATACCGCTGTCCACAAATTTGTAAAATGCTGCAAGAATACTGTAATTTAGGGCAGCGAAGAGGAGCGGAAAATCTCCGTATAAAAACGAGAAGAACCGGGAAACCCGGCCGATCAGGAGAAAAACCTGGGCCCGGGCAATCGTCCCCAAACCAAAGCACTATGGAAACCATCGAACTGAAAGACATTCAGCGTATTCTACCCAAACTGGACCTGCTCAAAGCCATGGAAGATGGATTTGCCAACTATTCGAAGGGGCTGGTGAGGGTGCCTCCGGTTGCAGAAATGCTGTTCGAGAAAGGCGAGGTTCATATCAAGTACGGCTATGTAGATGGAGGCAGGAACTATGTCATCAAGGTGGCATCGGGATTCTACAGCAACCAGGAACTCGGGCTGCCCACCTCGAATGGCCTGATGCTGTTGTTTAGCCAGGA
>PDRI01000023.1 GCA_002748055.1 Bacteroidota bacterium | reverse complement strand
GGCAAATAAAAAATACCATAATCCTAAGAAGTGCTTCAGTTCCTACTTCGGGCTTGCAGAAAAACATGATTCTGGCATATATTCAGTCATTTAGAAGAATATATGAACAGCTAAATGCAAACATGATTATCCTATCATCGGATGAAGCTTGCTTTTTAAGCAAAAATTATACATCATTCGTCTGTAGCACATCATCTACTGCGTCAGCTGCAACTTGCAGTATTCCTATACAGCTACGTTTTGCTGTCTTGTATCTGATGCACTACAGCCTTTTTTCCTTTCTTTCCCGGGAAATGAAACCCGCCTGGAATTAATGGAGCGCAGCGATATCCGGGAAGGAAGCGACAAGCGGAGCGAAAGCTTCGGCTTCACTCACCTGGCCATCTCAACGGGCAGCCGGAAAAGGGTCGACGAACTGACCGCCCAATTGAGAAGAGACGGCTACAGGGTCGTAAGCGAAGCACGCACTACCGGCGATGGCTATTATGAAAGTGGCGTTGAAGACTGCGATGGAAACCTCATCGAAATAACAGACTAAGATCCGGGCTGCATTCCCTGAAGCAGGCAGGCATCAGTCTGCCCAAAGCTGCAGGAACCAAAACAGGCATTAACAGGGGCCGGAAGTGGCCAGGATCAGCATTCACCAATAACACCAACATCCCTCAATCCGGCCGTACTCCTCCCCAAAACCACGCCATCCCGGCGACACGTCAACCTGGCAATGCCCCGGTCCGACAATGCCCCAGCCTGGTAATGCCCCAGCCTGGTAATACTCACCCCGGCTTTTAGTGATTTCGTCCGAAACGGAAAGTTTCCGAGGGGATTCTGCTGGCATCCATCAGCCGGGCAAGTGAATCGGCCAGTACAGGATGCTCTGCTGCCAGATTGTGTTGCTCTGCAGGATCGCTGTTCAGATTATAAAGTTCAACGGGGGCTGCAGGGTCGTCACGGACCCCGAGCCGGACAGCCTTCCACCCGTCCTTGAGAATGGCCTGCTTTCCACCCTGTTCATGGAATTCCCAGTAGAGTTGTTCGTGTTCCGGCTGCGCCTGGCCCAGGAGCTCGGGCAGGAAGGAGATGCCGTCGGTGGCTGGCACACGGGCCGAGCTGAGCTCAGCCAGTGTGGGCATGAGGTCCCAGAAGGCAGAGACATGGGCAGAGCTGCGACCGGCTTCAATGGTGCCGGGCCAGGCGGCCAGGAAGGGCACCCGGATACCGCCTTCGTAGAGGTCGCGTTTTAGGCCACGAAGGTTTCCACTGCTGTTGAAAAAGGAAGGATCGGCCCCACCTTCCTGATGGGGTCCGTTATCGGAACTGAACATGATGAGGGTATTCTCCGCAATCCCCAGTTCTTTGAGCAAGGCCACGATCTCACCCACATGCTGGTCGAGCCTGCGAACCATGGCACTAAAAGTGGCCCGGGGAGCTGACTGGCTGCAATAGGCGGGCACACGCAGACCGGGGCCGTAATCGGCACCCGGATGCCCGGTATAGGGTTCTTCCGGGAAGCGGCCCATATAGGAACTAAGGATGGAATCCTCGGGCACAACGAGCTCGGCATGGGGAATAACCATGGGCACATAGGCAAAAAAGCTGCTGTCCTTGTATTCGCGGATAAAATCCAGGACTTGTTTCTGAATAAGGTCGGGTGCATAGCTGGTTCTGTGTGTCCAGTCGTTGCCCTCAAGCATCACTTTCTGGTCATTGTCCCATAGATAGGCCGGATAGTAACGGTGGGCATAGCGCTGACAGTTATAGCCATAGAAGCGGTCGAAGCCCTGCTTCATGGGATCGCCCTCCGAACCCGGAAAACCCAGGCCCCACTTACCAAAAGCCCCGGTTACATAACCGGCCTCCTTCAGCATCTCGGCAATGGTAAAGGCTGAAGCCGGCAGCGGTGCCTGACCCTCGGGCTTCACCTCGCGGTTTCCGCGGATGGGCGTATGCCCGGTGTGCAAACCGGTCATCAAAACCGAGCGGGAAGGAGCACAAACCGTACTCCCGGCATAGTGCCGGGTAAAACGAATCCCGTCGGCAGCCAGCTGATCCAGATGGGGCGTCGTAAATTTCTCCTGTCCGTAACAGGAAGGATCGCCATAGCCAAGATCATCGGCAAGAATAAAAACGATATTTGGCGGCTTAAAATCCGGCGCCACCTTCTCATTGGACCGCAAAGCCTTGTCATCCGAAGAAGGCCCGGATCCGCAGGACAAGGCCAAAAAACCAAGTAAACTAAAAAGGGGAAAGATCCGTTTCATGTCATCAGGGGTTTAAGCAGGCAAGATAGTGAATTAGATGAATGATTACCTTTGCAAAGATGAAGAAGGTTGCATTCAAAACCCTGGGCTGCCGCCTGAACCAGTATGAAACCGATGCCCTGGTGACACAGTTTCACCAGGCCGGCTATCGGGTTGTGGACTATGGTGAAGCGGCCGATGTACTGGTGGTGAACACCTGTACAGTAACCAACCAAAGCGACCAGAAATCGAGACACAGCATTAACCATGCTGCGCGTCATCACGAAAATGCCCTGCTGGTGGTCACTGGTTGCATGGCCAACAACCATCTGGAACAACTCGAGGCAAACAAGCAGATTGCCTATGTGGTCGACAACGAACGAAAAAGCCGTATCGTCTCCCTGATTGAGGCCCATTTCAATGGAGAGATTGCCGACCCATCATTGCTCAGCGGTAATGTCTTCGGCTTTGAGGCCGTCGACCAGAGCCTGCACACCCGAACCTCCATCAAAGTGCAGGACGGCTGCGACAATTTCTGCAGCTATTGCATCGTTCCTTCTGTCCGTGGTGCCGGACTAAGCCGTCCCCCGGAAGAGGTGCTGGAGAACATCCGGCGCGTGATCGACAATGGCTTTAAAGAGATCGTAATCACAGGTGTAAACATCGGTCGCTACGACTACAAGGGCCTCGACATCGAAGGCCTGATAGGCCGTGTACTGGAATTACCCGGCGATTTCAGGCTGCGAATTTCCTCCCTCGAACCAGACGGTTTCGGACCCGACTTCCACCACATCTTCGCCCATCCAAAAATGTGCCCCCATCTTCACCTGTGCATACAGAGCGGATCCGATGCAATCCTGAAAAAGATGCACCGGATGTACAGCGTGCGGGACTTCCTGAAAGTGGTCGAAAGCTTCCGGCGCCATATACCGGATTTCAACTTCAGCACCGATGTCATCGTGGGTTTCCCCGGCGAAAGTGAAGAAGACTTCCGCCAGACACTGGAAATCGTCAGGGAAGTCGCTTTCAGCCATGTACACACTTTCCGTTATTCGCGCAGGAAAGGCACACGGGCCGATCGCATGGAAAACCAGATCCCGGAAAACATCAAAGCCGAAAGGAGTAAGATGCTGCGGCAGCTTTCGGGCCAATTGCGGCTGCAATACATGAAAAGCATGCAGAGCAAAATCCAGCAGGTAATGGTCGAAAGGGTCGAGGACAACGGACTGGCCAAAGGCTATGGGGAACACTACCTGCCTGTGGAATTCACCGACCCTGAAGCAAAGCGAAACAGCTTCAGTACCGTAAGCATTGAGGGTGTTGCCGTATCGGATCCACCCTGCCTGCTGGGACATCGCTTATAATCATCCCCCTTCGGCCCGGCCGGAATCAGGCACAATCGAACACGATAAATCTGAACAGCCAATGAAGGAAAGCCCGGATTGAAGCCAAAAAATGTGATTTATCAAGACTTTCCTTTAAACTTTGGAAAAGCGCAATCATCTAAATCATCGACGTAAACGACACCCGAGAAAAAAATGAGAAAAATCGACAGGAGAATCATTGTTGTGGCAAGTGTAGTATTTATCATGACTCTGGCTTATGGCATTATGCGCTTTCTGGCTGCTCAGCGACCCGGGCCACCCACCCGGAGATCTATGGAAGCTCGTCGCGTTGTAAAGATGGAAGCCATTGCCTACCAAAGTCTTCCATCGCAGGTAAAAGAAGGGGGACGCCTGGCATCGACGGCGGAAGTTGAGATCATAGCTGAAGCATCGGGAAAGATTCAACCGGGCTCTGTGAGCCTGAAAAAAGGAGCCGGATTCAAGAAAGGGGATGTCCTCTTTGTGGTCTACCCCGACGAAGCCATCCTCTCCCTGAAAGCCAGAAAGAGCCAGTACCAGAACACCCTTGCAGGCATGCTGCCCGACCTTTCCATAGATTTTAAGAACGAAGCCGCCAGCTACAGGGACTTTTTCTCCTCAATTGATGTCAACAAAGCCCTTCCTCCCCTCCCGGAAACCAGCAATGAACAACTGCGTATATTCCTGGCCAGCAGGGAAGTCATTAGTGAATACTACAATATCCAACGGGACGAATTGCAAGTGGAACGCCGAACAGTCCGGGCTCCTTTCAGCGGCACATTTAAAGAGGTTTACATGGAACCAGGAGCCTATACCAATGCCGGAGGACGAATAGCCCGGGCAATCAGAACCGACCAGCTCGAACTGGAAGTTCCCCTCCCGAGGGTCGATGCAGCCTGGGTAAACATTGGTGATCCGGTAGAGGTCACCAATATGGACGGGATCCACGTTCAGGGCAGGGTGATCCGCAAAAGCCGGTTCATCGATGAGAATACGCAATCGCAGGAAATCTACATCTCCCTCAACAACCAAAGTGCCGCGCCACTGCTGGCAGGCGAATACCTGGAGGCTTCCTTCCCGGTACACCCCATCGAAGGGGTCATGGAAATCCCCCGAAATGCGGTTTTCAATTCCAACGAGGTCTTTCTGGTCAGGGCAGGCCGCCTCCAGAAAGCACAAATCGAGATTGTCAAGGAAAACCAAAGAACTTTGCTGTTCAGGGGGCTGCCCGAAGGTGATACCATTGTTTTGCAACAATTGATCAATGTTTCTGAAGGAACCCTGGTCGAACCCAGCCAGCCCGATCACAGGAATAAAAACCAAGGGCCGGAACAGGAACAAAACGATACAGGTGGGGAACAGACCGGACCAGGCCCCAAACAAAAGGAAAAAGAGCCAAAACAGGCCAGGACCGAGCGGAGCCAGGGCCGGGGCCGGGCGGAAAGCCCTGAAGCCAGGAAAAACAAAGCTCAATAAGCGAAGGACATGAGGAAGACTATTGAAAAATTTGTTGAATTCCCGGTCTATGCCAATCTGATCATCGCCCTAGCCATCATTGCAGGCATAATCAGTTTCAGCAACATGCCCAAAGCCTTTTTTCCGGAAACAGAAAGCCGCTTTCTGTCAGTCTCGGTATTCTATCCCGGAGCTTCCCCTGTGGAGATGGAAGAGGGTGTAAGCTCAAGAATCGAAGAAGCCATCAGAGGCCTCATCGGAATCAAGGAAATCACCTCTACTTCGGTCGAAAACATGGCCACCATCTCCATCGAGACCACCGGAGAATACCCCATTAATGAAGTTCTGCAAGAGGTGAAGAATGCCGTGGATGGCATCTCTTCTCTTCCCTCAGCTGCCGAACGGCCCATCGTTTCGAAGCGACGTTCCATCGCGCTTGCCCTGCGCCTGGAACTGGTGCCGGTCGACGGACACAGTATGGACCTGATGACATTGAAGGAGCATGCCCAACGCATCGAAGAAGACTTTTACAATTCGGGGGTCATGAGCCAGATCTCCATATCGGGCTATCCCTCTCCGGAGATCTCCGTAGAGATTCAGGAAAAAAACCTGCTGCGCTACAAGCTTACCTTCGACGAGCTGGTCAGGGCCATACAAAACAACAACCGCGACATTTCGGGCGGGGAAATCAAATCGGATAAAGAAGAATTCCTGATTCGCCTGCGTTCCAGAAGTGCAAAACCCCATAAGATCGGAAACATTGTCCTGCGCGGACAAGACGATGGAGGCTATCTGCGTATCAGGGACGTGGCGGAAGTAAAGGTCAAGTTTGCAGATTCCCCAAACAAACGATGGACGAACGGCAAACCTTCTGTTGCCATCAGCGTGGATAAGCTGCCCGAGGAGGACCTGGACGAAATAACCGAATTTGCCCGGAACTATATCAAAGAATTCAACGCCCGGAACCAGGGGGTGGAAATCATCGTCTCAAGGGCCTTTCTCGACATCCTGAATAGCCGCCTCGACCTCCTTCGCCGAAATGGCCTTTTGGGTTTTTTGCTGGTCATCATTGCCCTCTCCATGTTCCTCAGTTTTAGGCTCTCGCTATGGGTATCCCTCGGGATTCCGATCAGTTTCCTCTTTATGTTTGTGGCGGCCTATTTCCTCAGGGTCACCATCAACCTGCAGTCCTTGTTCGGTATGATTCTGGTAATCGGCATCCTGGTAGATGACGGCATCGTCATTGCAGAAAACATCTATTTGCATTTTGAAAAGGGAAAGAATCCCATGCATGCCGCAGTAGATGGAACAATAGAGGTGTTGCCGGCGGTCCTCACCTCGGTATCGACCACCATTGTAGCCTTTTCTCCCCTGCTCTTCCTGATGGGAACACGCATGGAAATGATGCTGCATGTTGCCATTATTGTGATTGCTTCGCTTTTCTTCTCTCTGTTTGAAGCCTTTCTGGTACTGCCCGCCCATCTGGGAAGCGACTGGGTGCTCAACCGCAAACGCCTGGAAAGGAAAAACAAGGGCATACAGCGCTATTTCGAAGCCTTTATCGCCTGGCTCCGGGACCGCATTTACCAACAGCTTTTGAACTGGCTGATTAAATGGCGCTTCATTGCGCTGAGTTTCCCGATAGCGCTGGTCCTGATCACCATTGGCTTATTTATGGGGGGGCAGATCCGCAACACCTTCTTTCCAATGGTCGATTTCGACAATTTCACGCTTAACGTAGCCTTTACTCCCGGGGATGGTGAAAAGCAGACCCTTGACTACCTGAACCAGTTCGAAAAAACAATCTGGGAGGTAAATGACGAAATCGTTGAAGAAATGGGCCTGGAAACAAATATTATTGAGCGTACGAGCAAGCGCCTCGGTTCGGCCTTCAGCGGTCAGGAGCGGGGAGCCCATGCAGGAAGCATCAATGTTTATCCCATCGACCTCGAAGGGCTGAACATCTCGGGACGAACGATTTCGACCCGGGTCAGCGAAAAGATTGGCCGGGTCCCGGAGGCCAGAAAATTTACAATCGGCGGGCGAAACCGCTGGGGTGCACCGGTTTCGATTGGACTGATGTCTAAAAACCTGGAGGAACTCGAAGAAGCCAAGGAATTTATGCTTGAGAAACTCAGCGAAATGCCTCAGCTCAAAGACGTGACAGAGAACATCGCACTCGGTAAACAGGAAATCAGACTCGATCTGAAACCACAGGCCTATTACCTCGGCCTCGACGAAGCATCCATCGCCAGGCAGGTAAGGCAGGGCTTTTATGGCGCCCAGGCCCAACGCCTGCAGGTTGGAAGGGACGAGCTGCGTGTCTGGGTCCGCTATCCCAAATCCGACCGCATGACCCTGGGCCAGCTCGAAAACATGAAAATCAAAACCGCCCGGGGAACATATCCACTCCGGGAACTGGCCGATTACCATATGGAACGTGGACCGGTAGCCATCAAGCGCTTCAATGGCTCCCGCGAAATCCGTGTGGAAGCCGAAACAATCGATCCCCTGGCCTCTGTCCCGGAAATCCTGGAACAGGTCGAACATGAGATTATGCCCGAGCTGCAGGCGCAATTTGCCGGCATCCGCTATAGCTATCAGGGACAGCAGAAATACAGCCGGGAAGCCATGGGACGGGCCTCGAAGTACTATCTTCTTGCCTTCGGAATCATCTTCTTCATCCTGGTATTGCACTTCAAAAGTGTCTCCAAGGCCTTCATCATCATTCTCATGATCCCGGTTTCGTTGCTGGGCGTAGCCTGGGGCCATGGGCTTCACGGCCAGCCACTTTCTATCATGAGTCTCTGGGGAGCAGTCGCACTGACAGGAGTGATCATTAACGACGCCATTGTCTTCTATGCCAAATACGATGGGCTTCTGGTAGAAGGATGGCCGGCACTGGATGCCGTTAAAGAGGCCGGAAAAATCAGGCTGCGGCCAATCATTCTGACCTCTGTAACAACCAGTATTGGGCTCTTCCCGATGCTATTTGAAAAAAGTATACAGGCCCAGTTTCTAATTCCAATGGCAATCAGCCTGGCCTACGGGGTAGCCCTGGGAACCATTTTCATCCTGATCTTTTTTCCGGTACTGATTGTCCTGCTCAACGATGCCAGAGTCTATTTACAATACGTGTGGACGGGTGTAAAACCAAGCCGTGAAGAGGTTGAAACCGCAATCAAGCATCACCAGCGCCAGATTCGCTTCGAGCAGGGCCGGAGCAAACAGAAAACAACATAGCGAATTGAAAGAACCTGAATTATGACAACACTACATAAGAAAATTACGATGCTCACTGCCATCCTGGGGCTCTCGGTGGGCCTCCTTGGCCAAACGGAAGCCCTGAGCCTATCCCTGGCACTCGAAAAGGCCATGGCGAATAATTACGGGATCATCCTGTCAAAGGCAAGCGCCAGTATCGCAGGCATCAACAACGACTGGGGCAATGCGGGCCGTTACCCGACCGTGTCCTTTAAGGCCTCCGAAAACAACAGCTACGAGCTGCTTAACAGGCGCTACTCGGGACACTTACAAGGGAAGCTGGGACTCAACTGGACCCTTTTCAACGGTTTACAGGTCAATATCACCAGGGACAAGCTGGAAAACCTGGCCACGCTTTCGGAAGGACAGCTCGCAGTGATGATCGAGAACACGGTGGAAGATGTAATCCTGGCCTACTACAATGTCCGCCTTCAGCAGGAGCAATTGAGGGTCTTAAAAACTGTGATGGAGCTCTCGGGCGACCGTTACAACTATGAGCTGAAAAAAAAGGAACTCGGCGGTTCTGTGAGCTATGACGTGCTACAGGCCCAGAATGTCTATCTGAAAGACAAGGCCTCCTGGATGAACCAGGAGGTGGCTGTGCGCAACGCCATCCGGAATCTCAACTACCTGATGGGCGAGGGCCCTGAAAAAACCTGGGTCTTTGAAGAAGCATTTGAAGCCGAAGCCGGAAGCTACACCATGAGCGACCTCCTTGAACGGATGAAATCGAGCAATCAAACCCTGCAAAACCAATACACCAGGCTCATGCTGGCCGAAAACGAAACCGAGCTAAGGAAAGCAAACTACCTGCCAAAACTCTCTCTGGGTGCAGGAATTGATGCCAACAGGTCATGGTCCGGAACGGAAATCAAAGGGATCAGCGGATCGAATTCCCTGTCCCCTTATGGAAATCTCAGTCTCTCCTACAACATTTACAGCGCAGGTTCACGTAAGCGTGCTGTGGAAATTGCCCGGATCCAGGAGGAAAACACCAGGGTTGAAATCAAACAAATGGAACATGTGCTGCGCAATGAGCTCTATAAGCTTTTCGACTCCTACAGTGTCCGGATTGCCCTGCTGGAAGTCGCAGAAGAAGGCCTTGAAGCGGCCGAACTCAATATGCGCATCTCGGAAAACAAGTACAAATCGGGAGTTATTAACTCGTTCAACTACCGTGATGTGCAGCTCATCTACCTCGACGCCTCTTTCAGCAGGCTCCAGGCCATCTACAATCTGATCTCCAACAAGGCCGCCCTAACCAGAATCACGGGTGGATTTCTGGGTGAAATCGCTGTGGACTAGATTCGGCAGGCTTTGAGTTAGCCAGGACTTGCGGTACGAATATTTTTCTGTAACTTTTCGCTTAAAGTGCTATACTTGCCCGGACGTCCTGACGTTATAATGAATACGAATGCCTTTACCCGAGATTTCAAAATACTAAATCAGCCATGAGAAAAGCTACTAACCTGCTGCTATACAACCTTTTCATTGGTCTTTTTTGCCTGACACTCACTGGCCCGGCCAGGGCCCAAAACAGCTTGCCGGCCGCCATGGACTCGGCCAGTATGAAGGGCCAGATGAATTACCTCAACGAAAAAACGCGTGTCTATAACAACTACCGCGCCATCAGGGAAGATATTTTTCAGAAACTACGCAAAAACGTAAACGACAGCATTGCCGCACTGGAACTGGATATTGTGCGGCTTCAGGGTGACAGGGATCAACGCGACAATGAGATTAACACCCTCAACGCTGAACTCGAACGTGTGAAAGCGGACAGAGATGAGGCCATCCGAAACCGTGACAGCATCACTGTGCTGGGGCTTCAACTGGGGAAGGGCGTTTACAATTCCACCATGTGGATCCTTGTCTTGGCCCTGGCGATTACAGCAATCGTTCTCTTTACTATGTTCAAACAGCGTCATGTGATCACCCGTCATACCCGTAAAGAATTAGAAAAGCTTCAGGAGGAGTATGACGACTATCGTAAAAATGCGCGTGAGAAGTATGAAAAACTGACTGTCTCACACCACCAGGAGCTCATGAAGCTGAAGCAGAAATAAACAGGAGACGCTAACGATTATTCCCTGATTAGGGCTTGCTGAAAAAGGTTGTAGCAAGCCCTCGTTAACAGCACAGCGACATACCTGCTCCGGCTGCAGGAATCCGGGGCAGCAAGCTGAAACATTTTCATTCTTTCTCCGGGACTTGTAACAATTGATACAGGCGGGCAACACCCGGCAGCTCTACTTTTGTATTGAGGCATCAGTCTGAACCAAAAGCAAGAGAAAATGAGTATGTTTTGTTACCAGTGCCAGGAAACTGCAAAGGGCAGTGGATGTACCCTTAAAGGGGTGTGCGGAAAAAGCGATACCGTGGCCAATCTCCAGGATTTGCTGGTTTACACAGCCAAGGGCGTTTCTTTCTTTGCCCATATAGCCACCGAAACAAACGTCGAATGTGCTGAAGCAGATCGGTATGTGTTCGATGCCATGTTTATTACCATCACCAATGCCAACTTCGACGATGCCCGCATCATTGAGAAGATAAAGGAGGGGCTGCAGATCAGGAACGCACTTCGTTTGCAGCTTCTCGATAAAGGAATTGAATTGCCGACAGATCTGCCGGCACAGGCTACATGGACAGGTGAAAGTGATGAGCAGCTATTGGCCAGAAGCCTGCTGGTTAGCATCCTGAACGAATCAAATGAAGACATCCGTTCCCTCAAAGAGCTCCTGGTCTATGGAATCAAAGGGATGGCCGCCTATACCGAGCATGCCAATAACCTGGGCTACATCAACAAAGCGATTTTTGCTTTTAT
>PDRI01000022.1 GCA_002748055.1 Bacteroidota bacterium | reverse complement strand
CACGGCTCTTCCAAAATGAACGGCCGTATCGTCAGCGAAGCCATCTTTGGCGTTATTCGCCTCAAAGTCTGCAGCTGGTTTACCCGCTACAACAGAAAAATCTAAGGCCCCATGAAAAGCACAGCCTGTTTGTTCATTCTTTCCCTTTTTCTGCCCGGATGCCATCGGGATATAAGCCAGCCCGGGAATGAAACCGGCGACTGGAACCATTATGAGCGGACCTTTGACTTCAGCGATTCGGGTCAGTTGAGGGATTTACCCTCTTATGGAACCGATCCCTCTTACATAGAAAACGAACAGTTAAAGTCGCCTATCGCTAAAGGCGAGCACAAAGGACTGGGGCGGAAATTTCACTTCAAATACCACGGTGGAGAACCAGACGAGGCCGAAATGGAATTCAGCCTCTGGCTGGCAGCTAATTTTCAGGAAAACGGGGTGGACAATGAAGCCGGGAAATTTTCCGGGTTCGAAGGAATCTATGACAGCAGTGCGGGCTGGGGAGGCAAAAGGGTCACAACACAGAAAAGCTGGTCGGTGCGAATCGCCCATGGTTGTGAAAACAGTGAGGGAAAAATACCCATTGGCCTGTATGTATATCATCCCGGTATGCCGGGGAAATATGGCACCACAATCGTTCCGGGTTTTTCGTTAAACAAGGAACAACGCTATACCCTGAAACTCTACATCAGGATGAATGATATCGATAAGGGAAACGGGGTACTAAGGCTATCTGTTGATGGCGATGAAATATACAGCGCCGATTCCTGGACCTTCAGAAACGCGCATTCGGTTCACATCAAATCGGTATGGCTGGACACCTATATAGGAGGCCTTACCCCTTCCCGGTCGGACACCTACACCCTGATGGACGACCTGGTTATCCGATGGTAGTCCTGTTGAACATACCACGCTAAACCCGGCTTAAAAGGCCCGGAGGAATTCAAACACCCCGGACACTTCAGTGCCTGCCCGGCCATGCCCCCCCTGCCCGGTTCCCCTGCAGTCGTCACAGCAGTCTAAGTTTCTTTTTTTCATCGCCCATTGATTGAAGCTGTGCAAAAAAAAACATACACGGGGGATTTGCTTTGCATTACAAAAGAAAGTTTTATCTTGTGCCCCATTAACAAAGCCAAAACAGCTGGAAGAATTCATCAAGACCGAGATCCTATGCACCGGATCTACACATCCATAAGAACCAAGTTTTTAACTCCTTATTACATGATACTATCAACTAATCCATCATGCCTTCAGGCATGGTAATTATTCATTAAATTTAAATCCTATGCGAAGAATTCTGTTGCTTTTTGCAGCGTGCTTTACGCTGATTGGAAGTGCTTTTGCACAACAGACTGTTACCGGGACGGTTACCGGAGATGACGGACTCGGAATCCCCGGAGTTACAGTCCTCCAAAAAGGGACAACGAATGGGACCACCACCGACGTGGAAGGTTTCTATAGTCTGGATGTCCCAACCGATGCAGTTCTTGTTTTTTCCTTTGTGGGTATGACTACAGTAGAAGAAGCACTGAACGGTCGTACAACCATTAATGTTGCCTTAGCCGAGAGCAGGATTGGCCTCGACGAAGTGGTCGTGACAGCACTCGGTATTCAACGTGAAAAAAAGACCCTTACCTATGCCTCTCAGCAGGTCGATGGCGAGGAGCTGATGAAAGCCAAAGGCACCAACTTCATGGATGCCATGAACGGTAAGGCTGCCGGTCTCGAGATTAAGAAGAGCTCCTCGGGTGCCGGTGGTTCCACCAGGGTTGTCCTAAGGGGTTTCAAATCCCTCGGCGGAAGCAGTGAACCGCTTTACGTAATCGACGGTGTCCCGATGATGAACATCAAACGCGGACAGCCCGGTATGTGGGGTGGAAGCGATCAGGGAGATGGTTTGTCACAGCTGAACCCCGATGATATCGAAAGCATCAACGTGCTGAAGGGTCTGAATGCCTCGATCCTTTATGGCAGCCAGGGCGCCAACGGTGTTGTGCTGATTACCACCAAGAAAGGACAGGAAGGGAAAGCCACAGTAACCCTGAACTCAACCACCACCTTCGAGAGTGTGCTGATATGGCCCGAACTGCAGTTCAACTATGGTGCAGTCGCCGGAGCAAAAGAAAGCTGGTCAGATACCCCGGGAGGTACGAACTACAGTGAAGAGCAGATGAAGAGTTTCTTCCAAACCGGAAACAACTTAACAAATGGTGTAACCATCAGTGGCGGAAACAAAAGAACCACCGCCTATTTCTCTTATTTGAACACCACTTCACGGGGTATTATTCCCAACAACAAGTACCAGAAAAACAACGTTACCCTGAAGCAGTCGACCAAGTTGCTGAACGACAAATTGGTCCTGAGTTCGAATGTGATGCTGTCGACCGAAAATGTGAAAAACCGGAATACAGCCGGATACTACCTGAACCCGCTGACCGGGCTTTACAACTTCCCGCGTGAACGAGACTGGGCAGACTACAGCACCAACTATAAGTACTTTGATGAGTCGAGGAACATGTACCTGCAGAATGTTTATGTAGTGGACCACCATATCAGTAACCCTTACTGGCTGATCAATATGGAGCCCACTGAAGAATCGAACCAGAGGATGTTTGCCACAGCCACCGCAGACTATCATTTTACCAATGAACTCAGCCTTACGGTGAGGGGAACCTACGATTATGTGGACTGGGGCAGAACCCGAAAAGATGCAGCCGGTTCAAACGTAACCAACGTGTCGGCCAACGGCAGGTATGCTTTTGCCAACAGTACCGACAGAAAGATCTACACAGACGCTTTACTGAAGTATGACAACACCTTCGGGAAGGTCAGCCTGCTCGGTTACGTTGGTGCCAGTTACAGTAAGAAAAAATGGGCTGGTATGGGTGCAGATAACTCGACAAATGATCTGCTGTATCCGAACATTTTCTCAACCCAGAACTACGCGCCTAACACGGTTATTGGGCAGTGGGGCGGTACAACCATCCTGCAATCGGTTTACGGGAACGCAACCATTGGCTACGACGACATGATTTATCTGGATGTTTCGGGGCGTAACGACTGGTCATCCACACTCATCGGTACCGAAAACGGACCATCCTATTTCTACCCCTCAGTGGGTATGGTTGCCCTGCTGAGCAATATGTTCACCCTGCCCGACTTTATTTCCTTTATGAAGGTAAGGGCTTCCAGTGCCAAAGCTGCTAAAGAAGTGCCCTGGAACGCCATTCGTTCCGATCACAGCATAGCCGGATCGCAGGGGGGTATCAACCGCCAGACCAGACAGCCCTGGACCGACCTGAGGCCCGAGTTGATTACCAGTAATGAGATAGGTGCTGAATTGCGCTTCCTCAGGGGACGGGTAGGTTTTGATTTTACCTACTACTACAACAACAGTAAAGACCAGTTCCTGAATGTCGCCTTGCCACCTGAAGAGAAGGGGCTCTACACAAACAAAAACATCAATGTCGGTGAGATTGTAAACAAGGGTTATGAAATCACCCTGAATGCCATACCGGTACAGAACAATGTGATTGGATGGAAAACGGCATTCAACTTCCACACCAACGACAATGAGATTATTGAACTGGATCCGGAGAATCCGGGCCGTATCATCAACATGGGCTCTTCCGAAGGCTATCAGACCTTCCTGAGAAAAGGAGGCTCCTATGGTGACCTGTATGGGTATATGTTCCTAAGGGATGAGCAGGGACGGATCATGATCGACGAAACCAACGGTCGTCCGCTGAAGACCCAAAACAGATACGATGTTAATGACTGGAGCGTGGGCTACATGGGGAATCTGCAACCAGATTTTACCCTGGGATGGAACAACAGCATCCAGGTGAACAGATTCAGCATCGGCGCACTTGTTACCGGAAAATTCGGGGGCAAAGTAGTCAGCCAGACCGAATCCATGCTCGACGGCTGGGGCGTGAGTAAGCGAAGCGGCGAGGCCAGAGACCGTGGCTATGTCGAGATCAACGGTGTACAGGGAGGCAATCCTGTCACACAAATTGATCCCTTCCTTTACTATGCTGAAGGGGGCGGTACCGGTGGCAGAAACGGAATCCTTGAGCCCTATGTTTACGACAGAACAAACATCAGGTTAAGCCAGTTGTCGATCACCTATGACTTCGATCTCTCCGGAAGCAGTGTTTTGAAAGCTGCAAGTATTTCACTTGTAGGACAGAACTTGTTCATCTTCTACAAGAAGGCTCCTTTCGATCCTGAGTTAGCGATGAGTACAAACAACTACGCGCAATCGCTCGATAACTTCAATACGCCTGCTACGAGGACTTACGGGTTTAACTTAAAAGTAACATTCTAGAAACGAAGAACCATGAAAAAGATATTTATTGCAATCATAGCAAGCTTTGTGCTCTTCGCTTGTACGGATAATTTCGAAGAGGCAAACCGAAACGAGTTTCTTATCTCGGATAAGCAACTGGAGCAGGACTACAATCTCCTGGGATTCCCCTTTCAGGGTCTCATGAGAAACCAGTTTGGGGGGCAGGTGGAGGAGGACCTCTGTCACGACAACTGGGTCCGCCACATGGGGACTCCCACTCCTTTTGTGGGGGGGAGCAACAACACCACCTATTACATGCGATGGAACTACTACT
The DNA here is from genome assembly GCA_002748055.1 of Bacteroidota bacterium. GTDB lineage: Bacteria > Bacteroidota > Bacteroidia > Bacteroidales. Next base: position 6,354 of record PDRI01000022.1, on the reverse strand, counting down.
GGGGCCGGATCTACAATAACGTGATGTCTCCGGCAGCCCAGGTCATCAAACAAGCCGATGAAGGCGGCTACGAGGTGTTCTCGGCCTGGGCCAGGTTCATGCAGGTCTATGCCATCTCCAAACTTACCGCCTATCATGGGCCGGTGATTTACTCCAACTACGGCATACAGGGGCAAGCCAACATTTACGATAGCGAACCCGTGCTCTATGAGAAGTTGTTTGCCGATCTGGATGCCATCCAAAGTGTATTCTCGGCAAATTTGGACTACACCGGCCTGAAGAAGTTTGATGCCAGTTACAACGGAGACATGGGAAAATGGTGCAAACTGATCAACTCCCTGAGGCTGAGACTGGCCATGAGGCTTGTTAATGTAAATCCGGATATGGCAAAAACAGAGGGAGAAAAGGCCCTGGGCGACAGCAATGGGTTGATTTCTTCCAACGGGGACAATTTCACGATTTCCCTGTATGGGAACAAAATGCCGCTGAACGTGATTGCTTTTGACTGGAGTGACACACGCATGGGGGCTGCCATGGAGTCCATATTAGTTGGGCTGAAAGACAACCGTATTGCAAGCTTCTTTGCGCCGGCCACGGATGAGACCCTCTATCCCGATCATCCCGACTGGCCTTACAAGGGCATCCACAGCGGTGCATGGCTGGAAGCCAAGGACCAAAGGCTGGCCTTTTCGGCGCCGAATGAGTCCTTTAAATCTGTTACTTCCAGAAGGTCCTTTACCTATGCAGAGGTATGTTTCCTGAAAGCCGAAGCTGCCCTCAGAGGCTGGGCTGGTGCCGGGAATGCACAGGAAGACTACGAAGATGGCGTGAAGGCTTCCTTTGCCGACTGGGGTGCCGGTGGTGTGGATGCCTACCTGGCCGATGCGACCAGCACACCTATTGACTATGTCGATCCCAAGGATGACCGAAACAACTGGGAGAGCCGTTCTGAGGTCACCGTGGCCTGGAACGAGGCCGACGATAACGAAACCAAACTGGAAAAGATCATTACCCAGAAGTGGATCAATAACTTTACCAATGCCAATGAAGCATGGGTTGACCATCGCAGAACCGGTTATCCGAAGCTTCCGTATAACACGAAAAACACCAGCAATGCTGACTGGGGAGTTATCCCTGCTGATGACTTCCTCAGGCGGGTTCCTTTCACCAACTACGAAAGGGACAACAATTCTGAAGGGGTTGCAGATGCCACAGAAAAACTGGGCGGACCCGATGAAATCGGAACCCGCCTGTGGTGGGATGTAGAAGGCCCCAACTTCTAAGACAAGCCATCGCTTTTACTTTAAGGCCGCCATTTTCGAATGGCGGCCTTCTTTTTTTAATGATTCCCGGTCCCGGCCGAAAATGAATGGGCCTTGTTCTCTCTCAGATTCCGGAGAACGCTTTACTGCTGCAGGATTTTGCTCCCAGCAAGAAATAGCTTAACTTTTGTCGTTCAATAAGGGGACAGGCTCAGCCCAAACTTCATCACTACGCTTTAACCAAAGAAAATGAGAACGATCCTAAGACAAACGCCCAGCATGCTTTTAATAGGGCTTCTTTTCATGCACATTCATGCTGCAGCACAGGACTTATCGAATGCCGAAAACGGTTCTGTGATAAAGAATAAAACCCAATTCAATGGCTATACCAATCATTGGCAGAACAACTATACGCAGTGGTATCGCTATGGCAACCTCTTTAAAATGGCCGTACCCGAGGTTCCGCCAGCCATCCTGCAGAGCAAAGTTGACATAGCCGATGATCTGGGATTACCTGGTTTGTTCCTGGAAGAAGGCTTTCTCTCTCATTTGTACACATGCAGCTATCGGATTTTGGAGAATCCTGAACCAGCAGCCCTTGAAAAGGCACTGGAATCGGGGAATATTCTGGTGATCACCCATCCCGACAGTAGAATAGGGAGGATTCTTAAAGCAGAAGCAAAGGGTGTTTTTAGCTGGAAAGATGAACTGAAAAGCTATCAGTTCGGAGCAGCTGCCTATGAAGAGCTGGAGGCCTTCCGGCTTACGAATAAAGCCAACACTTTATTTGTAATCTCGTCAAAATCAAGAAATAGAGCTGAACAGCTGCTTCAGCAAATAGCCGATACCAAAGCGCTTCTTGAGCAATACGAATTGTACAAAGGATGGTTTGGGGCTTCAAGCCTGCTGAAAAGCGTGACCTGTACCCAGGGACATCCACTCGAGCTCATAGGAAAAGGCATGAATGAAGGCAACTCCTGGTTCATTTTTGACGGGTATATGGATTTTCTGGCGAAGGATGAAATTGAAGACTGGGTAAAGGAAGTGGACCTGCCCATTGTCGCCAATGTTGGTTTTTCACCCATATACGGCTGTGCAGATTATGAAGGCCTGCAGGTTCAGGACATGGCTACCAAGCAATCGTGGATAGACTACGCCCATAAAAAAGGCGGCTATGCCTTCCGGCGGGTTTACGATCGCGATTGTGATGACTTCGAATTCGACGGCTATATTGTCCATGAAGGGAACAAGGAACAGATCGACCATGAAAATGTACCCTTTATAAACAAGACCGGACAGTTGGCAGGAAACCTGACGTCTTCCATGGTGCTATTCATCGAGAAAGGGGAAGGACTGTCGAACGAAAGCATCTGGGATGCCATTATGAACCGAAGAGAAGTAGCCATTTTGGAACAGGCCAAAATGATGGGGCCGGCTAAATTCAGAAATGCCCTGCAGCTTTTGTATTTGGACAAGGACTACCTGGAAAACTATTTCGGCGACCGGCTGGACGTGGAGAGCAAATTCGAAGGATACAACTTACTGCTGAGGCTGAAGAATTACGAAACAAAGAAAATAAGGGGGACCGTTTCCATCAGACCCGGCACGGGACTGAAGGTAAAACCGGGCTTTACGGGCACATTTGAACTGGATGCCGGAGAAGTTCAGCAAATCAGCGTTCCGATGGAAGTCGGCCCGGCTGCCATGGGCAGGACCAATCCGGTGGCCCTGCATTTTTCATGGGGGAATGCAACGAAAAGCAGCCTGGCCATGCTTGATCTGCCCCCCGCAATTTCTGTACATCAGCTGCTCTACGCCCATGAGCCCACAGTAAACTACCCGGTTACCATTCACAATTTCAGCGAAAACAATGCTTTTCCTGTCGAGCTCAAGGTTTTTAAGAAAACAAATCTTAGAAAACCGGTTTTCAGTCAAACGCTTAACTGCGAAACAGCAAAGGCCAGCTATAAAGAACTGCAATTTGAACTGGCCCTGCCGGCCGGTGAATACCTTGTAAAAACCAGTGCCCTGGGCCTTGATTACGAAAGCCAGCTCGGGGTAGGAAAGGCCGAAGGCAAACCCTATGTATACGAAGTAGATTTGAACAGCGATGGAATCAATGAGTACAGGATGGAAAATGATTCGGTACAGGTGACCTTGTTACGAACGGGGGCACGTGTAATCGAATACATTGTAAAAAGCAAGGACGACAATGTGCTGTTTAAGATCTGGCCCGAAAAAGCGGAAAGCCACAAAAGGCCATTTCGCAGGCGAAACTTCTATCCTTTCGGAGGGTTTGAGGACTTCCTGGGGCAGGCAAGTATGGAAACGCACCAGATTTACGACGCCAGGATTACCCACAAAGAAGGCGACTTTGTACAGGTTGAAATGGAGACCGACTATTACGGGAACAGCCTGAAAAAAATCTTTACGCTCTATGGCAACTCTCCCCTTCTGGAAGTACGTTTTACACTCGATTTCAAGAATCCCGAAGCAAATGTTCTTGGGCCACAGCCCATTCTTCACCTGGGAGAAGAGCATGGTACCGAAGATGTCTTTACGGTTCCCACAATGGAAGAAGGCCTGAAAGAATACCGCATGAGACCGGAAAAATACTATGGACAGGCCATCAACGTAAAAGAGGGCTGGAACGCGGGATACGACACCGAAGAAGACATCGCCTTTGTTGGCGCATTCCCGGTTTCGCAACCCCTCTTTCTGCACATGTGGATGAATCATCCCGTAAATAAGGATGCCCCCCATTACTATACCGAATTTCAACCCTGGACCCCCATTGTTCAGAAAAGCAAGATGTACTTTACATACTATCTCTGGGGCAGCGGAGGAGCCTGGCAAAACGGGGTGGACGAATTGCGAAAACGAAACCTGATTTCGACACGATAAAACCTGCATTTGAATAATGAACCCGGGTACTGCAGATCGCTGAAACCTTTAATCAACAAATCGGGCACGATACCCGGGTTCTCATAAAACACCATAAAATGAAACGACTCCTTTTGCTTACCGGACTTTTCTTTTTTGCTGTCACCCTGCCTGCCAAAGAAAAAACAGGTACCCTGAAAATAGCGCACATCGACCTGGGCTATCCTCTTCCTGCCATCCCCTTTTACCATTTTAAAGCAGATCTTGAGCTGCCAGAGGCCTCAGTCATTGAAGTTGAAGCCATTGTAAACGGAAAAGCAATGCGTTTTGTAAACCTTTACAGAGGCGATGTTGAAGAGGACATGGCCAAACCTGCATTGACGCATCGTCCACCCTCGGGTTATGCGCTATCGCAGGACAATACCCTGTACAAAAACCCCGTCATCACGGGATGGCTCAAATGGCAGCCGGGAAACGAATATGAGATAGAGATCAGGGTGCGCTTAAAGAAATCGGCAAAACCCTCTGAAAATGACCGTTTTATATCCCAGAAGGTTAAGCTGACTGCACCTGAAGGCGTGAAGGTTTTTGATCCAGCCTGGAAGAATTACAAGTCGGTTGTATTGAGTGAGACGGCCGGGATCGACCGCAAGCAGGAACCCGTGGAGGTATTGCTTCCTTTCTACCCGGATGAGGCAAATGACCTGAAACGGGAAATCAGGGTTGTCGCCGTCGATGAAAAGACACACGAACTTAGGGAGGTACCCTGCCAGGTTTTTGATATACAAAAGTACGAGGAAGAAGACGACCTGGCTCCGATCGAAGAAGGGCAAGCCAAAAGGCACATCCCTCTGTGGATGCCAACGGTAAGCTGCAAGCTGGCCTTTCTGGCCGATGTGCCTGCAAAAACAAGCCAGGTTTACCTGGTATATTACAACAACGAGAAGGCGCTGGCCAAAACCTACCAGACCGATCTGCGCGTTCAGGGCGAACTGCCTGGTCTGGCCATTGACAACAAGTGTTTCAGTGCTGTTCTTCACCCCAATTCAGGCCATCTGGATCAGCTAAGCCTGAAATCCAGCCCCCGGCATCCCCTGTTTCACCGCATGGAAACCAATGGTGCCATACACTGGAACCCGGGGATCTATGTGCCACCACGGGCCTGGACACATACTGCCGACTGGAAACACGATCAAAACATGCATGCCATATCAGGACCCGTACTGGCCTGCAGTGAAGTATGGGGCGCTTTACGTGAAATGCCGGAAGTCGATGCCTCGGTACGCTACGACTTTTACCCGGGGGTTCCTTACTTTATCAGTACAACCAGCATGAGGATTAATGAAACGGTTCAAACCATTGCCCTGCGGAATGCCGAAATTGTTTTCAAACGGGAACTGATGACGCACGCCGCTTGGTACGACGTGATCAGGGATGAAGTAATCACCTATGACGTGGGAAAAATGGCCGACCTGACCGATTTGAAAATGGAGGCTGATGTACCCTGGATAAGCTTCTACAATGAGGAGACCAAAATGGGCTTTGCCGGCATTCAGCTGGAATATGCCAACGGGGCCCTGGAATCCCGCTCCCGCCTTCTGAACCCCTACTTCTACATCACCGGCGGCCCATGGATTTATTGGGCCAGAGCACTGTCATTGAGCTTTTTGGCTTCGAATATGCAGCAGGTAATACCCGCGATGAAAGGAAGTATGTTTATGGAAAAATGGGCCTATCTTATCTATGAAATTGACGAAGATGTCCCCTATAAAAAGGTGCTCGACTGGCAAAAGCAATTGACAAACCCCCTGCGGGTTCAGCTGGTCGAAGAAGTGGACGAGCGGGTCTCAAAATCGTTGATTGAGATCTATATGGATGAAGGAAAGAGTGGCTGGGAGGAAAGAGATACAGGTAAACATGGGCATTAATCCCGCTTTTACTGTTCCATCCTCAATACTATGCAGTTTCACTACTGCCGAGAGATCCACAGTACGCCCGCAATCGGCCCGGTTCCCCTGATCCGGTGGCCACAGAATTCATGTGCTCAAAGGCGCTTTGCAGCAGCGGCATGAATCGTTCCGGGATCCGGGATAGGGCCGGATTATTCTCCGCACCCTGAGCATGCAGCCTTCAATCCTTCCCCGTTGCGATAGAACAATCAAAAACAGGGCCAAAAAAAATCCCACCCGGGGAACCCGGATGGGATTCA
>PDRI01000021.1 GCA_002748055.1 Bacteroidota bacterium | reverse complement strand
ACTTCAGGGCCACAGTCGGCGGCAAGTGCAGCGCGCCGGTGGTATCCAACGTAGCAAAGCTTACCGTGTACGAGAAACCGCAGCTCGATTTGCAGCCGGTCGATGTCGTGGCCTGTGAGCAGGACAGCGTCCTCTTCTTCGTAGATGCAGGGCTAACAAGTATGCCAAACTACCAGTGGGAAATCTGGAACGGAGCCACCTGGATTGTGCCCCCGGTGGACATCTACAGTGGCTCCAACAACGATACACTATGGATCAACGGGGTGCATTCGGGCATCAACGGCTTGCAAATCAGGCTCAGGCTGAATGGCATCTGTGCACCGGGCGTCATCTCAGATACGGCGGTACTCACCGTGGATGAGCGGCCCGAGATTGTTTCGCAACCGGCCGACCTCACCATCTGTGAAAACGACAATGCCAGCTTTGGCATCGATGCCGGAGTCAGCACTTCTCCCCTCTACCGTTGGCAGTACTTCGACGGCAGCAACTGGCAGGATGCCGGTGGTGGCTTCTTCAGCGGAGAGACAAGTGATACGCTTCGCCTGACGGGTGTTCCGTCCACCTGGACCGCGACCGGTTTCAGGGCCATTGTGAGCAATGCCTGCGGTCCGAACGATACCTCGCAAGTGGCAACACTTACGGTCTATGAACGACCCGAAATCCTCCTTCAGCCAAGCGATGCTGAAACCTGTGAGGGCGTCGGGACCTCCTTCTCCATCGACCCGGGGGTAACCACCAACCCGGGCTACCTCTGGCAGGTACACAACGGCGTATTCTGGGCGCCTGTCACCGGTTTCAACTACAGCGGTCAGGGAACTCCTCTCCTCTCCATACTGAATCCGGGTTCGGCCATGAACGGCTATGCCTACCGGGTAACCCTCTCGGGATCCTGCAGCGATCCGGTGGTTTCCGACAGCGTGAGCCTGACGATCAGAGAGAATCCCGAGATTGTCCTGCAGCCTGTATCGGCTGAGATTTGTGAGTTGCAGGACACCTCCTTTACGGTAGATCCGGGCGTAACAACCAACCCCAATTTCATCTGGTACTACAACGATGGCAGTGGAAGCTGGCAGCCTGTTCCGTCCGATGCCGTCCACAGCGGGGTGAACACCAACACCCTTGTGCTCACAAATGTACCCTGGAGCCAGAACAACTGGCAGTACCGGGTCGAGGTAAGCGGTAGTTGCGGGACCCCGGTAAGCTCCAATCCGGCCTCGCTGCGGGTACACAAGTTGCCCGAAATTGTGAGCCAGCCCCGCGATACCACCATCTGTGAGCTCATGAATGCAGCCTTTACCATTGATGTGGGTAACACGGGCAGCCCGCTCATCCAGTGGGAAGAATACGATGGTTCCGGCTGGCAGGCCATTTCCGACGGGGGCAATTACATCGGTTCCGGTACCGAGGAGCTGAACATCTACGCCATCGATTCGGCTATGACCGGCTTCCGCTACCGTGCACGTGTGCAGGGCTACTGTTCGCCCGGGGCCCTTTCCAACGAGGCCGTCCTCACCGTACACTCGGCCCCACAGCTCTGGAAACAGCCCCTTGATGCCACCATCTGTGAAGGCGACAATACGAGCTTCTCCGTACAGGCGACGGGTACGAACCTGAGCTACCAGTGGCAAGTCGATATGGGCAGTGGCTTCACCGACATCAGTGATTCGAACGGCGGGGTCTTTGCAGGCTGGAACAGCCCCACACTGGTGCTGACCGGAGCCGATCGCAGTTTCGACATCAGCCGGTACAGGGTCCGTGTGGAGGGCAGCTGTGCCCCGGCACAGGTCTCCAACCTGGCCGTTCTGATGGTCCGGACTCCGGCCGAGATCCAGGACCAGCCCGATCCGCTGACCATCTGTGAGTTTAAGAATGCGACCTTCTCGGTAAACGCCAGCGGTGCAGACCTTAGCTATCAGTGGCAAGAGAGTACCACGGGCGGTGCAAGCTGGACCGACATGAATGATCTTGGCCTCACCATAGGCACCCAAACCCCAAACATGGGTATGTTCTCTGTCTCGCGCAGCTTTGATACCAACCGCTACAGGGTTATTGTTACCGGCACATGCGGGGTACCTGTGATCTCGGACGCACCCGAGTTACGGGTGGAAACAGCTCCCGAGATTTTGCGCCAGCCGATCGACACGACGGTTTGTGAACTGACAGCTGCCGGCTTCAAGGTTGAGGCCAGGGGAACCAACATCAGTTACCATTGGCAGGTGAACGACGGCAGCGGCTTTACCGACATTCCTGTGGGCGATCCGATGTACGAGGGTGAGCTCAGCGACAGCCTCACTCTGCTCAATGCCCAACTGGCTCACAGCGGCTACAGCTTCCGGGTGGTCATATCGGGCAACTGCATCCCTCCGGCAACTTCGAATCCGGTGATTCTGCTGGTGAACCCCAATGTGGTGATCAATGTCGATACAGAGGCAGATGCCATTTGTGAAAATGGCAGCACCACTTTCTCGGTGGATGCATCCGGGGTTGGCCTGAGCTACCAGTGGATGGTGAACCGAAACGACGGGAATGGCTTTGTCGCCTTGACCGACGATGCGAACCACCTGGGCTCAAACGACGAACAACTTGTCGTGAGCAATGTCACTTTAGATATGGACGGCTGGAGTTACTACCTCGATGTGCTCAGTGTCTGTAACCCCATCTCCTCAGCAAGTGCCACCCTCACCGTTTGGCCCAACCCGGTTCCGGCCATTACGCCGCTGACCACCCATCCCGACTATCCGCTCATTTGCGGTGGCGATCTGCTCACCCTCGACGGGAATCCAAGCGGTGGCTCGGGCAACTACACCATCCACCAGTGGAGCGGAGCCATTGCACCGCTCTCATCGATCAGTGACCGGGTGGTCGACTTCAGAACCACGATCAAGGGAATCTACGAGCTTGCCTACAAGGTAACCGACGACCGGGGTTGCGTGGGTACATCAGTAGTTACCATTGAGAACGAGAGGCCCACAGCCCAGTTCCTTTCGGATGCAGTACCGTCCTGCGGCTATCGGGAAGTGAACTTCACCAACGCTTCGACGGCCGATGCCGCTACCTTCCTGTGGGACTTTGGCGATGGCAATACGAGTACACAGAAAGATGTGAGCCACGGTTTCGACAATACCAGTCCCAGTGGTGAGGTGGCCTACTACACGGTGAAACTGGTCGCTGCGAGCGAACACAACTGCCGGGATACAGCCAGGAGCGTGGTAACCATCTACCCGAAGGTTGTGGCCAATATTGATGCCGACACCACAGAAGGCTGCCATCCGCTGAACCTGGTCTTCACGACCCAACCCGGTGCAGCCAGCTATCTCTGGGACTATGGGGATGGCAATGGTGCAGAGGGCGGTTATGTGACCCAACACCTCTTCGAAAACTACGGCACTTCCGTTGAGACCTACACCGTAGAGCTCACCACCACTTCGTTCTATGGCTGTATCGACACCGCAACACTCGATGTTACTGTCCAGCCGATCCCACAGCCCTCGTTCACGGCCGTACCACTCGTGCAGACCTATCCCGATGCCACGGTGACCTTCACCAATGGCACCCAGGCCGGTCCCTGGACCTATCTCTGGGACTTCGGCGATGGCAGCACCTCCACCGAGGAGAATCCGGTGCATGTTTATGCCTCAGACGGCACCTACTCTGTGGTCTTCTATGTGAACAGTGGCGATTGCATAGACAGTACGGGGACGACGGTGGTGATTCATCCCCAGCCCCCGCTGGCCGACTTTGAGGTCCCGGAGAGCGGCTGTACACCTCTGGAAGTCCGGTTCACCAACCTCTCACAGTGGGCCACCAACTATCTCTGGGACTTCGGAGACGGTTATGTTTCCACGGAAGAGAATCCCAGCCATACCTTCGAATATCCGGGTGAAATGACCGTACGTCTGCAGGCCACCGGCCCTGGCGGAACGGCCAACAGCTCGGCCATCCTGAATGTTTACGAGACGCCTAACGTGGCCTTCAACTCGGCTCCCGATTCGGTATTTGTGAAGGACAAGCCAGTCCGCTTTTTCAACCTCACAGCCGGAGCAACAAATTATCGCTGGGACTTCGGAGACTACTACGAGGATGGCGAAGCTGCGCCCTACAACTTCTCGAGTGCTACGGATACCCTGCACTACTACTATACCGAAGGCTATAAAGACGTTAAGCTGGTGGCCTGGAACGACCACTGTATCGACAGCCTCACCAAACAGGTGGTGAAGGTGATCCCGGCGGGCGACATCCAGTTCCCGACCGTCTTCCGCCCCGATCTGTCGGGTCCGTCCGGAGGCTATATCGATCCGAACAACCCGAACACCGATCCAGGTGTGGCAAACAGCATCTTCTACCCCGGTATAAACAAGCAGGTAGACGAATACCACCTCTATGTCTATAACCGCTGGGGCGAGCTGATCTTCCAGAGCGACGACATCAATGTGGGTTGGGATGGCTACATTAAGGGCCAGCTTGCTGCCCAGGGTGTATATATCTGGAAGGTTCTGCTGGTCTATAAAAACGGTTCGCCCGAGAGCCTGGCGGGAGATATAACACTTTTATGGAAACGAGAACAATAGCTGTATGGCGGGGGGAAAATCAGCCCCCCGCCTGTCTAACATTGCCGAAGAATTATCTTTTAAAAAGCTAAAGTCGGAGAATAGTCAGCGGTTTTAAAAAAAGTTACTTATTTTAGTTTACGCAAATTCAGGCCTGTTTGTGAAGAGACTTGCGATCATCATAGGAATCATCAGCATCTTTGTCGGAGCAAAGGGCCAGGACCCCCAGTTCACGCAATTCTATGCCAACCCATTGTATCTGGCACCCTCCTTCGCCGGTGCTACGCAGCAGGACCGTATATCCGCGGCCTACCGGAACCAGTGGCCGGAGATCGGCAATGTCTTTGTCACCTACAGCTTCGCCTATGATCATTACTTCGAGAATTTCAACAGTGGTGTGGGCGTCCTGCTGATGCGCGATGTAGCCGGTAGCGGTGACATGGGGCTCTTGAATGCAGGCCTGCAGTACTCTTACGACATTAAAGTAACCAAGGTGTTCCATCTGCGGCCAGGCATCCATTTCAACTACACCCAGATGGGCATCAACTATGCCAAACTGATCTGGAACGACCAGCTTACCAGCGGAGGCTCCGGGGGTTCCACCATTGAGCAGTCACCCTCCGATCCCTTCAAACCCGATGTTGACTTTTCTGCATCGCTGCTGGGCTACAGCGACAGGGCCTGGTTCGGTTTTTCCATCGATCACCTCCTGCGCCCCAGCTACGGATTCTACAACAATGAGGTTCCATGGGACATCAAGTACTCGGTCTTCGGAGGCTACCAGGTGGTTAAACGAGGTCATCTGCTGAACCCCATCGACGAGACCCTCTCAACGGCCTTCCATTTTCGCCACCAGGGACAGTTCACACAGCTCGACCTGGGCCTCTACTGGTACAAAGCTCCGCTGATGCTCGGGTTCTGGTACCGCGGGATTCCCTTCCTCAAAGGAAAGGATCCCAACTATGCCAAGGACCCCCGGGGCGATGCCATCGCCTTCCTGGTAGGTTACAAAATGGACCAGCTCCGTGTAGGCTACAGCTACGACTTCACGATCTCCAACCTGGTTTCCTCTACCGGTGGCGCCCACGAGATCTCCATTACTTACGAATTCAAGACCACCCGCAAGAAGAAAGCTGCGCGGATGATTCCCTGTCCCGAATTCTAGCCCCCTTCCTTCCTGAAAAGATGACCGGTGCGGACACTCCGGATGGAACACAGTCCGGAAGCTTTGCAATTCACTCGGTTTTGCGATCTTCCTGCCGTCGGCCTTTCTGCTGTATTGCTTCCCTGTAAAGCAGAACCTGGGGCTGCAAAATCTCTTGATCCTGATCGCAAGCCACACCTTCTATGACATACAGGCCGCCATAGAGCGTGCAAACGGAACTGTCCATCCCCGATAAAGCCGCAGTTCCCCGGTACCTTTTGCAAGGGTTTTACCTGTTCGAATACGGGTTTCACGTGTTTACAATACGCAGCATTGCCATGTGGTAAGTACCTCGCGCATTTTTCTCTATCTTCGGTTGGCAAATGCCTTTCACATCCACCTTTCGGTGGATTTTCTGCTAATAGGCAAGCCATTCTCGGAGCACTGGGACCGAGGTGGCGGAGCTGTGCCGGGTTAACAGGAATTATTGCCATCGATTTTACAAGGAACCACACCAACAGGCAGGCCGAAACAAACCGTTCGCTAAACCTGATCATTATTTCCATCCTGGTCGGGCTGGCCGTATGGCTCTCAGGCGCGCTCTTTCTTTCGGCCATCGGACTGGGCTTTACCTTCTTCATCTTGGTAAGGCTGCTCATTCTGATGGGAAAACGCATCCCCATCATTGAGCTAATGACTGCACTGGCGGCCCTTCAGTGGATTCTGGGCCCTTACATTGAATACCGAAACACCTACGACCATTATCGCTACCACATGTGGGTCCCGGAAAATGAATACATGGCCTTTGTTGTACCCGCAGTACTAGCCTTCTGGCTTGGTGCGAATATGATTAAGCCCAGGATTCAGTTAGAAGACATTAAGACTCAGGTTCTCTCGATTCTCGACGAACACCCGTATTTCCCATACATCCTGATTGCTTTGGGCGCATTTCTTCCCTATCTGTCGGGCTTCTTCCCCCCCAGTCTGGGCTTCGTATTCTTTTTGCTTTCTACCCTGAAATACATCGGAGCCATCTACCTGATTCACTCGGAACACCGGCTAAGATGGTGGATCTTCTTTGGGGTTCTGCTGTTCACCATGCTTACAGCTATTGGGGCCGGGATGTTCCATGACGTGCTGCTGTGGGGGATGCTCCTGTTTACCTTTTTGGCGAAAGAATGGAATCTTGGCCTTTCCACAAAAATCATTGCGGCCGTCCTTGGTTTGGTTTTTGCGATGACCATACAGACCGTAAAGTACCCATACCGGGAAATGACCTGGAACGGAGGCTATGAAGGAAACAAAACCGCTCTCTTTCTCAAGCTTGCCGCTAACGCATGGTCGAGCGGGTCCATTTTCACACCCGGGCACGGTGTTCACATGAATGTCAGGCTGAACCAGGGCTGGATTATCTCGGCCATCATGCACAATGTACCGGCCAGTGTACCCTATGCCAAAGGGGCAACAATAAGGGATGGGATTATGAACAGTGTGGTCCCCCGTATCTTGAATCCCAATAAGCTACGTGCAGGTGGACGCGAGAACTTCAGGCGCTTCACCGGGCTGAGTATCCGTGATGATACCTCCATGGGGATTTCGATTGCCGGTGAAGGATGGGCAAACTACGGCTGGTCGGGAGGCATCATCTTTATGTTCCTGTGGGGGGCCTTTATAAACTGGTTCTGGCGCATGCTGGAGCGCTGGTCGAAATACTTTCCAACCCTTCTGATCTGGAGTCCCATGCTCTTCCTTCAGGTGGTCAAAGCCGAAACGGAATTCGGGATTGTATTGAACCACCTGATAAAAGCCAGTATCGTGGTACTGGGCTCGGTTCTGCTCATCAGGCGCATCTGGGGATTCAGGCCTGAGAGCGGCCAGGTACAGATTGAAATGGAGAGCTGTTCACCTGAGATATGATTTCTAAACGCTTTTTTATAGTTGCTTGCTAAAAAACCCGAAGGCAATGAAATTATACTGTGAGAACTATCTGCCGCTGATTCTCGGATCAATGCTCCTCATTTCCTCCTGTGTATCAAACAAGCAAATGGCCTATCTGCAATATGAGGATGACCTGGACAGACGCACCGACATTGTCACCGACAGCCTGATCAGAGTGTACGAATCGGGAGCGCTTCGCTACGCACTTCAGGTCAATGATATCCTTGACATTCGCATTGCCAGTCCAACCCCGGAAGAGTACAACCCCTTTCGCATTGCAGACCGGAACATCACTGCCGGAGGGAGTTCGGGAAACAGCCTGGGAAGTGGTGGCAACGTGCAGAATCGGGGCTACAGAATCGACCCCCGGGGAAACCTGACCCTCCCGGTTATCGGAGAGCTACGGGCCGAAGGGCTTACAATTGAACAGCTTGAAGATACCATCGACGTACTGGCTGCTGTAGAACTGGAGGATCCGGTAACACGCATCAACCTGCTCAATTTCAGGTTCTCGGTATTGGGTGAAGTGGCCGGAGAAGGGGTGCAATACTCCAGCGATCATTCACTGACCATGCTACAGGCCATTGCCATGGCAGGAGGTGCCGGCGAATTTGGGGACATGTCGCGTGTAAAAGTAATCCGGAGGATGAAAGACAGGAACTATGTTTTTTACCTGAATCTGCTCGATGAATCCTTCCTTGCAAGCGAGTTCTACTTTGTACAACCGCAGGACATGATTGTGGTTCCTCCCTTACCATCCAAACCCTATCTCAGATATCTCGGCCAGAATCTATCCATTGTCGCATCGGGGGTGTCTCTTGCACTAACCATCATATCACTGCTAACCCTTTATAAACCGTAGTCCGGGAGAAAACGACATGACCAACAACACCACGCCCCGTCGTCCGGCTATTGCCCAGAAGTGGGTTTTCCAGAAACTCCTGCTTCAGCTGCTAAACAACTGGGTATGGATCGGACTCATCATTGTCCTCAGCCTTAGCACCGCTGCCCTGATGAACCGATATACCAACAAGGTGTTTCAGACCTCGGTTCAACTGGTCAAGGGAAGCAATGAATCCGATGCCAATGAGGCGGCTTACATGTTTGGAGGCGGAATAGAAAACAGCAAGATAAACATGCGCTATGAACGAGCCTTCATCTCCTCACTCCCCATCATGAAGGATGTGGCCATGAAACTGGGCCTGGATGTAAGCTACTATTCCAAGGGCCGCATTAAAACCTCGGAACGGTATGGCTATGGCCCGATTAAGGTGAGCGTGGATCACAATTCCAATCAGATTCCCTATGGCATCCTCTTTACGATATTCAGCGAGGACAGCCGGCATTTTTCCCTGCAAACCGAGGATGCTTACTGGCAGGAAAAGGTAGATGGAAAGCGCTTTTTGTTTGGACAGGAAGCCCGGGTAGCGGATTTCAGTTTCATGGTCTCCCTGAAAGGCCCTCTGAATACAGGCGAATGGAAATTCAGAATCCATACGCCACAGGATGCCGCACAGGGCATAAGAGCCTCACTTGGCATCGCCGAGGTCAGAGAGGGCTACGCTTACAGCAGCAAAAATACAGTGATCGAGCTATCCATGCGCAGCTCCCTTCCCCACAAGGATCGGGCAATTCTGGATGAACTCGTCGAGTCGCTCAGATCGGCCGATATTGTCAGGAAAATTGAACAATCGGAAAGAACCATTTTGTTCATCGAAGAGCAGCTGGAGCTGATTGCCGACAGTATGAAAATGATTGCCGGCCAGATGAGAAGCCTCAAGCTCACCAACAAGGAACTCTCTTCCGGCTCTGCAACAATCTTTGGAAAGATTAACACCCTTGAAGAAGCGAAAACGCGCCTGGTTCTCATTAATCGGTATTGCGACTATCTGGAAGGCTTCATCCTTGAATCAAGTGAAGAAGACCTCATCGCGCCATCGACCTTTGGCCTCGACAATACAGTGATTTCGGGGCTCGTAAACCAGTTCATCAGCCTGCAGCTCGAAAAGAAGGAGCTGGCCGAACTGGGACTGAATTCCACTGTTTTCCGCAAGGAAATTGAACAAAAAGACCGCCAGATTGAAGAAATCGAAGGACTCATCCTCAAGAGTATAGAAAATACCCAACAGGCGAACGAGATCCGTATTGCAGAAACCAATGAACAGATCGGGGCCTTGTTCAAATCGGCCAGATCGGTCCTGAGCGAGGAAATCGTCTATTCAGATTATGAACGGCTCTACAAGCTGAACGAGGATGTCTTTACCATGCTGATGGATAAAAAGACAGAGGCAGGCATCTCCAGGGCCTCTATGATCAGTGACTACCGGACCCTGGAACCTTCCAAGACCTCCGCTACTCCGCTCAAGCCGCAAAAAAGGCGGAACTACATGTCGGGATTGATTCTGGGCATTCTGATTCCGGTTTTCTTCCTGTTCTTCCGAACCCTAAACAGGAATACCATCCTGTCGCTCCTGGAACTCGAAGAACTGGTGAAGCTGCCTGTTGCCGGCGTCATTGGCTTTTCTCAGAACCCCAGAACCATGACTGAAACACCGCAGAGCCTGGTGGCAGAGAACTTCCGCAGCCTCAGATCAAACCTCAGGTTTGTGAACGGCGACAAAAACTGCACAGTCTTCGTCGTCACATCCAGCGTCAGCGCCGAAGGAAAGACCTATATTTCGAGTAACCTGGCCGCCTCCATGGCCCTGCAGGGACGAAAATCAGTAGTGGTTGGTGCCGACATGAGGAAACCAACACTCCACAACTACTTTGTTCAGGAAAAGCAGGATGGATTAAGCCATTTCCTGAGTGGGCAAACCGATTTTCAATCGATTGTCCAACCCGGGGGCATTGAAGGCTTCGACGTGATCTTCTCGGGCCCGGTGCCCCCGAACCCTGCCGAATTACTGGGCAGTGACAAGATGAAGGAGCTCCTTGTTCTGTTGAAGCAAAGCTATGAGGTGATCTTCATCGACACCCCGCCAATCGGTCTGATCTCGGATGCCGCAGAGGTCTTCGATCTTTGTGATTCCATCCTTTTGGTAACCCGCCAGCAAAAAACCCCTGTATCTACCCTTCAGCATGTCGACCATTTTCTGGATGAAAAGAGCCTCACAAAGTCCATGCTCATCTTCAATGGAGTGCGTAAGGGCGTCGGCTATGGATACTATGGCTACGGTTACGGCTACGGCTATGGTGGCTATTATCGCAAGGGTTACGGTTACTATTCCGAAGAAAAGAAATCGAAATGACAGGCGACGCTCCGGAGTTTACACACATCATTCGTCCAAAACGCAGCCTGCTGGAGCTGAACCTGAAGGAGCTTTGGCAGTACAGGGACCTGCTTCGCCTCTTTGTGCGAAGAGATTTTGTAGCTAGGTACAAACAAACGATTCTGGGCCCTTTCTGGTTCATCCTCAACCCCCTTATGAGCACCCTGATCTACACGCTCATCTTCAGCCGGGTTGCAGGCATCCCCACCGATGGCATTCCGCCCGTATTATTCTATCTCTCGGGACTTGTAGCCTGGCAGTACTTTGCAGCCTGTGTG
>PDRI01000020.1 GCA_002748055.1 Bacteroidota bacterium | reverse complement strand
ACACAGAAGTATTCTGCCCGGCCAAAGCGGGGGTCAAATTCCGACCTAAGGGTATTTCCTTTCGCGCTGATTACCGTTTTCATCTGTGTTTATTGAGGTAGGTGATTGTTTTTGTTTTGCACATCGGACAGGCCTTTTCACTTTGCTGGCTGGTTAGTGTGAAACGGGCATGACAGGCTTCGCAGCGGAACCAGGCCCCCTCCAGTTCGGCATTCCCATATACGGAACGGATTTCGCGGGTTTCGACCAGGGCCCGGGCCAGCTTTCGCCTTGCACTTTCGTAGATACGTGCGAAGGTGGCCCTGGAAACCCCCATCTTCAGGGCTGCTTCCAGATGGTTAAGGAGGTCGTAATCGGCCAGTCTCAGCGCCTCATATTCCTCATAGTGAAGCTCCACGGCTTCTTTCAGTTTCCCATGTTTCCCGCTGGGTACATAAGCCCTGAAAGAGGGAGGGGCCACAACACGTCTGGGTCTTTTGGTCCTTGGCATTGATGTGCTTTCGGCACAAATATAATGAGAATATTCTCAAAATAAAAGCAGGCACCATAAGGCCTTCAGGTATGGGATGTTAGTCCTTGCGCAACTGAATGACCACAACGCCGTTGCCTCCCTGTGAACCATAGATGGCGGCCTGTGGCCCTTTCAGGATTTCGATACTGGAGACCTGGCAGGGGGAGATGATGCTCAGATTGCTGAAGGGAGTCCCGTCTACAATGCAGAGTGCACTCGATGGCCCCACAAATGAATTGTTTCCTCCCTGAATATATACCTGGTTATTCTTGATGCTGATCCCGCTAAAGTTGGCCCTGAGAAGGTCGAATATGGAGGTGTAGTTGCAGTAATCGTTGTTTTTTCCGGCGAGGTTTTTTACGGCATAGGTAAGGTTTGCTTCACTAATATAGCCATAATTAACCGCTGCGTTACGGTTTGCCGGGCTATCGATAAAAATCAGATTAATGCTTACTGAATCGGTGTCGGGGCCCACCTTTTTTGTCACTGCGTGAAAGCCCTTGGGCCTGATACGTAACTGATCTTTGTCGGCACATACGATGGAGAAACAGCCAAAAGCATCGGAAGTGATGGTCGTTTTGGCCTTTTTGGAGCTAATCTCGACGTTGGCGACAGGGTAGGTGTTAAAGGCGGTGAGTTTGCCGTGAACCACTCTGTTCTGGGCAAGCAGGGGCAGAATGCCGATTGCCAGGGCAAGGAGAAGTACGGGTCTTTTCATAGTCTTGGGTTTAAATCTTATTAGTATGTTCTGTTTCAGTGCAAAAACCCTGCCAGCTTTTGGCTTGGTCAAGGGCTCAGAATAGCTATATTGCAAAGGAAATAAAAAGGAAGACACGAAGATGAGAATTGGATTTACGTTGTTACTGGCCCTGGCTGGCATACTGGTTTACGGACAGCACTGGGATCTTGTTTGGGCCGATGAATTTGACGGGACGAAACTGGACGATGCAAAATGGTCCTTTATGTTTGGTACAGGGAGCGATTATGGCCTCACCAACTGGGGGAATGAGGAGCTGCAGTACTACAGGGCAGAGAATGCGGTGGTTGCGGATGGTTTTCTGACAATTACCGCTAAGCAGGAGTCCTATGGAGGCAAGTCCTACACCTCGGCCAGAATCCGTACGGCAGAAAAGGGCGACTGGACCTATGGCCGTATCGAGGCACGTGCGAAAATGCCAAAGGGCAAAGGACTATGGCCTGCCATCTGGATGTTGCCCACTGATAATGCCTATGGAGGATGGGCCAATAGCGGGGAGATCGACATTATGGAATACCTGGGCGATGATCCCACAAAGGTTCATGGAACCATTCATTACGGTGGCCAATGGCCAAATAACCAGTCAACAACAAAGTCCTATACCCTCAATGAGGGTGATTTTTGCAATGAGTTTCACGAATTTGCTTTCGAATGGGAAGAGGGCAGGATGAGATGGTATGTCGATGGCGAACTCTACTCAACCATTACCAGCTGGTCGGCGAGCGGCTACCCCTTCCCGGCGCCTTTCAATCGCCGTTTTCATCTCCTGGTAAATCTGGCTGTGGGGGGGAGATGGCCCGGAAATCCCGATGCATCAACCAGCTTTCCCCAGGAACTGGTCCTCGATTACATCCGGGTTTATGAGAAGGGAAGCAACAGCGCCCTGGATGAGCAGGCAGGCGAGGCGGGATTCAATGTACATGTGACCCCCAACCCGATAAATGGCCAGGGCCATATACAATTCCGGCTGCACAGGGAAGGTGAGGTGAATCTTTACCTTTTCGACGGCACGGGACGAAATGTAGCCACCTTGCTCGCTGAGCGGAGGGCGGCAGGTGTGCATGAAATTGCATTTGAGGCCTCGGATTTCCGGCCGGGCAGCTATTTTTGCCACCTCCGGTCGGGACGGCAGACAGAGGTGTGTAAACTTCTGGTTTTTTAGGAAATACAGCGATCCAGAAGGTACATCACCGATTTGTAGTCAAGCCCGCTGTTTCGCGACAGGCCGATCTCACAGGTGCGGCTGTTTGAGAAGCCCTCCCGGGCTTCCTTCACAGCTGGTTTTAGCTTGCGGAGTGCCCAGCTGTTCAGTTCCGGCTGCATGAAACCCTTGTCTCCGGCAAAACCACAGCATCCAACCTCTTCCGGGAAAACCGGGTCGGTACAACAGGAGGCTGCCACCTTGCGGAACTTATCCTCGATGCCCATTTTTTCACTGGTACAGGTGATGTGAAAAGCCATGCGGCCCTCAAGGGGCTTGGGCTGTAGCTGAGCAAGCAGTTCGTCGTGAATAAGTTCGACCGGCTCATAGATTTTGAGCTTGTCCGACATAACCCGCTTCATGCGGTACACGCAGGGGCTGGTGTCGCAGAGTATTGGATCGCGACCCTCGGCAGATGCTTTCAGGAGAGCGGTCTCAAGTTCAGCAGAGCGGGCATTGGCAATGTCGGGGAAGCCCTTGCTTTCCCAGGGTGTGCCACAGCAAAGATTTCGCATGTTTTCGGGAAAAACAACCTCGTAGCCAGCCTTCTCCAGTACATCGACAGTAACCTGAACCAGGGGCCTGTCATGCCTGCTGTCGAAAGAGGGCCCCATAGCCTGGTTGATGCACGAGGGGAAGTAAACAATTCTTTTCCCGGCCCGGCCGTTTCTCTCATCTTTTGTTGCCTGAGATAGAGCCCGTTGAGGCAGACGAATGGGCATGCTGCTGTCCCAGCCCGGAATCCGCTTGCCGGAGATTTGGCGCAGGCCCGACATCAGGCCTTTCAGTCCGTTGTTTCCGAGAAGTTTTTGCATGAATCCCAGCATCCCCAGCCCCACGGCGATGAGGCGGTGAACGCTTCTGAAATGCCCCGCGGTCCATCTGCCCAGGAATTTAGCGGCGGGTTTTTCAGCATTGGCCTGGCTGCGTATCTTCTTAATCAGGGCACCCGTATCTATCGAAAGGGGGCAGGTGAGGGCACAGCGGCCATCTCCGGCACAGCTGGCGTCCCCGGGTTCACGAAAGGCCCTGATCAGCTTTTGCGGATCTTTCCCGGTTTTCCGCCGACGCACAATTTCCCGTTGTATCACAATGCGTTGCCTTGCCGACAGGCTATAGCCCTCGCTCAGGCAGTTGATTTCACAGAACCCACATTCGATGCAGGGATCTACGGTTTCATCGACCAGTGGCATGGGTTTGAAGTGCTTGAGGTGCAGCCCGGGATCGTCCGAAATAATGACATCGGGATTCAGAATGCCGTGCGGGTCAAAGGCCTTCTTAATGCGTTTCATGATTCCGTAAAGGAAATCGCCCCATTCCCGGAGCACAAAAGGGGCCATGTTGAGGCCTGTTCCATGTTCGGCTTTTAGCGAACCGTCGAAGCGTTCTACCACCATGCTTGTAAGGCGGTCAATCATGTTCTCGTAACGCTTCAGTTCGTCGGGCCGGCTAAAATCCGGGTCGAAGATAAAGTGCAGGTTACCGTCGAGAACGTGGCCATAGATCACAGCATCCCTGTAATCGAGTTCGTCGAGCATCTGTCGCATGGCTTCGGCAGCTTCTGTGAGGTGCTCCGCGGCCACAGCAATGTCTTCAATAATCACACTGGTGCCGGGTTTACGCATGCCCCCAACCGAGGGGAAGACCCCCTTGCGAACGGTCCAGTAGGCGGCAATGGTCGCTGGATCGGTGGTGATTTCCAGCTCACGTTCCAGCCTGAAGCCTTCCAATATCTTCCGGGTTTTGGCGATTACCGCCTCGAGGCCTTCTGTGTTTTCGGCCAACAGATCGATCAATAAGGCAGTGACCTCCGGCCCCAGGTCCTTGAGATAGGCGGGGATGCCGGGGTTATTCTCCACGGCCCGAAGCGCCTGCCTGTCCATGATTTCTATGGCCGGAATACCGGCTTCACGTAAGGGGGGGACGGCTTCACAGGCCGATCGCAGGTTGGGGAAATAGACCAGAGAACTGGCGCGCTGTTTCAACAGGGGAATGGTGTCAAAGCAGGCTTCGGAAATGAAGCCAAGCGTGCCCTCGGAACCCACCATGAGGTGGAGCAGGATGTCGAAGGGGTCCTCGAAATCGACGAGGGCATTCAGTCCGTAACCGCAGGTGTTCTTAATGCTGTGTTTTTTCTGAATCTTTTCTTTCTGGTCCTTCTGATTCAGAATGTCTTCCCGTATGAGCTGCAATTCCTTCAGCAGGCCTCCGTGGCTTTTGGCGAAGGCAGCCTTGCTTTCCTTGCAGCCGGTATCGAGCAAAGTGCCATCGGCCAGAATAATCCGGGCCGCACGAAGGGTGGCATAGCTGTTGGCATGCACCCCACAGCTCATTCCGCTGGCATTGTTGGCCAGGATGCCCCCCACCATGGCCGAATTCAGGGAAGCCGGATCGGGGCCGAATTTTACCCCGTAAGGGGCCAGGATCTGGTTCAGGCGTAAACCCGTGATGCCCGGTTGTACCCGAACCCGGGCACCTCCGTCCAGTACCTCTGCCTTGTTCCAGTGATCGCCCCGTGCCTCGAGTAATACACTGTCCGAAATTGCCTGGCCCGAAAGGCTGGTCCCGGCCGCCCGAAAGGTGAGTGCGATTCCGTCCCGGTGCAGGATCTTTAAACAGGCGATAAGTTCTGCTTCGTTTTTTGGGCAGATGACGATTTGGGGAATCTTCCGGTAACATCCGGCATCTGCCGACTTGGCAATGCGATCCAGGTCGTTGGTGATGAAACTGTCTTTCGAGAGGATTTTGCTGAGGTCCTTCAGGCTTTTTTTATTCATACGGCCACCCCTCCTTTGGTTTAATCATTTGGCTATCCACGATCCTGCATTTTTCGATTAGGTCCTACAAAAATAAGGAACTATCAAAAAGTTTCTCTGACCTGGCGCTTAAATTTGTATGATGTATTATAATCTGCAGGCCTAAATACCGAATAACTATACATGAAAAATCAAACTTTACAGAGATCTGGACATCCTGTGCGGAAAACGTGAGGGCGGATTGATGTCGAAGAACACAAGCCATCCCGGACTATACAGTTTACGAGAAAGAAAAACTAAATCTGAATGTATTTCGGACAACATTGCGATACGATGAAGAAAAATGATTAACTTACAGCAAATATGAAATGTCCGAATTATGGGGCTATAACCGGGGGCACAATTGCATTGATTTGCAAAGAAGATCAGCTGGCCCGAGTAATTTCCTAGATTGAATAGTATAACATAATACCAGGGACAATGAGAACGCTATTAATAGTAGCACTATTCGAATTAATTCTCCTCAGCGCTTCCAGCTGTGAAAAGGAAACTACTACCAGCTCATCTCAGACTTCTGTAGAGCGAATTTATTATTATGCATTTGATGAGAAAATATACCTGTCAATTGTGGAGAATGAATTAATTGTCAACTATATTGAGGGAGTTGATAAAGAAAAAGCTACGTTATTTCTTAATCGTGTGGCACCTCATTCTCAGATGGCCTGGCTTGATTCGAATAATGCTGTCGTTACAACTAATTCAAAAGCAGAAAATGGAAATGTAATACAGTTTTTACAATCAGCTGATAATGTACATACATGGCACCCGATATACAGGTTGGAAAATGGAGAGGATCTCCTCATATCAACTGGTCATTTAGTTGTTAATTTTCTACCTGGTATAAGTAAAGAATCTCAAAATGAACTACATAAAAAGTACAGAACAGCGGTAATAGCGGACTACGATATGTATTCTGTTTTACGCATTCCAAAAAACGGAAATGCCATTGAAACAGCTAACAGATATTATGAGAGTGGGTTGGTGCAGTTTTCAACACCAGACTTCTTCAGTAACTTCAATCCGTTTTAGAATCCACCTAGTGACCCATAAGTAACTAAAGTTTTGCACTTGTAATCAATGCAGATGATTTCGACCAATTCGAATACAGCTTTAAGTGCTAAGTAGTGGTATTTCAGAAAAATAACTTTTCCATTTTCAATTCTGCTGCATCTTTCGGGTCGGCTTCCGTACAAGCTTCTGTATGTTTGCTTCATCAACCAACTGCAAGATCTGTTTGAAAATCGGCTGTCCGGCAAGCTTTATTTCTGTACTTTTGCTCAGCTTGTATTTTGTTGGGTAAAAACAACACTGCAACACTGCAACATGAAGGGGAAACCTCCGGGGAGTATCCTTCGCTTTGTGTTTTTAGTCGGATACTACGCTTTGTTTATCTAATCTTCGATGCTATGCCTGGGTTTCATCATGGTTTCTGTGGCTTAATATTGCTGGCACTTATGGGATTGCCCCGGTCATTACCCGGACAAACCGTTTTTATGGATGAATCAGCCGAGCTAACTCATCTGCATGGGGGAAAACAAGCACCTTCCGACACCCCGGCTCCGTCCGAAGCCCGGATATCAGCTGCAGCTGCAAAAGCGGAGGAAATCGGGACTTCGTCCGGCAAAAAGGTGTCTACCGGCATTGAGGTCTTGCGAAACATGGACTTTGCAGCCCTGAAGGGAAAACGGGTTGGGCTGGTGACAAATCCAAGTGGCGTGGATGCCAGTTTATGCTCGACAGTCGATGTTCTCAATGCCCATGTGAACCTGCTTGCGCTTTTCGGACCCGAGCATGGTGTAAGGGGCAACTTTTCGGCAGGGGATCATGTAGCGGATGCCATTGATCCGGCCACCGGTGTTCCCGTTTATTCGCTTTACGGAGCAAACAGGAAGCCTTCTCAGGAAAGTCTTGAAGGACTCGATGTTCTTGTGTACGACATCCAGGATCTGGGTGTTCGTTCCTATACCTATATCTCCACACTTGGTCTGGTCATGGAGGCTGCAGCAGAAGCAGGAATTGAGGTAATGGTGCTTGACCGGCCCAATCCCCTGGGAGGTGTCAGGGTAGAGGGCCCCCTGGTTGAGGAGGGCTACTTCTCCTTTGTCAGCGCCTTTGCCATCCCCTACATTTACGGTTTGACCCCGGGTGAGCTTGCCAGGATGTTGAATGAGGAGGGCATACTGAACAACGGGCTGAAGTGTAAGTTGACGGTGGTCCCTATGGAGGGCTGGAGACGCGATATGGTATTTGAGGAAACCGGCTTACCCTGGGTCCCGACCTCGCCCCATCTTCCCGACAGCCGGACAGCCTTTTTTTATCCGGCAACAGGCATCATTGGAGAACTCGACGGTGGGATGATCGGGATTGGCTATACCCTGCCTTTTGGGGTACTGGCAACCACAGACATTGATGCCCTTGCCCTGGCCAAAGCCATGAATGCCCTCGAGCTGGAAGGTGTGGCCTTTCGCCCCATCTGGTTCAAACCTTACTATGGCAGCAGAAAGGGCCAGGCCATGCAGGGGGTGCAACTGCATATTACAAATCCGCATACGGCTTCTCTGACGGCGATTCAGTTTTATTTTTTACAGGAGGCCCGGCGCCTTAATCCGGCTTTCAATCCTTTTGAAGGGAAGCAGAACCGTTACGCAATGTTCGACAAGGTCTGCGGTTCTGCCACTCTGCGCGAGCACATGATGAAGCAGGCCGATTTTGGTTCACTGGCCGACTGGTGGCAGAAGGATGCAGCGAGCTTTAAAGAAAAATCAACAAAATACTATCTTTACTAGGCATGGAGCGAATCATCTCTGGCCTGCTGCTTTTTTTTCTCCTTCCGGGACTATCCGAAGTGTCGGGGCAATGGCAAAGCCTCGGGGACTCTGTCCAGCTCAGGAGCTTATACAGTACTGCAAATGAAGTTTTTAACAGCGATGTTTTTGACCAGCTGACGGGCTACCGGAAGCCGGATTCCACCACCATAGATTCCCTGCGCTTTCATCCGGAGCGCAAACTGATTCAGATCTATGCCGATAAGGCCCTGGCCTGTGCCCCCTTCAGAGACAGCAGCATTGCCTGGCTGAAGGCGCGCTTTTCTCAGGCGCTGCTTCCGCAGTGGAGGGGATATGAGTTTCAGATTTTTACCGGTGGGCAGGAACTGGGAACACTGGTTCCTAACCAGTTCAGGGAGAAAGGACATAAGCCGGATGGCGATCGCCTTGTTGCCCGTATGAAAAGAAGGGGGGCTCCTCTGGTGCGTCATCTTTCCTCTCCGCAATGGGACCAGGGGGTGCTCTACAACATCAACATTGCCCTTTGGCACAGCCACGGCTGGTATTACGAACCCGAGCTCGATCGTTGGGAATGGCAAAGGGCGAGGATTTTTCAGACGGTGGAGGACCTCTACCCCATGGCTTATACCTTGCAAATGCTTGTACCCATGCTGGAACATGCGGGGGCGCAGGTCTTCATGCCCAGAGAACGTGATTGGCAGCAGCACGAAGTGCTTGTCGATGCCCAGGGGAGCACAGGCAACAGCCGTTTTGTTTCTGCCCCATCTGCCATCGAACACCAGGCTGGCAGTGGCTTTGGAATAGGGCAGCCTCCCTACGACCACGAAAACCCGTTTAAGCTTGGCAGCTCACTTCATCTGCCAGCTTCCAGGCATGCGAGCGATTCCCTGCAGTGGATTCCGGACATTCCGGCGCGCGGCTACTATGCGGTATATGTTTCCTATCCCGCCCGCAAGAACAATGTCGATGATGCTGCCTATACCGTGCGTCATGCGGGTGGCGAGAGTCGTTTTCTGGTGAATCAACAGATGGCCGGCGGTACCTGGGTTTATCTTGGCCGCTTCCTGTTTGAAGCAGGCTGCAATCCACAGCATGGGGCAGTCCTGCTTTCCAATCAATCGGATAAGCGCCGTGGCGAGCTTGCGGCCGATGCTGTTCGCTTTGGTGGCGGCATGGGAAACATTGCCCGCGAGGGCCTGGTAAGTCGGCGGCCCCGTTACCAGGAAGCTGCCCGCTACTATCTGCAGTATGCCGGATTCCCCGACACTCTGGTTTGGAAATTAAGTGATCCGGCTGTCGATTACAACGATGATTTTCGCTCCCGGGGTGAGTGGGTAAACTACCTCATTGGGGCACCTTCCGGTCCGGAGGCCGATCCGGACGCAGAGGGGCTCAGAATTCCCATCGACCTGGCCTTTGCCTTCCATACCGATGCCGGGATCAGCGGAAGCGATACCACCATAGGTACACTGGGCATCTACAGCACAAATTACCGGGAGGGGCCCTATCCCTCCGGCCTGTCCCGGATGGCCTCCCGCGATCTGACCGACATTGTGCAGAGTCAGATTGTGTCCGACATCCGGGCTGTTTATGATCCCAACTGGACCCGCCGGGGGATGTGGAATAAGGCCTACAGCGAGGCCTTTCGGCCCAATGTCCCCACCATGCTCCTGGAACTGCTCAGTCACCAGAACGGCATCGATATTCGCTTTGGGCACGAACCCGAATTTCGTTTTTTGGTTTCCAGGGCCATTTATAAGGGCATGCTCAGCTTTCTTCATGGGCTATACGGGCTTCCCTACATTGTCCAACCCCTGCCGGTTAGCCATTTTCGCAGCAGCATAGGCAGGGATGGGGCCATTGAGCTCAGGTGGAACCCCGTATTGGATCCCCTGGAAGAAACGGCTGTTCCGGAAAGTTACATGGTCTATACCCGTGTAAACAATGGAAGCTTTGATCATGGCAGAGCCGTTGATGAGCCCTTTTTCAGACTGACAGACTACCATCCCGATTCGCTATACTCATTCAGGGTAACGGCCCTTAACCGGGGAGGGGAGGGCTTTCCTTCCGAGGTGCTGTCGGTTTACAATCCGGTATCGGCCCGGGCAAAGGTGCTGATCGTGAATGCCTTTGATCGTACAAGTGCGCCGGCCTGGTTCGAGGATGAGAAGCATGCGGGCTTTCTGAGCTTTGTGGATGAAGGGGTGCCCTGGGTTTGCGACTTACATACGGTGGGGGCTCAGTACGAATTCCGCAAGGATCTGCCCTGGACCGATGACGATGCCCCCGGTCATGGAGCCTCTTACGCCGATTTAGAGCCGGAAGTTATTCCGGGCAACACCTTCGATTTTTCTGTTATACATGGCCGTTCGCTGGCCGAAGCAGCCTGTGCCTTTGCCACCGTTAGTGACGAGGCCCTGGCCGATGGCCTGGTCGATGCGGCACCTTACGAATTGATAGATTATCTGGCCGGTGAGGAGCGCAGTTCCTATATGCCGGGCGATAGCCTGCCCCGCTTCGAGGTTTTTGGGGAGGGCATGCTCGAAAGGCTTTCCGACTACCTCAAAGGAGGCGGGAATCTGCTGATCAGTGGTGCCCACATCGGGACAGACGTTCATCACCTCGGACAGGACAGTGCGGTGGCAGCCCTGCTAAAATACCACTGGCGCACTTCTAACGCATCCCGAAAGGGGAAGGTCCACTTTAGCGACCAGCGCGTAAGTGGGGGCCCGGATCTGAGCTTTAACACAGCTTTGCACCCTGCAATCTATGGCGCAGAGGGGGCCGATGCCATTGAACCCGCAGTGGAGGGAGCCCGGAGCTTTATGCGCTACACGGAGAACAACATGAATGCCGGTGTCGCCTGGAAGGGAGACTACGCAGTTGTAGCTCTGGGTTTTCCGCTGGAATGTGTGGTAGATGAAGGGGAACGTAAGCTGATAATTGAAAAGTGTTTAGCATATCTTTTGAAAAGGAACGACGATGACTAAGATTAACTGTTTTATA
The DNA here is from genome assembly GCA_002748055.1 of Bacteroidota bacterium. Classification (GTDB taxonomy): domain Bacteria; phylum Bacteroidota; class Bacteroidia; order Bacteroidales. Next base: position 430 of record PDRI01000020.1, on the reverse strand, counting down.
CCCTGGACCGATGCTGCCGGGATGGGCAAACTGGCCACTGAACTGTTGGCACTGGAGCCCGTAAACCGCGTAGTTGTGGTGGGTACGGAAGGAAATGAGCAACTGCCCGAGGGCTGCGAGAGCCTGGAAACCGAAGCTCCGCGAAGCTCCGAAACCATCAGGCAAATAGCTAAACGGTCCCGGGATGCAGACTACGTGCTGTTGATCACGAGTGAAAGTCCCGTACAATTGGGGATGTTTGCCCTGGAGCGCTTTGTATCGGTGGCTGCCGATACGGGGGCTCAGGTGCTCTATGCCGATTTCTTCGATCGGGTCGGTGGCAGGCGTATTCCGCATCCGGTGATTGACTATCAGGAGGGTAGTTTACGCGACGACTTTGATTTTGGCCCCCTGTTGTTCCTCGACGCAGCAGCCATGAGAGAAGCTGTTG
>PDRI01000095.1 GCA_002748055.1 Bacteroidota bacterium | reverse complement strand
TATTTTTTTCATCTTTTATCTCCTTATTGTTTTTAAAATTATCAATGTCATGCAAATTATCAAGATGTCTATCGTGTCTATATGTAGCATCAACCACCTCCTTATATTCATAAGCCTTACCGCTTCTATTTTGCACCAAAGCAAACTCAAACACCTTGCCTTTTACCGACAAAGTATTTTCACCCCTCTCAAGTGCTTGTTTGGTTTTCTTGCGTATATTCTGAGCAGAACAACCAACTAAAGTAGAAACCTCTTTGCTATTCATACCGCTTTTCTCTCCAGTACCGCTTGTCTTATCTTCCTAAGCTCATCAATATTTTTTATATACCCCATCTTTTTAAGCTTTTTTGCCAGTGGCTTAGATGTTCCATGACCACTCAAAACAACTTTTAAAGTTGTAATATTTATGCCATTTTTCCTACAAAAATGCGTCAACGTTCCGTAATCTTCACGGATTCTGTCATTTATTGTCATACTTTCCTCCTTTATTCTTTTTTTCATTGTTAAGGGGATATTTTTAAGCCCTTTGATATAATTAGTCTGCAAACAAAATTCATAAGAAAGGACTTAAAAATGAACGATAAAGAGATAGCACTAGAGCTTGTCAAACTTATTTTGCCTCAAGCATTAAATGGTATAAAAACCAGTTCTTATCCAGAGGGGATCGCCAAGCTCTACAATAAAATTCTTAACGAGCTAAAAGCTAATCCATCAAAACCAAACGAAACCCAAAAATAGATGCACAAAGTCGTAAGACAATAATTGTATCTTTGTCGTGATACTTTTTTAAATGATCGCATATAAATTCTGCACTTTCAAAAAGTGTAGGATTTTCTTTCTTAGGGCGACAATCATCATCAATTTTGCCACGCACTTTCTCTGCCTCTAACCACTCTTCATACTTATCCATTTTTTACTCCTTATGGTTAAATTTATCCCCTTAACAATGAAAAATTAAAGAACTTTTATCTCTTTTTATAAATCATTTGTGTATTATTCGTGCAAATGTTTGATAAAATATAAACGTATTATAGTCAAATGAATATAAAAAGTCAAGATATGACTACAATTATAGGACAATTGAAAATGAATGTTACAAAAGTATTAAAGAATATGAAAAAAGCTTATAAGTGCCATAATATGGACGATTTAGCAGAAATAATGCAAGTATCTAAAACAACTTTTGGTACATGGAGAAATAGAAAAAAAATTCCAAAAAAATATATTCTTGAATGTAGTCAAATGACAAAAGTAGATTATGAATGTTTATTGGATGAGGATAAATATGATAAATCTCAATTAATTCTTGGCAATAATAATATTCAGACACTAGGGAATAATAACACTATAAAAACACAACAATCAACATCTGAATATCAAAATTTATTTAAGCTAATAGAAGAATATGCAACGCCAAAACTAATAAGAGAATTTGAAGAAAAATTATTAAAAATAAGGAAAGCCCATGAGGATTAATGATGAAGCAGTTAAGCGAAGTATGGAAAAGATGCTGTCTAATCCAGCTAATGCTAGATTTAATATAAACGGCAATAACAATACGGTCATAGATGGCAACAACAACAAAATAGAAATAAATAATTACAGTCAGCCTCCAAAAACAAAAATAAAGCAAGTAGATAATCAATATAATCCAGATATACACGTAACACCAGAACAGCAATTTAAAATCAAAGAAGTTGTAACAGAAATTGGAGATATGTGTAAGGGTGTATTAAATGATGGGAAATATGCTTACATATATGCGAGAATGAATAAAAAGTTTAAGGTTCCAAGATATTCGTTGCTCTTACAAAAAGATTTTAACACGACTCTGATACCAGATATATCTGATATTAAGCTTATTGCAACAGGTCTCTCGGGGCAGTTTTTCAGTAAATGCGGAGATTTCAGCAAACTTATTTACAATCGTCCTCAAGTTTCAGGCTTTCGCAACAAAAATCGGGAGTATTTTTCTATATTAGTCGATACATAAACCATACTTGCTACGCTCAATTACACCACAATGATTAACCTGCAGAAATCAAGGCTTCCAGCCGGTCCATTGCGGATAAAGGACTGCAAGATCTTCTGCTTAGCCAGCTTATTGGTGGAGGTAAACCCACTGGTGTTTGATGTTAGACTTGGCAACTTGAATTAATCCTAAACCTTACTGTTATGAAAGAACAATTCAGAATTTTTCTCGAAAGCTCCCAGCAATTCCTGAACGAAATTGCAGTGGCTCTGCCCAAAATTGTTGGTGCCTTGCTGATCCTTTTGATCGGATGGATAATTGCCCGGTTGATTAAAAAGGCCATTGTCAAACTATTGTATGTGGTTAAAATTGACAAGCTTGCAGATAAAGTGGGGATTGAACAGTTCCTGAAGGAAGGTGGCTTAAAGAAGTCTTCTGTGGATATGCTGGGCAGTCTGTTTTACTGGATCATCATGCTGACGGTCATTCTGGCGGTATTCAATTCTTTACAGCTTACAAGTGCACAGCAATTGTTTAACAGCATCATTTTGTTTATTCCGAATATCATTGTTGCCCTGATCATTCTGCTGTTTGGTTTGTATGCAGCCAAGTTCGTAGCCACTCTGCTATCATCTTCGCTGAAGAATATGAAGGATAAAACGGCCGATCTGATTGAAAAGGTTGCATACTACTCAATCGTTATATTTACTATTTTTCTTGTTCTGGGGCAGCTCAGGATCGCTCAGGATATCATCACAAACGCCTTTATCCTGTTATTTGGGGCGTTTTGCCTTGCTTTTGGAATTGCATTTGGCCTTGGAGGTAAGGACGCTGCCGCAGAAATTCTGGAAGACTTAAAGAATAAGAGGAAGGAGAAATAGCCCCCCCTGGCCTTTAGCCTCTTTGCCAGTTGCAATTCAGAATTGTATCCTGCTGCAATCATTTCAGTATCCAGGATCCGAAACGATTGTTTATACTATTGAAGTTTAATGATATGAAAACCAAAACCATTGTCGTTGTCATTTTGACAATACTCATCGTTATTTTTGCTGTTCAGAATACCGAAGCCGTAAATGTCCAGTTGTTGTTTTGGAAACTCCAGATACCAAGAGCCCTGCTGATCTTTTGTTGTTTAGCTGTTGGGATACTCATCGGCCTGATGATTCCTTCGACCAGACGAAAGAAGCCGGAAGTGGTCTGAAACAATAGCTTAGCAAGGGTGTTATTCCTCCAGACAACCGTGTTTCTTGAGGATCCTGATACTTTCCTCAAGGGGTAGGGCAGACACTTCATGGGCATTGTATCCGCTCATGTCCTCTGCGGCAAAAAGCGAGCATAGTATTGCTTCTTCGCTGGCCTCAATCACAGCCTGGAAGAGTGGTGTCATGGCTTCGTTGGGCAGTTCGGCATTGCAATGTCTGGCATAGCCTTTGTGAGGCACGCGTAGTTCTATGCTGGTGGAAAAGGCAATAACGTAGTCTCCGCTCCCGTTGGACATGGTTCCACCCGTTCGGCCAAGCCCCAGCAGCGCTCGTTTTGCCAGCCGTTCCAGGTTCCTGGAGGTCAGAGGCGCATCGGTAGCCACAACAATCATACAGGAACCATCCCCTTCTGATGCATGTTCAATACCGGTGCTTTGCCCGGGCGGAATATGGGCCGCATCGGAGCGAGCCAGGAGTTCTTGGCCCAGCGCTACTCCGGCTACGGTCAACTGCCCCCCGAAATTGCTCTGTACAAGTACTCCGACTGTATAACCGCCTTGCGCAGAAGGGAGGATACGGGACGATGTCCCAATTCCGCCTTTGTACCCAAAGCAGACAGTTCCGGTTCCGGCACCCACATTTCCCTGTTCTATCCTGCCGGTGTCGGCATTGGCAATGGCCTCAAATACATCTGCTTTGCTAACTCCACGCTTACGGATATCGTTGAGATAGCCGTCGTTGGTCTCGCCAACCAGGGGATTAACACTCCGCAGGTCTCCATTTCCCGGTTGTTCCAGGCTGTAGTCAATGAGTGCATCCGCAGCAATGGCGACACTTAGGGTATTGGTCAGGATGATAGGGGTTTCGATATTTCCCAGTTCCCTTACCTGGCTGTAGCCAATTAGTTTTCCAAAACCGTTCCCGATGTAGATTGCAGCAGGGACTTTTTGTTGGAAGATATTCCCAGGGTGAGGCAGAATGGCTGTTACGCCCGTGCGGGTATCACAGCCTTCGATTTTGGTGACGTGTCCCACACTTACACCGCTTACATCGGTGATGGCATTGAATCTTCCCGTTTCCATTTCGCCGATGACTATGCCCAGATCGCGGGGAAGAACCCCTTGGGGAGGTAAAATTCGGGTGGAGGCCTGAGATGCCGGGGTCCGGAGGGACTCACGGGCTTTCAGGGAATCCCCGGCTTGCCCCGGTTTCTGAGCCTGAAGCATGGGATTGAGTCCCGGGGTGAGGGCAAGAAAGAATATGAAACAGAGGTGTTGGAAATGGTATTTCATGGTTTATTCCAGATCAAGGACAAGCAGAAAGTCGCTTCCACGCCCGCTGGCCCAGGGTTTAAATTCCCGGCTTTTGCCCCCGGCTACAATGCCGATGGGATGAGACAGCCCGGAACGGGGATTGAACCAGGAAGCCTTTGCTTTTCCGGGTATGCCGGAAAGATCTACCTTAACCGGAGTTCCCCGGGGCACATAAACCAGTATGCTGCCATCGTCCTCGAGCCTGGCTGCGCGGCAGTGAGCAGGCCCTTCAGGATTATCGGAAAGGATCAGGCTCTGGTCCGGCACCAGGCTCTGCCATGGCAGTGTTTCGAAGAAAGCACGCATATAGCCCATTTGTACGGCTCCGGGCAGGTCCAGTGCAGTCTTCCATCCCGTGCGGGCCATAATCGAAGGTTCTTTGTGCTCATCATACAATTGCCAAACATCATTGCAGCCATAGCTGTAGCCGGCCGCTCCGGCAAGCATGCTCCAGTATGCGGATATTCGTACATCGGCCTGGTCGAGCCATGGGCCCGGGTTTTCCTTCCAGAAATGTTCACGAATGTTTTCATAGCGAGCCTCCCCGTTGATTACGGGTTTAGCAGGAAGCATTGCCCTGCTTTCCAGGGGGTAAACATATTCCTTTGCATTGCGCTCGTGTCCGCTCTGGTACATATCCAGTTGGAGCCATTCAGCGTCGAAGTAGGACCTGGCCCTGTGGGTAACCCAAGGATGATAGGTTATCAGGTGTCTATTGTCCTTTTTCAGGATGCCTTCGGCCATGGCTTCTATCACCTCAAAATGCACTTTTTTCTCTGGAATACGGTCGCCCCCCAGGATCCAGATGATGTTGTTATGCTCCCTGTAACGTTCTCCCAGCAGCTTTCCGTATTGCAATGCATTTTTCGGGGTAAACACTTCAGGACCGGTTTCCCATAGTTTGCTGAATTTATCTCCCCAGGTGGGCAGCAAGCCAACATAGAGGCCCAGTTCCTCCGCCAGCTCAATGGTATAGTCAACCAGCCGGAAGTAGGCTTCATTCAAACGGGAGGGATCATTGTCGATCAGGGGCAGGTCGCCCAAAGCATTGGGGGTATTGAGTCCGTCGAGTTCGGCCAGTATGACAGTCTGAATTACTGTAAACCCCTTTTCCGCACGGTCTTCCAGGTAGAAGCGGATCTCCTCTTTATTGCCTCGATGCAGCAATTCCCAGGCTGTGTCGCCCAGCCAGAAAAAGGGCTTGCCTTCCATTGTTTCGAGGTAGTGGCCATTCCTGGTGACCTGTAAGAGTGGCAATTCCTGGGCTCTCCCTTCCGGACAGGAAAAAATGAATATGGAAGAGACAAGCAGCATTAGACCAGGGAGCTGTTGAAAGCTTCTGTCGCGGTTTTTCTTTCGGGCGTTTAAATTTCTCAGGGAGTACATATAGTTAGGGGGTCTTATTTTTCGATTGAATGGTTCCGGGTGGAGACGAGGCTTGCAGAGCTGAATGAAATCTGAGCCCTGTAAATTTAGTTTATTTATCGAATAATTCCCGTTTTTGCATGAAGGAAGCCATGCTTTGGACCGGAATGTGTTCACAGAATTGAAAAGCGGTGAAGGAAATCCGGGGCGTTTTTTGTCGGGAAGGGGACAGAAACAGGGGGAAGGAATAGGGCTTAAAATAGCTAAAAATAGGGATTGTAAAGGACGCCCTCATTTGATATCTTTCGCGGTTGTGCGGGGTTTTATCGGGCTATTGAATAGCAAGCTTTTGGGATGGGGACAAGCCCTTCCCGGAGCTGGCACTCCTGGTATGGAAGCGCGGCACAAAAGAGAAAACGAATTGCTGAATACAAAAATTGAAACGATGAAAAGAACCTTTACCATTGTTGCAGCACTGCTGCTGTCATTCACTGTTTTTGCCCAGAATACTTTTGAGTGGGAATCGCAGTATATCAGGGAGAAACAGAATATGAAAGACCTGGATATCGTAAACGATACCTTTGCCGTCCTGGCCGGATATGGCAGAACTTTGATGACCTCGGCCGACCGGGGTGCCAGCTGGCAGGACATCGGGGTTCTTGCTCCGGAGTATAATTTCGAAGATCTGAGCATCAACAGTTCGGGACTGGGTTATGCCATCTCGGCCGACGCTAAGGTGATCGATAATCCCGCTGATGGGGAACCGGATGTCTATGCCGACGGGGTATTGCTGAAGACCTCCGATTATGGCGTCAGCTGGGAGCTGGTCGATATCAGTGAAATCGGATCGGAAGAAGGCTACATGGAGAATCCGAACGAGATGGGCTGTTACGCCATGCATTTTAGGGGAGTAGATGTCCTTGAGAACGGAAGTGTATACCTTGCCGTGGAATGGTACTATTACGAATCGGCACAGGCCCCAAAGGAAACGGTGAAGGGGGTACTGATGTCGGACGATGGAACGAGCTGGTCGTCGGTTACCGACGGAGGAAATTACTCGGTTGCCATCGAATCCACAGCCGAAGATGTGTACTACGGAGGACTGAATCACCTGTTCAGGGCCGATATCGCCACGGGGACGGTGACGAATATTTATGATAATCTGGCTTTGGCTGCTGAGGATGAGACCGTTTTCGTGTTTGACTTTGCCTTTGTAAATGCAGATACTTTTTACCTTGTTACCTCCACAAACGGAATCTACAAGAGCCTCGACAAAGGGGCCTCTTTCGAGCTGATGGCCGGGGACAATGCCCCCGGTGGCGGATTCGATATGCTGCTTGTGAACGACAGTACTTACCTGGTCCTTGGGTCCTCAACCAAATCGAAGATCACCACAAACGGGGGAGCGACCTGGACCGATTTCTATCCGGGTGCTACCTGCTATGAGATTGGAGGGATCATGAATGACAGCATCGTCGCGCTGGCGAAATCGAATCTCTATAAATGTGCTGTGGCCGATGCCGTCTTGCGGAACAATGTCTGGGTGAGCCAGGAGATCAACCCGGGCGAGAATCTGCAGAAGATGCACATAGTCGATGCCACGCATGCCATCATTGCCGGATACGGGCAGACCCTTGTAGCCACCAGCGACGCAGGCATCAGCTGGAGCCCTGTGGAAACGCCCGCGCTCTTCGTAAATGGTGCCGACTACGATTTTGAATCGGTTAGTACGGCTGCCGGTGTCTCCTATGCAGTGAGCAAGCGGCTCTACATGATTGATTACCCTTCTTCCTCCGACCTTCAGGATGTCTATGGGCACGGCCTGATGTATAAAAGTACCGACCTTTGGGAAACCTGGGAATTACTCGATTATACGGCTGTTGGAGAGGGCGATGATCCGGCCATGAATCCAAGTGCAGAGGGAGCCTATGGTTTCGATCCCTTGCTTGTGGAAGGCATCAACGATACGCTTGCCTTCCTGGGCGCAAGGTGGCTCGACAGCCTTGCCGGAATAGACAACAAACTGAGCCATTGCAATGTATTCCGGACCGAGGACGGCGGTGCTTCCTGGGCCCCTGTATTTGAGGATCAGGGCAACAAGGTCTTCAACAAGATTGTCTTCACCGGTGAATCGACCGGCTATTTCCTGGGCAACACCTTTTTCCAAAAAACGGAAGACGGAGGGAAGACTTTCAGCGACCTTTATCCCGCCTTACAGCAGACGGGCAGCCCCGATGATTCGACGCTCTTTTTGAAGGATATGGTTTATGTCGATGCACAAAAATGGTACCTGCTCAGCTCAGTCGACGGGGTATTTGTCACCGAGGACGGTGGAGAGAACTATGCCTTATTGCCCGGGATCGGGGGTGGAAACGGCATGACCTTGTTGAACGATACCACCATCCTTGTCCTGGGGTCTTCCACCAAGTCAAAAATCAGTTGGGATGCCGGCCAGAACTGGACCGATTGCTACCCCGGTAGCACGATATGGAGCATTGGCGGGATCATGGACGACAAGCTTGTCGCCCTTGCCAAGACAGACCTGTATAAGATTCCGCTTTCCGGTCTGAAGGCACCTGAGAACAATACAGGCATCATTGAAAAGGATCTGAATGACGCGAACCATTCGATCAGGCTTTACCCGAATCCGGTCAGGGATCTGCTTTACCTGGAGAATCTGGAGCGTATCGACAGGATTACCCTCCACTCGGCCACCGGAAGCCTGGTGATGGACGTGGAAGCTTCCTCGGTGAACACCACCCTGGATCTTGGAGCCCTGAAGAATGGGTTCTATTTCATCTCCTTCCGCGATCGCAGCGGTGAAGTGACCACGAGAAAGCTGGTGGTTTCCCACTAGTTCGCTCTGGCCTTTGCGGCCAACGGACAAAATGTTGAGGCGTCTTTTTATATGGTCGATCCTGCTGCTCAGCTGCACATGCTTACCCCTCACTTCCCAGGAATCGCGGGGATTGCAAGGGGAGGTAAGGGACAGGAAGACCCGGGAACCGGTCATCGGTGCCGCGATTCAGATCAGGGAAACAGAGCGCTGGACCATCAGCGATGAGCAGGGGCACTTTGTTTTCGGGCAACTGAAGCCGGGTGCCTACACCCTGGAGATTCGATGCCTCGGCTATGAACAGAAGGTCGAAGCTTTTCGCTTCGATAAGGGGGTAGAGCTGACCGTGCTGCTTGTGCCAACGGCCTATGACATGGAAGAAGTCAATGTCCTGGCTAAAAAGGGGAGCAGCATGGCCAGCTCTTCCACCATTGCTTCGGCAGCCATTGAGCATGTCCAGGCTACCGGTTTGAGCGATGTTATGCAGCTCTTGCCGGGAAATCTGGCGGTGAACCCCGATTTGTCGAAGCCTCAGCAGATGGCCATTCGTGAGATAGGCAGGGATGTTAACTCGGCCATGGGGACCAGTATTCTGGTCGACAATGCCCCCCTGTCGAACGATGCTAATTTGCAGGCCATGGCTACCTCTGTAGCCCGGAAGGGGGGCTTTTCTTCAGTTGCGGGTGCGGGTGTGGATCTGCGCCGGATTTCGAGCGACAATATTGAGTCCGTTGAAGTAATCAGGGGCATTCCCTCGGTTGTTTATGGTGACCTGACTTCCGGGGCGGTGGTGGTGAAAACGAAGGCTGGCTACAGTCCCTTCAGCTTCCGTCTGAAGGCCGATCCGAAGACTAAGCAACTTGCAGCCGAAAAAGGAGTCAGGCTTCCGTCTTCGGGGGGATTCCTGAATATGAACATCGATTATCTTTCTTCCTACAGCAATGTGGTCAGCAGGTATGAGGGCTATAAACGCCTGACCGGTCAGCTAGCCTATTCCACCACCTGGATGAAGGCAAGCATGCCCCTGACCTTTCATGCCCGGCTGGGCGCATTCGGGACCCTCGACAACGCCAGAACCGATCCCGATGCCCTGGTGGCAGAGGAGGAATATGAGAGCGCTGAGAAAGGAGTGAGGCTTAACCTGGGGGGGAAATGGCTGCTGAACAAGCGCTTTCTGAGCGACATCAGTTATACCTGGTCCCTTTCATCTGCCCGCCAGGAAAGCTATCAGAAGATGTACCGGAGCAGCAGTGGAGGTGTTGCTCCGGTCTCGCTTGCCCTGGAGGCGGGAGAAAACGAAGGCATTTACCTGCCCACGGAGCAGCTGACGGAGCTTCGCATCGACGGAAGGCCAGTCAATGTTTTTGGTCAGCTTACCCTCAAAAAGGTCCTTCATTTCGACAATGGCTTCATTAATAGCTTGCTGGCCGGGGGAGACTATCGTTTCAACAAGAACTATGGGGCGGGACAGCTCTATGATGTGGCCAATCCTCCCTTTATTTCGAGCCTCAGCAGTCGGCCCAGGTCCTTTCGCAGCATCCCTGCTCAAGCCCACTATTCGCTCTATCTGGAGGACCGGTTGGTGCTTCCTCTTGGGACCCGCAGGCTGAAGCTGCAAGGGGGCCTCCGGCTGAATAACTTTCAGCCCCGTCGGCTGGTGAAAAGCGATGTGGGTTTCTACCTTGAGCCCCGCCTGAACATCTCTTTCGAACTCTTGAATAGGCGAAACAACCGGCTTTTCAGGATGCTTTGCCTGAATGCCGGAATCGGGAAGACCCACAAAGCGCCCTCCCTGCTCTACCTCTATCCCGACAGGGCCTATTACGACCTGAGTGTGCTGGACTATTATACCGGCAATCCGGAAACCCGGATGTCGGTTTTCAACACCCTGGTTTACGATACGGAAAACCCCGGTCTGCGGCCTTCCGATAACCTGAAACAGGAGTTTGGGCTGGAATTCGTGGCGGGGCCGGTGAGCGGGAGCATTACCTTTTTCCGTGAGAACCTGAGCCATGGTTTTCAGTTCAATTCCCGCTACGAATTTATCAGTTCGTACCGCTACCTGCGCGACAGCATTCCGCCCGGGACGAAACCCGACCCGGGAAGCCTGCCCACCGAAGACTTTGCGTATATCATCTCGTACCGGAGTCCCGGGAATAACCGGCGAACCCTGAAGTCCGGCATTGAATTCGTATTCAAATTCGGGAAAATCGATGCCCTCTATACCTCCTTTAATCTTGATGGAGCTTACCTCAGGACAGTGCGCTGTTTCAGTACGGTCGATTATCCCCGTCTCCCCTCCAGTGCCTCGCCCGAGCAATTCAAAAGAATTGGGATGTATCCGGCCGGCGAGTCGAAGGTGTCGGAGCGCCTGAATACCAATCTGCGCATGGTTACCCAGGTACCCGCCCTTCGAATGATCCTCTCAACCACCCTGCAGATGGTCTGGTTCGACAAGTATTACTATCCTTTTTACGACGAGGCTCCCATCTACCTCTTCGACCGCAAGGGGAACATCACGCCCTATACCGAGGCCATGCGGAGCGATCCGGCTTACATGCGTTACTACAATGAGAAACGCGACAACTACTATCTGACCGAACTGCTGCCGCCGCTTTTCCTGGCGAATATCCGGCTCTCAAAGGAAATTGGTGAAAGGATGAAGCTGAGTTTCTTTGTGAACAACTTTATGAATTACAGGCCCATGTATCAGTACATCCGTTCGGAAAGCTATACCCGCAGGAATCCGTCGATCTATTTTGGTTCAGAGTTGATTGTAAAGATATGAGAACGACCAACAGGCCCCATTCATTTCTCTCTGCCGGCATCTGTTGTATGCTGCTGATTCTGGCGTCCTGTGTCGATCCCGCGCCTGTTTACCATGCCTTTTCCCTTGAACTGGTGGTTGATTTCGGTGAGGATGTACCGGAGGAACACCGGAAGGGAGCAAAGCTTGTGTTGAGTAATCTGACCAAGAATTACAGCCTCACCCGCTACACCGGTGATTCGGGCCGGGTGTCCTTTCAGGGTATCGAACCCGGTTTCTACAGTGCTACCATTTTGCATAGCTTCAGCCACCGGGGTAAGTCTTACCATATCAATGGTTTGCAGAATGTGGATGTTTTTTCCGATCTCAGCGATACCCTTGATATTGTCCTGAGCCAGACCAGTGCTTTTGTTATTAAGCAATACTATTACAGTGCCTGCCTGACCCCGGCCGGGAAGCAGTATTCCTCGGATCAGTTTATCGAGATCCACAACAATTCGGAGCAGCTGCAGTACATCGACCGGCTGGCCCTTGTGGAGCATGAATCTTATGCCATTGAGGAGAATTACTGGAAAGACATCGAGGACACCATTGTAGCGCGCGCTATATGGACCATCCCGGGCGACGGCGATGACTATCCCCTGGCACCGGGCGAGAGCGTGGTGATTGCCAGGGATGGCATCAACCACCAGGATCCGGAATATGGGAATCCGCTTTCTCCGGTAAACCTGGAGTTTGCCGACTTCGAGTTCTGGGTGAAGCATGAGAATGGGAGCGACCTGGATGCTCCCCACGCCGATAACATGCTTGAGACCCTCTTTACTTTCAGGGGAAGCGACTATGTTTTTCATACCCGTGGGGGCAGCGCAATTGCACTTGCACTCTATCCGGGAACGCAGGAGGAATGGCAGGACTATATCGACCATCATCTGGTTTTGAAGCTCAATTCTTCGACCCGCTACTACGCCAGGGTGCCTAACGAATACATTCTCGATGCTGTGGAAGTGACCTGGGATGAGGCACATGCCATCTACAAACGATTTCCGCCCGAGCTTGATGCAGGTTATACCTACGTAGCTTCGGGATCCAGGTCGGGCCTCTGTGTTCGCCGCAAGGTCGAGGCCGTGGTGGATGGACGCTTTATCTACCAGGACACGAACAATTCTACGGAGGACTTTGAAAAGGATGTACTGCCAAAACCGTGGATCAATGAAGAGTAGCGTGCTGGCCTGCCTGTTGATGCTCCTGCCTGTTTTGCTGCCGGCTCAAAGCGACAGCACGAAGATCCCGGCGGGTGTTTTTGAGCGGATGGAGCTCTACAACCCCTGGCTGAACAGCAGCAACCCGGCCGCACACGAATATGATCCGCCAACCCTGCAGGCAGGCAGGCTCGGGCTTAGCCATGATGCGGAAGCAGGGGACTACAGGCGTGTTATGCAGGGCGATTCGCTGCGGGCCTACCGTTTCAGTACAGAGAAATACCGGCGGATCAATCGAACTGCCCTCTACGGGCTTTTTTCCTACGAAAGGAGTTTTGAACAGGGATCCAGGTTCTCGGAGGTGGAAAATCCCTACCGGGCTACGCCCTATTTACTGATCGATACCATGGCGCAAAATGAGGTGACCGACAGGGAGTTTTTTAGCCTGAAGGGTGATGTATCTGCGCCTCTGCTTCCCGGGCTCTACTGGGGGCTTTCGGCGGGCCTGGATGTGGGACTGGCTTCACAGGACAGGGATCCGAGGCCGGCCAACAAGCTGATGCGGCTTGGGCTTTCTCCCGGACTGCTCTACAAAGGGGAGGCCTTGCAGCTGGGGGTAAACGGGCTATTCAGCTACTACAACGAGGACATAGAGGTCGACATTATCCGGAAGAATACCCAGCTGGCGTTTTTTCAATTGCATGGGTTTAACAGCTACACCTATCATGTGGCAGCCTCCTACAACCGCCTTTACAAGGCTGGTACGGCGGGTGGAGAAGGGCAGCTGAACCTTTCGTTCCGGCAGCTGAAATCGCTTTTTATCGGGCGCTTTCTGTATTTCAGGGAGAATGCCGATGACGGGAGGAAGGCCGGGGATGCCACCTGGTCCTTTGTCAAAAACGACTCGAAACTGGAGGGCAACAAGATGCTCTTGCAAAACCTGACCACCCTCCATCGTCCGGGGGCCATGCACAGGCTGAGCAGCTCTTATAGCCTGCATTACATGGTGGGAGCAGAGATCATGCAGCGGCTCGAGCAGGTCGGTGATCTGGGTGCAGTCGACTGGGTGGACTACGGTGAGGAGGAAAAGTATGCCGCATCGCTGAGCAAGCTGGGGTTTGATTATCGCTTTCTCCGTTTCAGGGAGGAATACAGGCCTTTGTACGGCTTGGAGATTGGTTTGCATTTTTGGAAGCAGAAACGGGCCTATTACCTGCCCGATATGCAGGAAGGATTCAGGCAGGCCCTGGTAAGTCTTGCTGTGGACAGGACTTTCCTATTCGGAGAGAATGAGCTGGAGCTGGGTGTTCATATCAGGTGGAAGCAAAACATGGACAGCTTCAGGGACTATGATGAAAGAGGCTTCCTGGCCCAGAAGCTCCTGCTTCCCGAATTTAACTATCTTAGCTGCGATTTTTTTGCACCCGGCTTCAGCCTGCGCTATGCCCGGGCCCTGGAACATGTATTTGACCAAATCCATTTCTCACTGGGGGGGCAGCGCTACCTGGCCTGGTCGGCACTTTATCCGGGGGAAGAATACCGACGGGCTGTATGGACCTTCGCCGCAGCTGTGATGTTTTAAGACAAGATAGATGAGCAATGTGATCGAATGCAAAAACCTGACCCACTATTACGGGAAAAGGCTGGTTTATGAGAACCTCAGCTTCGATGTCAGGGAGGGAAGTATTCTCGGCCTCCTCGGTAAGAATGGTGCGGGGAAGACGACAACCATCAATATTCTTCACGGTTTTCTGCAACCCCGGGAGGGAGAATGCCTGATTTACGGGGAAGATACCCAGCGGCTTTCACCCCGGACCAAGCGCCGCATCGGTTTCCTGATTGAGGGGCATGTACAATATGCCTTTATGGATATCCACCAGATTGAGAAGTTTTACGCAGGCTTCTACCCGCACTGGAACAGCGAACCCTACTGGGAACTGATGTCGAAGCTGAAGGTTGGCCCACGGCAGAAGATCGCTACCATGTCCTGTGGCCAGCGATCGCAGGTGGCCCTCGGGCTCATCCTGGCCCAGGACCCCGATTTGCTTATCCTTGACGATTTTTCCATGGGGCTTGACCCGGGCTACCGGAGGCTTTTTATCGACTATCTGAGGGACTATGTCAGGGAGGGAAACAAGACTGTCTTTGCCACTTCTCATATTGTTCAGGACATGGAGCGCCTGATCGACGATGTCCTTATCATGGACTATAACCGGGTACTGGCGCATGGGCCCCTGGATGAATTTATGAGCAGCTTCAGGCAATATAAGTTCAGCCTGGAAAGGGAAAACCCTGAGCTGGCAAAAGAAGGCTTTGTACTAAGCATTGAAAAGTCGGGAAACGAGGTGGTGCTCTATACCTTCGAACAGGAGCATTTTGTGAGGGGCTTCCTCGACAGCAAGGGAATGAAATATGCCGATTTCAGGATGCTTCCAATGAGCCTGGAGGATGCCTTTATCGGCCTGACCGGAAAATACTGATGGTATGCTAAAGTCGTTGATATACAAAGAATGGATCAAGACCAGGTGGTTTTTCCTGCTTGTGCTTGTGCTTGGAATGGCCGGGTGCGGAGCCGTCTTTCTGAAGGTGCAGCACAGCATAACCTTTAACGATGCACACAAATACTGGCACTTTATTCTTTTTCAGAATCTATTGTATTTCAATGGAATGAAGTATATACCCCTTGCCACCGGGGTGCTTATTGCCCTGGTCCAGTACATTCCCGAGATCGTAAATAAACGGATTAAACTAAGCTTCCACCTTCCCCTTGGTGAAAACCGGGTGCTGCTGATGATGCTGGGCTATGGCTACCTTTTGCTCTGCATTTGCTATGGGCTGATCTTTGCGCTCTTCCTTTTGCTGAGTTCCCATTTTTTTCCATCCGAAATCGTCCGGGCAGCGGTCATCTCTGTCACTCCCTGGTTCCTGGCCGGATTTGTGGCCTATGCCCTGGCTGCACTGATTGTGATGGAGACGCTTTGGAAATACCGCATGGCCTATCTGCTAGCCTCCGCAGCCTTTGTCCTCTTCTTTTTTAAGAAAAGTGTAGCCGGAGGCTATGCCCATTTTAACTGGACGCTTGCAGCCATGACTGTGGCCTTGAGTACCTCCCTGACTTTTTCTGCTTACCGGTTCAGGAAGGGCGCCGTCTAATGAACCCCCATGCTTATAGGAGATGCACGATGAGCAAGATGAGTAGATATATGTTGGTGCTGATGACTGTCCTCGCAGCGGCGGTGAGCCTTCCGGCCTTGTACTGGCTGGCTTTCGAAAAGCCGGTTTCAGCCCCCTTCATCCTTTACAGCGCCTCGGAGAACGATTTCATCATACTCCGGCACCTGAAGGGGGAGGTGGTCCGCACCGACAGGAAGGGGACTGTATATACCCGTGAGGACTACGAGAAGAAGCTTCCCCTCTTTTTTGCCCGCCAGCTCTTTGTTTCAGGAAGCATGCCCGACAGCCTGCATGGCAAAGCCATGGAGATGCAGGCCATTGCCGAGGCCCGCTCATCGTTCAGGTACCGACCATCCGATATGCGGAGCCCGAAGCCCGGCCTCTATCCGATGTTTGAGTCGGCGTCGGGAAGGGCCAGGCTGGAGTTGCCGGATGATTATTTCCGGATTGATGCACGTATGGAATTTATTGATGCGGAATCGAATACGCTGAACGAAGCCAAGAGCCAGGCCTTTACCGAAGCCCTGAATAAGCAGTCTTTTCAGTTTCCGGCAACGATGGTTGCGGGTTTGCCCACCACCCGAAAATCCTGCGACGAAGGCTACTTTATCGTCGACAGCCAAAACGAGCTCTTTCATGTCAAGATGATCGGGGCCGCACCCTCAGTGAGGAAGATAAGCCCGCCAAAGGGCCTTCCCTTTAAGCACATTGCCTGCGTCGATTTCCCCGACAAGAAGTACTATTGCTACCTGATTTCCGCGGATAACTCGGTCTGGATCCTTAGCCAGGACGATTATGAATTTGTCCGCCTGCCCCTCGATGGGCTGGTTCCCGAGACCGATGAGTTGCGCATCTTCGGCAATATGTTCAACTATACCCTGAGCATGCGCCGCCAAGCATACATAAAGGTTGTTGCCCTCGACAGCCTCTACCGCAAGGTGGATGAGTATGAAGAACACTGGCGTCCGCGGGCCGAAAGCATTCAGGGCCGTATAGCCGGCTTCCTGTTTCCCGCCGAGATCGGCCTGGCAAGGGGAAACAGTCGTTTTTTGAATCTCTATGTGGAAAGGACCAGGGGCTTTAACTTCCTGTTTTTACATCTGCTGTTGCTGGTCATTCAGTTTTTCATCATCCGGAAGACCGGCCTGAGGCTGCGCAACAACCTGACCGATCTGCTGATCGTAGCGGTTTGCGGACTCTACGGGTTCATTGCCGTGAATTTTTTCCAGAACAGATTCTTTGATTAGCCCTGCTTCTTTCCCTGTCCCGCATTCACTCTTCCCTGCTGCAGTATGTGTTTTCGCTGGGCTGAAGGCCTGGATGATCATGGTTTCATGACCTCTTTGACTGCATCCAGGTATTGAAATCGATTCAGCATGTCGGGTAGGAGGTAGCTTCCCTCGACCCATTCATTCCATGCATTGATGGTGATTAGCTTCGGTTGATCGGGATGGCAGTCGGCATATTCTTTTGCTTTGGTGAGCAAGGCTGCAAAGCTTTCCGGAGAGTTGTGGTAATGGACAACATCCCTGATTCCTTTTGCGGGGAAGCGTGGGGTGTCATCCCAGCCAATCGAAACACAGGGGAAGAATGGCACATCCAGGGCCGCATCCAGCTGAGCCCTGATCTTCATTGAGTTTGCCCCGTAAACCAGGTAGTCCTCATTAAGCCCGCCCATGTTATACATGGCCACGCTGTTGAATCCCAGTTTTTTGACCCGATCGGCATACTGTCGGGCCTCCTGCTCCGACAACACCGGGCCTCCTCCCTGGTTCTGCTGAATATGCAATCCGGGGAATCCGGCTTTTTTCACCTCCTCTCTGAAATAGTCCAGGGCTTTGCGGCTTTCTTCCACGCCTCCCAGTCCTTCCACAAGGTTTTCCACACTGAATATGGAGACTACCGGCTTGCCTTCAATTTTAAAGTAATTGGGCTGTTTGAAATACTGCCTGATGACCCTGTCAACGATTGTTTTAAAGTCTTCCCAGCCTACGGCCCCGTCCCAGAGCAGGGAGGTATCGTCCTTATATTTATGCACATTCCAGTAGTTCCGCTTTACATCGTGGTTGGCCCACATGATATAGAACTGCATCTCTGCATTGTTTTTTGCTTTCAGAAAGCCGTCGTTCAGGGCGCTTTCCAGAAATGGGCCGCCATCGAACCAATACCAATCGTAGACAAAGACATTGACCCCGTGTTCCACCGCAACATCGATCCATCTCTCCACTACCCGGGGGTCATTGTCCATTTCATAGCCCCACAGGGGGAAACGTGGCTGGTAATGCCCCTCGAAACGGGGATTGCCCTTTTTGATGACTTCCCATTCGCCCAGCCCTTCGGGCCAGAGCAGATCCCCAAAGCGTTCGTCGTGGTGGCACGAAGGCCAGACATAAGCAGCTACAAAATAGTCGTAAGGGTTTTTCCCGGTGGATGGTTCACTCTCGTTTGTGGGTTTTAGGCGGCAGGAGGCTGTTGCACAAAGCAAGGCCAGGGCTATGAGCTGTTGTTTTTTCATGGCGGGTGTTTGTTTAGGGCTTTCTTTTGAAATGGGGTTGTTATTCACTGATTTTAACGAAACAACCTTAGAACCTTTTTTCAACATGATTCTGCTTCACAAACGAGGTTTTTCAATGGGCTGTCCCGGGGTCATATCCTTTCCCTCAAATGCTTTATAGTTTATGGGATACTTGATTGCTCTGAATACTATGGTCTTGTGATTGCCCGGATCATCGCCCTGATGCAATAGCTTTGATTCGCCAACTGGGCTTTGGTACTCCCAAACAGGCTTATCATTTTCGTCTATTTCAAAAAAATGTCCGGATTCCCCTTCGCAGATGAGTATATGCCCCCCAGGCAATCGCTGAGCACTTGATTTGAAAGGTGAGAAGAAATCAGTGTTAGCAGGCCCTCCATAAGTATAATCCGCTTTTTCCGGGCCATAGGAAGCATTGGCTAAACGGGTGTAGATCCCTGGTTCAGAAGTCGGGGGGGCAATAATCAAAACCTCGGAATACTCCTTTTCACGATGTTCACGGTTATTGAACACAATTATTTTGCCCTCATCTTTCAGTCCCTTTCCAATCCAATGGGCGTAGTGCGCACCAAAAAGCTTTTGGTCGTCAATTGTTCCCTTTTGATATGCAGCGGGATTTCCCCATCGATATAAGAAATCGCCTCCCTTCTGATAGATTCCTCCTGCACTTGTTGCAGCTTCTGCAGTTGTGGTTGAATGATCAATGATGTAAATTTCGCCCAGATGCTTGCTGGTGAGCGCGATTTGATCCAATTCTGCATTGTACTGCACCGAGTTAAAATGAATCCAGTTGGCTCCCTCTGAGGATGTTCCTGTATAATTTATATTGAGGCGTTGAGGGTTTTGGCTGATTTCACCATAATTGTCCTTCGTCTCATCAACATCCTGGATCAGATGATCCTTCACATTCCATTCCCAAACGACTTCGGCTCCATTTGGCCCCGTTGGTCTGAGTTCCAGAATCTGTTCATTGTATAACTGCATGGCGGGTGGAGTCAGCAGCTTTCTTCCCAATTGAACGGCCTCTGCCTCATCCATTACCTCTATGGCCAGAATCAATATGTTTCCATTGGGCATGGGGAAGAGGTCATGATGTTGGGTGGCGGTTGCATTTGAATAGGTATACTCCCAGATCAAATGGCCATTCCAGTCAAACATCTCTGCTCTTCCGCCAACACTTGGCATCGTAAAACGACTCTCACCAGGCAATTCTGCAGCCCTTAACAGATTTCCATTCTCGAGCAGATAAACCGATTGCCCCACACTGTAGTGACTTTCCCACTGGTGTACAAGCTTGCCATCATTGTTGATCAGGTAAGTTTTGTCAAATACGCTGAAAAGGGTATATCCGTCTACAGTCGCCCGCTTATTCAAAAGCACACCAACCGTATTCTTTCGGCATGAGAGGGCTCCAGCGGAAAGAAACACCAGCAGTAAAATCGAAAGTAAGCCTCTATGGTGTTTCATTCTTTTTCGATTTGATGACAGATCAGAATCACGCTGATTAAGTTTACCGCATCAGACAATTTTGCTTTACATTATGGGGGCGGATGCCCGCAGGCTGTCTGCGCTTTCAGGGATGTGTGCCCCCCCTTGTCCGGACTGCACCATCCCTGCTACCTCCTTCAAAGATAGTAATTTATAATTTTTTGGGGGCTTGGGAATACCGGAATCATGGTTCTATGCGGATTAAGCTAAAGCTTTTGATCGCCTCCAAGGTAAGCCCTTTATCTGCTTAAAGTTACAGCCTTTCAGTGCGATTGAGTGAAAGTGATGCCCCGGGAAAAAGGACATGGTTCTGGTCACCGCTAAGATCGGGGGTTATCCGGGAAGGCCTGCTGACCCACACTGGCGGACAGTATATTGAAGCGCAGTCGGGAGTGGAGTTCAACCGGGCATCGCCGGCAAGTGGCTTTAACTTGCCGCTCGATCAACTGTTCATGCGCCCCTACTATTCAGCACCTTCCACATGAAATTCCCGTATGCATGAATGCTTTGTATGTTTGCCCTGTTTATTTCCATAACAGCTTTTTCCCGGACTATTGTCGCCTCGTTTGAAGCCCGATCTGATAGCCCGGCAGTCCAATAAAATTCTAATTCCTTATTTTTGCGTATGTCGTTTTGGCGCTGTTGTAAGAATCAAACGGAAACATGCAGGGAAAAGCTCCGGAGAGCGCCCTTCACTTTTGCACCCAATCGGGCAGGACTAATTTCATACGTAAAACGCAATTAATTGATTCAGATGGTCAGAAAGTCAGTCATAGAAAAAATACGAAACAAGTCCGGATTCATTTGTGATATGGACGGTGTGATTTATCACGGGAATAAGATTCTTGAAGGTGTAGTAGAATTTGTATCGTGGTTAAAAAATGAACATAAAAAGTTTGTTTTTCTGACCAACTCCAGTGAAAGAACCATTCGGGAGCTTCAGGGAAAGCTATCCCGCATGGGGCTTGATGTTAGCGCGGAGCACTTTTACACCAGTGCCCTGGCAACCGCTTCTTTTCTTCAAAATCAAAAACCCAATGGCAGCGCCTATATCATCGGGGAGGCCGGACTGATTAATGCGCTCTACAATGTCGGCTATTCAAGTAACAACATCGATCCGGATTACGTGGTGATGGGGGAAACCCGTTCATACAGTTACGAAATGATTGAAAAGGCTGTAAACCTGGTGAACCAGGGTGCCAAGCTGGTAGGTACAAACCCCGATTTGAACGGCCCGATAGAGAACGGGATCGCTCCGGCTACCAAAGCGCTTATTTCCCCCATTGAACTGGCCACAGGGAAACAGGCCTACTTTGTAGGTAAGCCAAATCCATTAATGATGCGAATTGCTTTGAAAAAGCTTGGTGTTCGGCGCGAGGAAACCATAATCATCGGTGACCGGATGGATACCGATATTGTTGCAGGCATTGAAGCTGAAATAGACACATGTCTTGTATTATCTGGTATTTCGAACAAGCAAACCATCAGTGAATTTGCTTATCATCCGCATTATGTCTTGCATGGCGTCAACGAAATCGTAAAAGACTATAAACAGACCGGGTAAGCCTTTTCGGTCTGATGCAATTACGGTTCAACACTGCTTCGAACCCATCACCGCCTCTATGGGCGCATCCAGGTAGTGAAATCGATTTACAGTCGGGTAGGAGCTGGCTTCCCTCGCCCCATTCTTTCCATGCATTGATGGTGATCAGCCTTGGTTGATCGGGATGGCTGTCGGCATGTTCTTTTGCGCTGCCTTGCCTGCCTGCAGCTCGCAGGGGCTATCCCCGCTGATGACTAGCTCAGGCCCGGCGGGGGGGGGGCGTTTTCTCCCTGGTTCGGGCATTCGATGAGAAGTGCCTGGAACTGTATGTGTGCACGAACACAATCAGGGTTTTCTTTTGAAATGGATTTGCTATTTTTTAAATTAGTGGCAAATCTCTGTCGCATTTCTTCAAAACGACAGAGAATAGTCCATCGGCCAGGATAGGCAATCAGGAAGGACTGGAAGAGCGAACCGGAATGCATCTGAGCCTGTCGATTCATCCCCTGGAGGAGAGAAAAAGAGTTGTAAATCGTTTCTAAATACACCGACAATGAAAATGAAATTGCTCAGTTGCCTGGTCCTTTTTGCCAGCATTGCTTTGCAGGCGCAGAATACAGCCCACAAGGAATGGGATTTACTCGATAAACCGGTCCGGAGAGCCATCTGGAGCTGGAAAGGATACCAACAGAACCAGGATCTGATCATTGATTTCTGCAGGAATAAATCCATCAACGAGATTTATATGTGGATCGCAGAGTACTACTGGGGCGGGGATATCCGAATCAATGATGAGGCGGGACTGGCAGCCTTTATTGAAAAGGCCAATGCAGCGGGCATTAAGGTCTGGGGCTGTTACTATTTCTGGGATGACGTAAACGGCCTGAATTACCTGGGCGATCCGGATAGCGATGAACACATCGAACATGCACGAAAGGTCATGGATGCCGCAGCGGCCTTCAACAGGAAGTATCCCCATGCCGGTCTGCATGGTATGCAAAACGACAATGAACCGAAACTGAACGAGTTGTTGGTCCCCTACCTGGAATACTGCAAGGCCGCAAACGACCGGGCCGAAGACTGGAACGACACCCTGATCGCCGAAGGAGCAAGGCCTCTCCTGCATTCGGCTGCACTCAGACCCGGCTGGATTCATACTACAAAGGTTGATTACAACGGAACGAACAACTTTGTGGCCTACCACTACCTCACGCAGTGCAAGCACGCCACGGTAATGAACTATACCAGCAACAGGAACAGTTTCAAGTTGTGGGGTGAACGAATTCTTCAGTGGGCCGATGAGATTGAGGGCGACCAGCGGGTGGTTCTGGGTGTGGAAACCAACGACATCGTCGGTCAGTGGCCCAGCGCGATTTTGGAAACCTATGCCGATGAAATCCAGGCGGAAGACGATCTTACCCGTTTCAATCAACTGGAAGGCGATATGGATACGGTCGAGCTTTCCTTCCTGAACTACCTTTCTTATGAAAGGATCGCGATCCATTCTATTGGAGGGTACTTCGATCACTGGTTCCAGGGCAGGTCCTGGGCTGAAGTGGGCGAAGCACCCCCTGGCACCGCATTTGTCGATCTGAACCTGGACCAGTCGCCATGGGCCGAGGCCGTTGCAGGAATTGAATACCCTCCGGTGGCAGAAAACGATTCCTTTGTAACAACCTCCGGAAGGCTGTTCCGGCTGAGTGCTGCAAATGGTATTCTGAGCAACGATTACGATTACAACGAGGACACCCTTCGTGCGCAACTTGTCGACAGTACAGCTCATGGCAGGCTTGATCTTTCTCCGGAAGGCAGCTTTAGCTATCAGCCCGATGCGGGTTTCGTTGGCCTGGACAGTTTCCGCTACGTGGCCTTAGATGACTCTGCCCAGAGCAACGTGGCCATCGTGAAAATAGATGTTATCGAGGAAGCCCCCCCGGTATCGGAACCCGATGTCTTTCGGGTGAAGAGTGGTGAGGTCCTTCACGTGACAGCCCTGGAAGGAGTGCTGTCGAACGACAGTGATCTCAACATGGACACCCTGCATGCCACCCTGGCCGACAGCACATTCCGCGGTAGCCTGGATTTGAGTTCCGACGGTTCTTTTAGCTATAGCCCCGAGGAAGGTTTCAGTGGAGTGGATTCATTCAGCTATCTTGCCTGTGATGCTTTATATTGCGGAGATACCACCTGGGTTATTCTGTATATCAGGGACTTTAGTTCCGGGACCCTGGTGGCTTACTGGCCTTTTGAAGGCCACACCCGGGATCTGTCCGGAAATGCTCTTCACGGCCAGCCATCCTCTGAAATGACTTACGTGGATGGAAAAATCGGGCGGGGAATTTCGTTTACAAAAAACCGTCAGACGATAGACATCTTCAGTGACAGCATTCCTCCGCCGTGGACTGTATCGGTCTGGGTTTTGCGCAGCAAAAACCATTTGGCCACCCATCTGATTGGCAACAGCAGGGTGTCCCTCAGGATCGAACAATGGGACACCGACTCAGAAGTGGGATATACCAAGTACAAGGTGAAAGACCATTCTTTCGGCTATGTGGTTCCCCTGAATACCTGGACCCATCTGGTGATCACCTCCGACGACGAGCAACTTACCCTTTATGTGAACGGGGAGGAACAGGCGAGTATCACGGGATCGTTTGAACTGGGCATGGACCAGATGGGCGAAACCGAACGCGGGGAAGCCCTGGGCAGCATCGATGATTTTGCGATCTGGGACCGGCTGCTCAGTGCCGGAGAGATCGACACAATCCATACACGGGGAGAAGCCGGGATCAGCCTGGGAGAAAGCCTGGGGATTGTGTCAGCCGGGCCGGAGAAAGCGGAGGATGCAAGATCTTTCCGGGTTTTCCCGAATCCGGCCGGGGAGGTCCTGTATGTTGAACCTCTGCCCCTGAATTCGGGTCTCAGCCTCTACGATATTTCCGGACGTTGCCTTTTCAGCGGTTTGTATTCGGAGCGGGCAGCCATCGACCTGTCGGACCTGGGGGAAGGCCTTTACTTTATCCGGATCGAATCGGGCAGCCAGGACCATTTCCTGAAGTTTATAAAACGTTGAGCCCTTAAACGGTCTGCTTCCATATCCGATGGCATACTGTGGCCTGCGAAAGATTTAGGACTGAAGCCATCATGGCTGTGCTCGTGCCACCTAAGTTGAGCAGAATCCTGACAGAGCCAGAGCTCTCAGCATGAGGCAATGCCTGTGCCCGAAAACTGGGGAGGAACAAAAGTGCCCGGACATCAGGAGCTAAAAACCGAACTAAACTATCTGATTGATGAAAGAAAAACGATTTGACAAACGATTCCCTTCGGGCTTCCCGTGCCTCATCCGGATAGTCGGACCCGTTTGCCGTATTTCTCTGGCTGCAATCCTCCTGCTGCTCTGCGGCCTGGAGGCCCCGGGGACCAGTCTGCCGGCAAAGGCTAAAGACCAGATCACTAAACAGGATGAGATCCGGATCACCGGAAGGGTGGTGGACCAACACGGGCAGCCGCTTCCCGGAGTTACTGTTTCTGTTCCTGGAAGTTCATTGGGCACCGTCACTGATGCAGACGGAAATTACAGCATCAGCTTACCCCCCCAAACCACCCGGTTGCAGTTCTCCTTCGTGGGAATGAAGACTGAAATGATCGAGATTGACGGAAGGGTTGTGATCAACCTGAACATGCAAACGGATACCCAGAGCATAGATGAACTCGTTGTGGTTGGCTACGGAACTCAGAAAAAGGTAAATCTGACCGGTGGGGTAGATGTGGTGAAGGCAGATGCCATTGAAGACCGCCCGATTGCGAATGTATCACAGGCATTACAGGGTACTGCACCCGGACTGGTCATCTCGACAAACAGGTTCTCCGGTGGCGAACCGGGTGCCCGGATGAACTGGAGCATCCGTGGACTGGGACAGCCCTACGTCCTGGTGGACGGTGTTCCCACCGATGCCCACCTGATCAATCCGGAAGACATCGCGTCGGTTTCGGTTTTGAAAGATGCTGCGGCTTCGGCGATTTATGGATCCAGGGCTCCGTTCGGGGTGGTTCTGATTACCACAAAGAAAGGAAAGAAAAGGGAGAAGGCCAGGCTTACTTACTCTAGCAACATGTCCTGGTCTAACCCCATCCGGGTTCCGGAATGGATGAGTTCGGTGGACCATGCCAGGAAATTCAACTATGCCTGTCTGAACAGCGGACAGCCTGCCTACTATACGGACGAAGACATACAGGAAATGCAGGACTACATCGATGGCAAGATCGATTATGAAACCAAAGCCAATGGAAATGTCTGGGATCGCGGTATGAATGGGAATGCAAACAACGATTGGGGAGATTTGTTCTTCAGGAAGAATACCTTACGCCAAAAGCACGATTTGAGTATCCGGGGCGGAGGCGAGAGGCTCAGCTACTATGCATCGGCCGGTTTCTTTGACCAGGAGGGAGAACTCAATTACGGAGACATCTCCTATGGCAGACAGAACTTCAATTCGAGTCTCGAAGCGGGGATAACCGAGTGGTTGAAACTAAGCTTCAATGCCAAGTACATGAAACAGACAACCCTTACCCCTTTTGGTGAGGAGGGATTTGACTACCGCGTGCACTGGCACAATATGCTGCGCCTGACTCCAACAGAGCCACTCTACCTGCCCAATGGCGAAATCAATTACTACAGCCGGGTTCTGGTCCTGGAAAAAGGCGGATATAGAAATACGGAAGATCAGGATATCTGGTTGACATGCGAAATGGAGCTTGAGCCTCTGAAGGGATGGAAAAGCTTTTTCAGGTATTCCCGGAACCATTTCAACAGGAACTACAGGGACCTGCAAAAGGTGTACTACTCCCATTATCCCGATGGGACCGAATACATGTCTTCCTATAATTCCACCAGTAATTTTAGTCGCTACTATGGGGTGAACGACTATGACCAGATCAATGTCCGAACCAGTTATCTCAGGAGTTTCGGGAACCACAACCTCTATCTGCTTCTGGGCTTTGAGCAAGAGCAAAAGGAGTTGTCCGGATTGTGGGGACTGGGAAGGGGGCAGTTGTCCCAGGATTCCCCAAATATCGACAGCAGCCTGGGCGATCCGGCCTTTCCGGGGTACCAGGCACGTGACGCAGGGGATTCCTGGAGTCACTGGGCTACCAGGGGATTTTTTGGCAGACTGACCTACAATTATCTGGAGAAATACCTGGTCGAGTTTAATGCCCGTTACAATGGGTCGTCCAATTTCAAGAATGCCAATACCCAATGGGGATTCTTCCCTTCAGCCTCCGCCGCCTATGTGCTCTCCAGGGAAGCCTTCTGGGAGCCCCTGGCCAATGTGATCAACCTGATGAAGATCCGCGCATCTTACGGATCGGTGGGCAACGACTACACCGAATACAGCTATACGGCCTTCATGCCGTCCATCACCGCGGTGGACCCGAATGCATCCTGGCCTTCCAACTTTTACATGATGAGCGGTGAACCCATGCGTTACGCGGACATGCCCTCCATCCCCAGCCCGACCATCACCTGGGAAACGGTCACAACGCTGAACGGGGGACTGGATCTGCGTTTTTTGGATAACCGGCTCCAGGCGAGTTTCGATTACTTCATAACCGAGCGCGCTGACATTATTATTCCCGCGACCACGGAGGTGCCCAGTGTACTGGGTGCCCCGTCGGAGTATGTCAATGCCGGGAAGGAGGAGAACCGCGGTATGGAGCTCACGCTGGGCTGGAAGGACAGGGAGGGTGAGTTTGGCTATGGGATCAGGGCTGTGGTTGGCGACAGCAGGCGGAAGTGGACTTACTATCCCAAAGAAATCAAAACCGTTTACGAACTTGATGAACATGTCAGTCCTGTCTATACCGGTGCCGAAGAAGGTGCGATCTGGGGGTTTAAGACCGAGGGATTCTTTCAGGATGACAGTGAAGTGGACGCCCATGCCAACCAGACCACCTACCTGTACAACGGTCGCTGGAGTGCGGGAGATGTCCGCTATGCCGACCTGGATACAAATGGCGTTATATCCATTGGTGCAGGCACCCTTGAAGACCACGGAGATCTGGTGATTCTGGGTAACCGAACACCCCGGTTCAATTTTGGGATCACATTCAGTGCCGATTACAGGGGATTCGATCTTTCCTTCTTCCTTCAGGGGATTGCCAAAAGGGACTGGACCTACCTGAACCGGAGACACGGAAAGACGAAGTTTTTTGGCTACGCAAGGGGAGTGGGACAGGACAATTACTTCGTGAACCATCTGGATTACTGGACCCCCGAGAACACGGATGCCTATCTGCCTAAGCCCTATTCCAATCCCGACCACAACTGGAAGAACGAACAGGTACAATCCAAGTACATCATAAGTGGGGCCTACCTCAGACTCAAGAACGTGCAAATCGGCTATACGCTTCCCTTATCGCTTTCCAGAAAAATGCGGATCGAGCGCTTACGAATCTATCTCTCCGGCGAAAACCTGTTCACCCTGACAAAGATTCCCAGCCAGTTTGATCCCGAACTCCTGGGCCGGGCCTATCTGGGAACAGGGAAGCTGTACCCGCTAAGAAAGAATATCTCCCTGGGCTTAAGTATTACATTGTAGATTATCGGATTACAGCTATGAAAACAAGATATGCCATACGGATCGCTTTAGTTTTAATGATCTTAATTACAGCCTGTGAGGATGATTTTCTGGACAGACGACCGCTGGATACACCTATCGCTGAGGACTATTGGTCGACCCCCAGCGAACTCATGTACTACGTGAACCAGTTTTACCTTCGATTCCGGGACGGAGGCCAATGGTCTATGGGCATCCAGGGCTTCGATCTGGGAACCGACGACCTGGTGGAATCCGTTCCCAGCAGTTTCTGGAATGGCGAGAAGGTGGCCCAGGTCAGCGGAGCTGGATGGAACTATAAATGGATACGCAAGATCAATTACTTTTTCGAAAACTACAGCAAATGCAAAGCCCCCTTCGATGAATACAAGCAATACCTGGGGGAGGCTTATTTCTTCAGGGCTCTGCTCTATTTCGAGCTGGTCAGGTCTTACGGGGATGTTCCCTGGGTGGATGAGGTCCTGGACGAAGATTCGCCGGAGCTCTATACCCCAAGGACCTCACGTAATGTAGTGGTCGACAGTATAATTGCCGATCTGGATCGGGCTGCAGCATATATGATATCCGGGAACAACCAGGACCGTGAACGGCTGAACAGGGAAACAGCATTGCTTTATAAATCGAGAGTCTGTTTATTTGAAGGCACCTGGGAAAAGTACCATGAAGGCACGGCCTTCGGGGTACCGGGCTCGGACTATGAGCATTTCCTGGAAGAAGCCGTATCAGCTGCAGAAGAAGCCATGGCCTCAGGGATGTTCAGCATTTACAAAAAGGATAACAACCCGGAAACCGATTACTATAGCATGTTCAACAGCCTTGATCTGTCCGAAAACACGGAGGTATTGCTACAGAAAAAATGGGCCAAGTCCTTTGAATTTGTTCACGAACACAAGTCGAGAATTGCACAACCGGCCGGTATCGGGATGACCAGGTCCATTGTGAATGACTACCTGTGTTCGGATGGGAAACCCATCACCACCAGCCCCCTCTACCGGGGCGACGACAATTTGGATTCCCTTGTCCTCAACCGCGATCCCAGGCTTTTACAGACAATGAATACCCGGGGAGACGTTCTTGAACGCAAGAATGGGGAGGTAATTAAGAGCTTTGACATTCCCATTCTGGAGTCCAGGGGCAGGAAAAAGAAATACCACACAAAAACTGGCTATATGATGAAAAAGGGAGGCCTGCCGGATATGGAATTGCGTGTGGCCGGAGAAGATGACTCCCCCTCGATCCTGTTCAGGTATGCAGAGCTTCTGCTGAACTTTGCTGAGGCAAAAGCAGAACTGGGCACGCTGACCCAGAGCGATGTGGACCAAAGCATCAATCTCCTCAGGGATCGCGTTGGAATGGTCCCCATGGACATCAGTTCCATCGATCACGACCCAAACTGGCTCTATCCGGAAGTGAGTGCCCTGATCAATGAGGTCAGAAGGGAGAGGCATATTGAACTCTCCTTCGAAGGCTTTCGGAAATACGATATCCTGAGGTGGCGGGCCCATCACCTGTTCGCAGGCAAGCGACCAAAAGGGATGCGCTTTGTACAGGAAGACTATCCGGATCTGGTCCCGGGAACCGACCTGTTTGTAGATGAAGATGGGCTGTTGGATCCCATGCAGCATTCCCTTCCTTCGGGTTATGGCTTCAGGCCCGGCCAGGACTATCTGCTCCCCATTCCTCTGAATCAGCTGGAACTGAATCCGAACCTGAAGCAAAATCCGGGCTGGCCCGACAAAGAATAAGCATTCAGGCAAAGCCGGAGGATGAAAGGCTGAGCATCGGCGGCCATTCCAAAACGGGTGCAAACAGAATGGCTTGCGCGCAGGTAAACGGGGACTGAGAGGCCTACCAGTAGCCCGTGAATCCGCCGAAGGGTTGGAGGGTGAGGGTCAGTTTCCCATCCTTTGTTTTTGCCCTGCCTGCCTGCAAGTGGCGAGGGCCATCCCCGTCGATGATCAGTTCAACCTCGGTGGGGGCCTGTCCTGTAAGGGAAAGATCAATGGTGATTTCTTTGCTCCGCTTTTCCCCGTTGATTCCGCCGATATACCAATGCTCACCCTTCTGACGCGCAATTACCACATCCTTTCCGGGGTAGCCGCTCAGGTATTTTGTATTGTCCCAGGTCACCGGAATCCGCTTCAAAAAATCCACTGCAAAGGAAGGAAGCCCCAGCGTTTGTTCCGGGGTGTCGATGTGATGCATGATGCCCGATTCAATCACCACCGGCAGGGCCAGTTCAAAGCCAAAGGTGGTGAGGTGGGGATAGGTATTGTCCGAGAAGCCCCCCGTCGTATAGTCGCAGGGGCCCACTGCATTCCGGGTAAAGGGTATGATGGTTAAATGGGCAGGGGCCTTTTGGGGATAATCCGGATTAAAGCGATAGCATTCCCCGCCTTTTAAGGCTTCCATCGTCAGGAGGTTGGGCCAGGTTCTCCTCCAGCCCTTGGGGATGGTACAACCATGGAAGTTTACAAGCAGTCCGAATTCGGCGGCATCCCTGAGTATTTCAAGATACTGCTTTATGATCTCCTGCTTGTCGGACTGGAAAAAATCAACCTTAACGCCTTTGATTCCCATCTGACTGATGCGTTCGAATTCTTTTCTCCTGATCATTGGCTGATCCATCAGATCGCGGGGTTCTTCCCCAACTACATTGTGTTTTCCTCCCGAGTTGTACCAGGCCAGCAGTTTTACATTCTTACTGTCGGCATAGCTCACCAGTTTCTCCAGGTCCCCGTTTTTCATCCTGTTCCATCCGGCATCCACCAAATGGTATTCCCAGCCCATGGCAGCAGCCAAATCGATAAAGGGGAGCATCTTTTCGTAATCCCTGGGGCTGTCGCTATCCGACCACCAGCTCCAGGAGGATCGGCCAGGCTTTATCCAGGAGAGATCGTCCAATTCGGAGGGGGCAGCCAGGTCTGTGGGAAGCGAAGTTTCCACAACAGATGCCGGGCTGGCTCCAATGGCAATAAATCTCCACGCCGTGTTCCAGGGAAGGACCGAATGCGAAGTATTTTCATAATAGCCCTCTGCCTCACCTGCTTCGGCAAACCGGATCAGGTATTCTCCGTTTTCGCAGCCGGGTTGAAGGTGGGAGGCACCATAGTTTCCATCAAAACCTGCTTCCGAAACCATCATCCAGCTTCCTGCCGACTCCACCAAAATGGGGAAGGCCCAGCCGCTTTTACCCGGTGGAGCCTTGGTTCCAACAGCTACAGGGCCCTGGTAGTAGGTTTCATAACTGGGGGTCCACATACTGACTGTGTCATAGGGATGGGCCCAGAAATTCCCGTCCTTAAAGTTGAAGCCGCTGAGTTCTTCACATACCCTTACACTGTTTTCACTTTCTCCCGGGAAATGATACCTGAATGCGACACCTCCATTATAGGCTCTCAGATCGAGGGTGAGTTTTTCCTTTTCCCGGTTTCTTACATTTAACCAGAGGCTGTTGTAGGTGTTGGAATTCTTCAGCTTTTTACCACTTACCAGGGTATAGGCATCTTCGATTCCTTCCCGGTAGGAAGCAGAAACAAATTCCAGGCCCGAAACAAAGGCAGCATCCTCCCTTTTAATTCCCAGGGGAGAGGGATCCATTATTTCTGTCGTGCTGCCATCGATAACCCGGCTGACGGTATAGTGAAGCCTTCCGGACTTTTCCGAGTGGTCCAGGAATACCTCGACACAGAGTTGTTTATCAGGCGACTCCAGTTTCCATGGGCCCGATTTATGCTGACAGGAGAAGCAACTCAGAAAGAGTAGCAAGAAAGAGACCGACTTGAGCGTATTTCGAATCATGTTTATTGTGTTTTTCAACCCAACCCTAAAAGTATGAATATGTAGCATGGGCATGGTTCCCTATTTTTCTGATAAAGTATGGTATTTTCCAGCAAGCATCGGATAAATATACTCATTCCCCCTTGTGCATTGACTAATCCTTCAGCTATAGTTACCTTTATGCGTCATTGCAATATGTTTGGCCGGGAAGTGACAGCCAGGAAAGGGGGATGGCACAGTATCTCATAAATCATTCATATTGAATTAATTATTGTGGTATGAAACTGAAATTCACGATGTTTTCCATGCTGATGGCAGTGGCATTGCTGCCGGCATGTAATCGCACAGAGAAGGATGAAATCGACGGGCTCCGCGAGGGGTTCAGGTCTCCGCCCCTTGAGGCTCGTCCCAGGGCTTTGTGGGACTGGGTGGATGGGAATTTTCAGTTAGAGGAGATTACACGGGAGATGGAAGAGGCCAGGCGCATGGGACTTGGGGGTTTTGACATCTGGGATGTTCGAAGCGTGATGGATGAGGCGGGGGTTGTACCGGCAGGGCCTCCTTTTATGGGGGACGAGTCGGTTGAGGCTATTTGCCATGCCATTAATGAGGCTGAAAGGATTGGGCTGGACCTGGGACTGATCATTTCGAGTGGATGGAATGCGGGGGGAAGCTGGACCCTTCCCGAGCACCAGACCATGGGGCTGTTTGACTCCAGGCTTAAGGTTTCCGGCCCGGGTAAACAGAAGATCGTACTGCCTTTTCCCGAACTTCCGCTTACAACTGAAGAAGACGATGAGAACAAGGTCTTTATAACTCTTGGCGTGGACGGCCTGCCCGTCTTTTATAAAGATGTGGCGGTTTTGGCGTGGCCTTCAGTTAAGGGGGAAAATGAATGCATCGAAGGGAAGGTTTTGGATCTGAGTGAGCGGATGGATGCCTCAGGAGTGCTGAACTGGGATGTCCCCGAGGGGGAGTGGACGGTGGTCCGCTATGTGTGTACCAACACGGGTCAGCCAATGTTTTCGAGCACACCCAATTCGCACGGGCCCATGATTGATCATTTCAATGCAGAGGCCAGTGAAAGGCATATCCGGTATTTTATCGAAAAACTGGAGAAAGCCCTGGGGAAATCACTTGGAGAATCAGGACTCAGTTATTTTTATACAGATAGTTATGAAGTGAAGGGCCGCTTGTGGACACCCCAAATGCTCGACGAATTTCAGGAAAGAATGGGCTATAGTTTGCTTCCTTATCTCCCGGTTTTGGACGGAGAAACAGTGGAGAGCCCGGAGATTAGCCGCCGCTTTATGTACGACTTTCGCAGGGTATTGTCCGACCTCATTATTGAAAACCACTACCGCCGCACCCGCGAGATTTGTGAAGAGCACGGTGTGGGTTTTGTGGCCGAGGCTGCAGGCCCCGGGATGCCCATCCACAATTGTCCGTTTGAATCGCTCCTGTCATCGGGATCCCTTTCTTTTCCAAGGGGCGAATTCTGGCATCTTCCTCAGAATAGCGATTACTGGAGGGCATACAGAGGAACGGAGGATGAGAGGCATTTTCTGACCGATTTAAATGTGATCAAGGGCGTTGCATGTGCCTCCCACATTTACAACCAAAAGTATGTCGAGGCAGAAGCCTTTACCGGCATCCACCTTTGGAATGAGGGCCCGGGCGATTTGAAACCAACTGTCGACAGGGCTTTTTGTGAGGGGCTGAACCGGATAAATTTCCATACCTGGCCCCATACACCTGAAGAGGCAGGCACTCCCGGATGGGCCTATGCTTTTGGCACCCTCATCAATGAAAACCGGATATGGTGGCCCATGAGCAAACCCTTTATCGAATACCTTGGAAGGTGCTCCTACATGCTTCAGCAGGGCCAATTTATAGGTGATGTACTTTTCTACTATGGCGATTCGGCACCCAATTTTGTGCCCCCGAAACATATTGTGGAGGGCCTGGGATTTGGGTTCGACTATGATGTATGCAATTCCGACATCCTTCTGAATAAGCTTGAAGTAAAGGATGGCAGACTGGTCCTCCCACATGGGCAGAATTATGCATTGCTGGTTCTTCCCGATGAAGACCATATACAAGCCGGCATTCTGGAAAAGATCGGAAAACTGACCGAGGCAGGCGCCACCATCGTTGGTCCAAAACCCTTGAGAAGCCATGGTTTGTACAAGCGGGAGCAACACGACATAAGGGTCCGCGAACTGGCAGAAAAAATATGGGGGGATTGCGACGGCATTCATGTAAGGCGCCAGGAATATGGATTGGGAGAGATCATCTGCGGGGAGGACCTGCGTTCCATACTCAGGGAGAAAGGGATAGGTCCCGATTTTGATTTCAGGGGAAGCACGGAAAAGGATGCGCTGGATTTCATCCATCGCAGCAGGGGCGACACGGAAATCTATTTTATCCGAAATGCAATTGACCGGCCGGTTTCGGGTAAAGCTGTTTTCAGGCAGAAAGGAGGCAGGGCAGAATACTGGGATCCTGCAAGCGGACTCATGTACAGGGCCGAAAGCAGGGAAGTAGCCTCCGGCCTGGAGCTGGACCTGAATCTGGATGCCCATGGCTCAGTCTTTGTTGTTTTTTATGCGGATGATGAAAATGAAGCCTGCCTGGAACAGGGGCATCCACCCGCCTGGTTCAGGGAAGATAAAATGCTTGCTACCCGCGAAATTAAAGGGCCCTGGCAGATCTGTTTCCCGGAGGAATCGGGTGGGATTGGAGAGGTGGTTTTCGATTCGCTTGTGTATTGGAACAGGAGACCCGAGGATGGCATTCGCTTCTTCTCGGGAATAGCCACCTATGAAAAGGCCTTTGACTGGAATGGCGAGGCTAACCCGGATCAGCGCGTATTCTTTGAGCTTAGCTCAGTTGTTGAGGTGGCCAGGGTGTACCTGAATGGCGAGGACTTAGGTGTATTGTGGAAGAAGCCTTTCCGGGCAGATATTACAGCTCAGCTGCAAACTGGAAAGAATCTGTTGAGGGTGGATGTGGCCAATACCTGGGCAAATGGCCTGGTTGGAGACGCCAGACTCCCGGCGCAGCAAAGACGAACCCGAACCAATGTGAGCCGCCTGCCCATCGCATGGGCCTACCCCCTTGAAACCATTCCCAGGGAGGAATATGGTTTAATACCGGCTGGGCTCTCCGGAACTGCGAAAATCAGCACATTTACGACCCGCTAGGAGCTGGCCGTTCGTTTTAGAACAGGGGGACAGTCTTTCATGTAGGCCTTGGGTGAGACCCTGAACATCTCGCTGAAACAGGTCGAAAAGTACTTTGGATTGTTGAAGCCGACGGCATAGGCCACCTCAGAGATATTGTAATTCCCCTGCTTAAGGAGCCTTGCAGCGATCTTCAACCGAATGGTCCGCACATAAATATTGACGGTCATGCCGGTCAGGGTTTTCAACTTCTTGTACAGATTTCCCTTGCTTATCCCGAGTTCGCTTGCCAGCCGGTCACCCGACAACTCGGGGTCATCGATGTTTTCCTCCACTATTCTTACAAGCTTCTCCAGGAAACCCTGATCGATCTCGGTAATACTGATGTTTTCGGGGATATACTTTGCCGATTCCGAGAACCTGTTAGCCAGCCGCTTTCTCGAATCCAGAATGTTTTTCACCTTTAGTCTCAGGATTTCGGGATTGAAGGGCTTGGTAATAAAGTCGCTTGCGCCCGATTCAAAACCCTCGATTTGGCTTTCGGTTCCGGTTTTTGCCGTTAGAAGAATGACCGGGATATGACAGGTGATTTCATTCTCCTTGATTCTCTTGCAAAGCTCAATGCCATCCATCACGGGCATCATTATATCGCTGATAATGAGATCGGGAAGGCCTTCGGTAGCAAGCCTCAATGCTTCCTCCCCGTTTTGTGCCGATACAATGTTGTAGGTGGGGCTCATTTCATTGTAGAGAAACATTTGCAGATCGGGGTTGTCTTCCACCAGCAGAATCCGGAAAAGTTCTTCGTCTTCGGGGGCGCTGTCCAGGCCCTCACTGCCGTCACTCTCATAGTTTTCCAGCATGGAGGA
Organism: Bacteroidota bacterium; assembly: GCA_002748055.1. Classification (GTDB taxonomy): domain Bacteria; phylum Bacteroidota; class Bacteroidia; order Bacteroidales. Next base: position 83,677 of record PDRI01000095.1, on the reverse strand, counting down.
AATATACTCCATATTCAGGTCGCGTTCAGGCTCAACCAAAATCTCTTCTTCACTGTAAGCATCGGGGTTTGCAGGCAGGAGAACCTCAAAAACGGTTCCCTGCCCCTCCTCGCTCCGAACATTGATCAATCCATGATGGCTCTTGACCAGATCGCGGGAGAGGGAAAGTCCGATTCCTGAACTGATCTTCGCAGACTGGTGCTTATTGCTGACCTGGTAAAAGCGGTCAAATATATGTTCCAGGTGCTCTTTCGGAATACCCGGGCCCCCATCTGCCACGCAGATCTTTACCCAGTCGCCTGCTTCCTTAGTCCTGCTCACAGAGAATACAATCCTCCCCCCGACAGGGGTGTATTTGAAGGCATTGGAAAGCAGGTTGTAATAGATCTTTTCCACTTTATCAGCATCGAATAGGATTCGAATGCTGTCCAATCCGGATTCGAAGCAAAAATCGATTTCCTTCTTTTCGGCATAAGGCAGGAACAGGAGATAGATGCCTCTGAGATACGCAAGTAAATCATCTTTGGCAACGGACAACTTCAGATTTCCGGTTTCCACATGCCTGACCTCCAACAGTTGGTTGATCAGTTTAAACAACCTCCTTTCGTTTCGATACATCAGTTTAAGCTCCTGCTTTACGCCCGCTGCATCCTCATAGTTCTCAAGCTTCAGGAGCTTCTCGGTAGGACCGAGAATCAGGGTCAGGGGGGTCCTGAATTCATGGGAAATATTGGTGAGAAACTTCAATTTCATCTGATCCGTTTCATGCAGACGCTGCGCCATTTCCTGAATCTCCTCATTTCGATTGCCCAACAAACTGTTGGCCTCTTTCAGATCGCGGGTTCGCTCCTCTACCTCTCGTTCCAGGAGCTTTTTCTGATGTTGAAGAACCCGGGTCCTGATGGACAAAATTGACAGGAAGATGAGGAAAATGAGGAAGGCCAGGATTGCTTTGAAAACCGTTCTTTTCCAGAATGGGGGGAGAATATTGAGCACAATTTCTGTGGGCTCCCTGAAGGTGTTTCCATCGCTGGTGGTCCCCATGACCTTTAAGCGATAGCTTCCACTGGGCAGGTTGGTATAGGAGATGTAACGGTGATTTGCGTCCACCTCCTTCCAGGATTTCTCAAAGCCCTCGAGCATGTACCTGTACCTGATCTTCATGGCTGCGGCCATGTCCAGGGAGGCAAACTCAAATGAAATAAAGCGTTCCCTGTGACTCAGGCTGATCTCCCTGGTCATGGAGATGGACCGATCCAGAATCACTCGTCCATTGATCGTGTCCAGAGGCCGTACCTCCTCCCCCGAAATATAGAACCCGGTAAAAATCACCGGGACTTCATAGTCGGGTTTTTCGCGAATCTCTCCCGGATCGAAGTAGATGACACCTTTTGTGCCGCCAAAATACATGATCCCTTTCTTGTTTTTGAAGAAGGCTCCCTCATTGAATTCTGTACCCACCAGTCCGTCTTCTGTCGAATAAACACTAAAACGCTCTGTCAGGGGATCGAACTGCGCGAGCCCCTTGTTTGTACTCAGCCAAAGGTTTCCAAGTTTATCCTCCAGAATCCCATGAATGGTATTGCTGGGCAAACCATCCTCTATATCATAGCTGCTGAATGCGCCTTTCTTCGTATCGAAGCGGTTTAATCCCCCGTTATTGGTTCCGATCCAGAGTAGATCACCGCTGTGAATCTCCGGTTCCAGGATGCAGGTTACCCGGTTACTGGAAATGGATCCGGGATTCCCGGGATCGTTTACATAGTGTTTAAAAAGGCGGGTTTGCGCATCAAAACGGTTCAGTCCGCCATTGAGGGTACCCAGCCAGAGAATTCCGTCCGAAGACTCATAAATGGACTGAATATGGCCGTCATTGGGCCCGCTTGAATCCCCGGTTTCCACTTTCGGAAAGTATTCAAAAGAATATGCATCATCCCGGAGCTGTGCCAGGCCCAGGCCTGTAGATCCAAAGTAAACCTCGCCACTTTTCGTTACACAGATGGATCGCATGGACCATAGAAGAAAGGACTCGGGATTGAACTCATCCAGGTGAAAATTCAGAAATTGTTGCTTTCCCGGATCATAGAGGCTCACTTTGTAATCGAAAGCGCCCATCCAGATTTTACCCTCATGGTTGGGCTCCAACACCCCCACCAGCTCTGCACAAAGATTGGGGGAATACTCCCAGGGAATGTCCCGTTTCAGTTCTTTCCTGTTATTAAAGCCTTTGGTGGAACCGTCTTTCAAATCGATCAGGTTCAATTCTGTTTTCGTTCCAATGTAAAGCTGCTGATTGTCATCCTCATAGATGGAATAGACTTCATTGTCGCTGATATACAGGCCCCTGCCCGGGTAGTTGTCGATGGTTTTAAACTGTCGTGCATTCAGATCGACCCGGTATATCCCATTTTTTTCGGATCCGATCCAAACCAGGCCGGTCCGGCTCTCCAACAGGCCTTTTACCCGTCCGCCTTTGAACATGAAGGGATCGTTTCGGCCAATTTCAAAGGACTCAAGATGTGCTGCATCGGGACTAAGCCTGAAAAGGCTCCGCTCTACATTTTCACCGGAAGAGACCCAGATGTAATTCCTGGAATCGACAAGCATGCGAGAAACAGGAATACCCCTGGTCTGCGGATAGAGGATGGCCTGGTACTGATCGCCCTCCCGATGGATTCTGTAAAGGCCCTGACTGGAACCCACAAGCATTTCCCCTGTGGGTGTTCTGATGATCTTATTGATGCCAACAAGATCATTGGGATTCAGAGGTTCCGATAACAGATGAAGTACCTTAGAATGCTCATCACCGGGATTGAGAATAAGATCCAGCCCCCGCTGGGTACCCACCCAGATGGATCCGTCTTCGGCACAATAGCCCGAGCAAATAAGCGATTCGCGTATATGCCTGTTGCTGGAAGGCTGAGCCGTAAATTGCTTAACTTCGCCGCTTGCCCGGTTTAAGCGATTCAGCCCGTTTGTGGTTCCAACCCACAGGTAGCCCTCTTTACACTCGAACAGGCATGTAATCCTGTCACCACTTAAACTTGCCGGATTATCGGGATCACTCAAAAACCGGGTGAAACTGTCATCTTCCCTGTTATAGCGGTTGAGGCCATGACCTGTACCGATCCAAAGCTGTTGGTCGGAATCTTCAAAAAACATATGGTCCGCTGCATAATCAGAAGGAGTTAGATTGCTCGAGATGCTGGATTCATTGAGCGGATCCGGTGCATAGTCCTTAAAGGTTTCTGTGGTCGGATCGAAGCGGTTGAGCCCATGGCCGACATACTGAATCCACAACTGATTATGGCTGTCCACATAAATCGTGGCGATCCAGCTGTCTGAGGGACTTCGGTCGCCCTCGCCCTTGTAGTAGGTCCGGAACTCATAACCATCATAGCGGTTTAAACCATCCTGGGTGCCGATCCAGATATAACCCAGTGTATCCTCCACAATCGCCGAAACCAGGCTATGTGTAAGCCCGTCTTCAACGCCCAGATGGTGAAACCTCACCTCGGTATGTTGTCCCTGAAGGACAAGCAAAAAGCCGGACAGAAATAGAATTGGTAATAAAAACCGCTTCATGCGAGGGGAATCAGTTCCCGTCGGTAAATTTAAGGATTTTTAGTTCTCCCATCAGTCACAAATGAATTTCCTGATCAACAGTTCACGCGAGCCGGAAACCTTCAGAAGATAGAGCCCGGAATCGAAATCCGACAGGTCTATTTCAGCTTCTTTATCCACGCTCTCTGCCGAAAGGCACAGACGTCCGCCTATGTCGAACACCTCCAGTTTCTTTGTACCATCTGGTAAACCGCTTACATACAGCAGGCCACTGGCAGGATTCGGATAAATACGCAATTCTTCCTTCATTGAGCCCTCAATCCCCACGTTGCAGTTGCTCCCCTGTCCCGAAATGGTCACTTCCACTTCGTCATAGACCGCGGGATTGTCCCAGGCATGTGCACGAACCCTGACGGTTCCATTTCCGTTGCAGGTTCCTGACCCCCTGACATCAAAGCCATAAGGCATTAAAGCATAGCTGGCTTCAACACTATCCGGTTCAAGGCTCCAGATTACGGCGTCGGACAGAATACCTTCGGGAAAAACATCTGCTTTAAATATCAGTTTATCCCGGCCATTGATTTCATATACCTCAATGCCTCCCAGTGCATAAATCGAAATGGAATCGGCCGCCTTATAGTCATAAAACCCCAGCGGGACATTCTCAATACCCGCTCCGCTTCCCTCAAAACCCATGACCACCATGCTGTATTTAGGCACCTTTATGAGCATACTGTCCGACATGCTTACTACCGAAGAATCGATCCTTGCCTTTCTGGTGCTGTATCCGTTTCCGGTAATGGTGTACATTTTAACCGATTCCGGCCTCATTAATTCAAGCTCATCGGGAAGATCGAGTTGTACGGTCCAGTCGTTCTCAAAATCACGACTCGCTAACATCAGTCCAAAGGCATCACCTTCCGAATAGATATGACAACCAACCGGATCATACGAGGTATTCAGGCTTGTGACAAAGTCTGTTTTGAGTGCATTCCCTTTGCAATACCTGTTGTAGTACATGGTGGTATGGAAGAGCGGAAGTTTCTTGTAGTCCTGCGATGGAACGACCATCTTCCACTGGCCATCGGTCAGATGGAAGATGGTGGGAAGGACTCCTCCTTTTTCCACAAGCGATGCATAGTAATCGGTCTGAATAACAGCCTGACCAAGCCGCCCGTAGTAAGCGGATGTGGTCATATTTGACTCGTAGAAGTAGGTGGGTTTGATGTCTCCACAGGTCTGCAAAACCACATCCATGGTCTCCTCAAGCCCGTTCAGGTTGCGAATCATTTCCCTGATCCCGTTTTTATAGTATTCCAGTTCGCTCTCACCCGGATCAATTTCCGGTGAATAGTTCAGGTTTCCCCCAAGGTATCCGCTCACCGCCAGCCAGTCGACCTCACCCGTATCTCCTTTAAAAAGCTCTTCATAGAGTCCATAACTATCGCTGGCCACCGGACGCCTGCCACTATAGCTCAGGAATATCTTCTCATCATCAAAGTAGTTTGATGCACGCATGACGGTGGCCATCTCTCGGCACCAGCGGCCATATTCAGCATAGTCCGAGCCAATTTGGGCAGCATGTGCATCTGCACCCCACACTTCGTTTCCAAACTCAAATACCATTCCCGGGCTTCCTTCAAGCAAGGATTGGCTGTAGCCTTCTGCCACCCGTTTTGCTCCATAGGTGGTTTCAGCACCGCCTGCGAGGTATTCCAGAAAGTTGGAAAAGGTCTCGGGATGCTTTCGCCAGTCGCTTCCATCTTCCACCCCACAGGAGATGACCGTATAGGCCCCTGTCTGGTTACAGAAATCCATAAACCGGCCAAAGGTTATTGGCTTTCCGGGGCCTGTAAAATCCTTAAAATTCAGCGGGTTCGCATCCAGGGCACCCCAGCGGATGGCTCCTGCCTCCAGTTCTTTAATCAGTCTGACCTGCTCAGGATCGTTCAGGAATTCTCCCGATACATAGTTTGGGTTAATGCCTATGCCCTCGCTCCTGCCAATGGGGTCCATCAGAATGCTCAAACGCCCCTTTGTGCTGCTTATGCTGGTGTCGTAGGGTGAAAAAGCAGTGGTACTCACAATCAGGGCTTCACTTTTATCAGATACATTATAGGCAGCATCCAGGGCTTCCACTTCAATCGCATAGTCTGTTTCCGGGGTCAGGCCCAGAATCTCGGATTCTTCTTCATAGATCAGTCCATCGACAGTGTAGAGCTCCCCGTTCACATACAAGCGATAGCCCCTGATCTCGGTTTCGCCATCGCTGGCTCCACTCCACTCCACTTTGAGTCCAAGATCTGAAACAATTTTCGCTTCAAGGCTTGTGGGGGAGAGGGGGGCTACTTCATCTTCCAGGTAGGTAGTGGTGCAAACAGGATTGCTCTCTGCTGATTCATTTCCGGCCATGTCAACTGAAGTAACCACCATGCAATAGTCTGTTCCCGGGCTTAGATTGCCAAGCTGGCAGCTTGTATCCTTCAGGGGTGTATCGTTGAATCTGAGGCCATTCAGATAAAGGTTGTAGCCAGCTATGTTGCGATCATCCGTTGCCTCCGACCAACTGAGCACGATATCTGTGATTCCTGTATTCAGAAGCTTGAAGTTAGCCGGTACAGATGGTTTAAATACGTCATAAACATAGGATAGATACTCCCCCGGTATGTATTCCTTTTCAATCCCGGGGCCTTCCCATTTCAGGCCTCCCATAAGGGTGTGAACATTCCAGTGGGTGCCGTATATCGCATAGCATTTTCCGGCTTCCAGACTAATCTGAACCGATTTCCACTCCCTCTCGCCCGCATTAGTTCCTATTCCGTCAACGGAGTGCAGAATGACTTCGGCATCGTCGAAGTCTTCGCTGTCGCTTATTCCGATACTTTTATGGTCGCCCGAAACCATATAGAAATAATAGTCTCCGCTGACGGGAGGAATTAAATATCCCTTGAAAAGCGCCGTAAAAAAGTCGGTCCCGGTACAGATGTCTCCATCACAATCGGCGTATACTGAAAGGTCCAGTCCTTTCAGATCGATCTGGCTGTAAGGGGCCATTCCGTTTTCCGCAATCATGCTGAAAGCCGGACTGGAATTCAGCGGAACATGGGTCTGCCAGAATACGATGTCGTGAATCTCGAAATTAATTCCCTGATTGTGGTACGCGCCTATGCTGACATCGAAGGAGGTTTGCACGGAACCATCTTCATCGGTGGCTTCCACGCCAATGCTTACAGTTCCGCTAAGCCCCTTTTCTGTCGCATGAATCACAGCCATGGTATGTCCGGCAGAATAGCTCACGTCATTGATCTCGAGGATGGACGGATCTGAGGATGTTGCCGAGAAAGAGATCTCCTGGCCGACTCCTTCATCTCCATCGCTCACATTGGGAATCATCAGGAAATTCAAACCCGAACCCACGAAAAGGGTCGCATCCTGAGGGGTTCCGATGACGGGGGCATTTTGTGCACTCAGGCTGGCAACAGGAATAAATAAGGCTATGAGCAGAAGAATACGTTTCATTGCACAGGAAGGGTCGGTTTTTCAATAGCGGCTAAGCGCCTGTTGGTTCATGTACTGATTTCAGGAGGGTTGCCGTAAAGCTGAGTTTTCTAATCGGGGGTGTTTAGCCTCCTGCCTTTTTGGGCAGATTCATGTATAAATTTAAGAAATATTTTTCATTTCGTTTTTTCCCCCATTGAGATGATTTTAGGGATATCTTGCACGAATAAACTAACTTTGTAAAACTCTTCTTACGAAAAGCAAATGAGCATCATGAATAAGGCAATCATCTGTGCATCAATAGTATTCATCCAGGTTTCCGCAATAGTCCAGGCCCAAAAAGCTGATATAAGTGGAATAAGGAATAAATACCTCGATATCGCTTATGCCACTGTTTCAGAGGCCCAAAAACTGGACATCTATCTCCCCGAAGATGGTGAAGGGCCCTTCCCGGTTATCCTTTCCATTCATGGGGGGGCTTTTATGGAAGGCGACAAGAGAGACCGCGTGCTTGAGCCAATGCTTTGCGGATTGAAGCGGGGTTATGCTGTTGTTTCAATCAATTACCGACTTAGCGGTGAAGCCATCTGGCCCGCTCAGATCCATGACTGCAAGGCAGCCCTCAGGTGGTTGAGAGCGAATGCAGGCAACTACAAACTCAATCCTGAAAAGATAGCCGCCTGGGGGGATTCGGCTGGCGGACACCTCTCATCCATGCTGGGGACGACAGGTGATGTTGCTCATTTGGAGGACTTAAGTCTGGGGCATTCCGACCAATCGAGCCGGGTACAGGCCGTGGTAAACTGGTTTGGCCCAACGGATTTTCTGGAAATGGATGAGCAGTTGAAGGCGAGCAGGGTAGCGCATCCTTTGCTCCATTCAACACCGGATTCTCCCGAATCGCTACTGTTGGGTGGAGCCATTGTTGAGCTTCCCGGGCTTGTAAAAGAAGCAGATCCGACTACCTGGGTTTCTTCCGACGATGCGCCTTTTTTTATTCAACATGGCTGTGAAGACAACTTGGTCCCCTACCAGGGTTCGGTGATGCTTGCCCGTGCCCTGGGAAAGGCCATCGGCTATGAAAATGTTTATTTGGAATTGTTTCCTGCTACGGGGCATGGATACTGGCCCGCATTTTACGGGACAGAAAATGTAGCTAAAGTCTTTTCCTTTCTCGACAGGCATCTAAAAGGCCGGTAATAAAACGGCCCGAACAGATCCGTTTCGAATTTGAAGAGCCGGCAGGCTGGGCAAGCGGGCACATTTGTACCTGCAGTTTGCATAGTTCCCACAATCCTCTACCTTTAAGCAAACCAAACTCAAACACAGATGTCACCAGACCGAAGGACTTTCTTAAAGCAAAGCGCATTGCTCACAGGGACTGTGGGCCTGGCAGGAAATTCGGCCATCCTATTTGCGAATACACCGGAAAAAGCCCCAAAACCCATTCCCACCTGGAAGGGCTTTAATGTTCAGGATTTTTTCTCGCCCGATCCACAGCATGCCTGGAGGCAGACGACAGAGGAAGAGCTTAAATGGATGGCGGACTGGGGCTTCGACTTTGTGCGTATTCCCATTGCTTATCCGTCCTACCTGGACTTTGACCGTAGCCGGGACATCCTTCCCGAGGAGGTTTACCAAGTGGATGAAGCCGCACTGGAAAAGGTGGATGAATTGGTCTTTTTGATTAACAAGTATGGCATGCATGCAAGCATAAACCTTCACAGGGCTCCGGGTTATTGCATCAATGCCGGGTTCAGAGAGCCCTACAACCTCTGGCTTGATGAGGAAGCCCGGGAGGCCTTTTACTGGCATTGGGATATGTGGGCCAGACGCTATAAGCAACTCAGCCGGGAGCAGATTAGTTTTGACCTGCTGAATGAACCTGCCTGGGTCGAGGCGATGAATGACCAGCATTCATCGAAAACAATTGTTTCCGGATATGCCTATGCCACACTGGTTGAAAAAGCAGCAAAAGCGATATGGGCGGTGAATCCCGACCACCTGGTTGTAGCCGACGGGAACGATATAGGAACGAAGGTGATTCCGGAGATCACCCACCTGCCAATTGTCCAGAGCTGCAGGGGGTATTTCCCACACATTGTCTCGCATTACAAGGCTCAATGGGTCTATTCTCCCGAGCAGATTGCCGGGTTGCCCTCCCTGAAATATCCGGGACAGGTAGGCGATCAGTACCTGAGCCGTGAGATGCTGGAAGCCTTCTATGCGCCCTGGATCGAACTGGTCGAGAAGGGGGTCGGTGTTCATTGCGGGGAATGTGGATGCTACAACAAGACCCCACATGCGATCTTTCTTTCCTGGTTCGGAGACATACTCGACATCATCGGCAGTCACAACATAGGCTTTGCCCTCTGGAATTTTGTCGGTGATTTCGGCATCCTGAATTCCGGGCGCAAGGATGTGGACTACGAAGACTGGTATGGCTACAAGCTTGACAAAAAACTCCTCGACCTGATCAGGCCTTAGCCTACAGGCTTTCCGGGGAATTGAAAAGTCTGCCGGAACTACTATTCATCAGCCACAACGGTGATATCTAGCGACTGCCGTGCTTCGCTGACAGTTTCTCCCCAGTTTCCGTAGCTTATGGCCACCAGGGTAAATGCATATCTGCCCGCAGTATAGTAGGTAAGTACCAGGGAATCAGTGCCTGTCTCCAGGCTTTTTCCTGTTCCTGTACCATAGCTGTCCGTTGAGTCCAGGCCCATGAAATAGGTCAGGAACTCGCCGGTCGCATCCTGCAGATAAACAGTAACCGGATCACCGACACCTACTGTATTGTTCACCAGATTGGTTGTGAAAGCAGCAGAAACGGCTGCAGGCTCCTCTTTGTTGCACCCGAAGAGAATAAGCAGGAAGGCCAGGATCATTGCTGCTATTGTGCTGTTTTTCATCTTTCTGTGTTTTTGGGTTACCAGCCGGGATTTTGCTTTAATTCTCCGCTGTTTACATCAATTTCTGAGATGGGAATGGGATAGTACTCATGTTTGCCGACCTTAAACACGCCGGGCCCTAAAAGGGCATCCCAGTCGATTCCCCAGGCAGGATCAAAACTCCACCTCACCAGATCACCCCAGCGGTGACTCTCAAAGGCCAGTTCAATATCCCTTTCGTGTACGATTGCCTCGCTGCTTAGAGCCGGTATTGGATCCATATCTACCCTGGCACGCACCTGGTTCAGGGCACTTAGCCCGCTGCCATCGTCACCCAACAGGAACATGACCTCGGCATACATGAGCAGCACATCGGCATAACGAATCACCCTGCGGTTGGTGGGGTCGTTGTTGGGCGAGGCTGTGCCACTCTCTTCATAGATCGGGAAATAGTATTTTTTCATCCCAAAGGAGACCGAGGGCTGATCGTCATGTGCAAGTCCTCTCGATCGGGCAATCCGCTTGGTATTGACATAGGAATTGAATTTCTTAAAATAGGGATTGGCCGGATCAATGTGCATGGTATCGCCATCCAGATAGCATGAAGCATAAGCACGGGGATCTCTGTCGAAACCGGCAGGCGTTCCCACTGTATCACAGGCAAAAAACCAGTCGGGATGCACTTCATGGTTCTTGTAACTATTGCTGTGGGGCGAGAAATACTGCGTATTGAGTGACCCGGTCCACTGCCATCCAGGAAGCCATCCACTCTGGATGAGTTCATCGTCGTATTGCACCTCCCATACCGATTCCACATTGTTTTCCGACTGGTAACTGTTGTTCTCCGAGGGTAGGTCAGTGTAGGCTGTATTCGACAGCAGTGCCATCATGTAGTCCTTCCTGGTTTTGGGTGCTTTGGGCTGTACCAGCGCATATTCCCCCGAGTTCATAACATCCAGAAAGGCATCCCTGGCCTTTGACAGATCTTCCAGATCTTCGGATCCACCTTTGCTTCCGCCGGCCACATAATAGTGGTAGTGTTTGTAAAGCAGGGCTTTCCCCAGAAGGGCACTGGCAGCCCCCGATGTAACCCTTCCCAGGTCTTCGTCGGCATACTCCGATTTTTTGGGAAGATGTGCGATGGCAAAGGCCAGGTCTTCTTCAATTTTATCCCAGAATTGTAAGGGATCCCCATTGCTGAAATTCTGATTATAGTCTACCGGGAAATTCAGCTCGTCGTAATAAACGGGTTTATGAAATAAGGTTACGAGATAAAAATAGTACATGGCTCTAAGTCCTCTGATCTGGGCTTCGTAAAGCGCCCTTTCTTCCTGGGTAAAACCTTCAACACTGGTTTGTTCGGCCAGCTTTCTGAGGAAATCACTGGTGCGGTATACCCCAAAATACAGCGCCTGCCAGGTTGTGTGGCATTCATCACTGCTCGAACTCATCATGCTCAGATTGTCTCTGTTGGTGGTCTCAAAAAGGGTTCTGTCCTCCCAGGTCCCGGCTGCAAGCTGCATGCCCAGACCAAACAGTCCCCCGTCGGCCAGGGGACAATAACAGGAGTTCAGGGCCAGCAGGAAGTCATTCTGTGTCTGATAGAAACTCGCGTCGGTCAGGTTGTTTTTGTTTTCGACCTCAAGGAACTCCTCACTGCAAGCGCTGCTCAATACCAGCAGAACAAGGAGGGTTGTTTTATGAATTGCATTTTTCATGACATACATTTTTACCATTAGAAATCAATCTGGACACCTGCGGTAATGATCCTGGGCATGGGATAGGTTCCCCAGTCGGTTCCCACCCGCATAGGCGGACCTGTGGTGGCAGATTCCGGATCGGGCCCCTTGTATTTAGTAATGGTGAGGAGGTTCACACCACTCAAATACAGCCTTGCTCCCGACATTCCGATACGCTGTGCCAGGTGCTTCGGAAGTGTATACCCCAACTGGACATCTTTCATTCTCAGGAAAGAGGCGTCCTCTACCCACCAGGTAGAGATGCGATCGTTCAGGTTGGTGTTGTTGATGTCTGCCCGAACATATTCTGCAGAAGGACGGTCGCTGCGGTAATAGTTCTCTGCAAATCCGACTGTTTTATTGTGGTCCAGATCCTGACTGGCAAAACACTCCACGCTTGCGCGCTGCGAGTTATAAACATCCACATTCCTGGAACCATACCAGTACATGCCCAAATCAAAATTCTTGTAATAGAGATTCACATTGATGGAGTAGATCAGATCCGGAATAGGTTTCCCGATAATGGTTCGGTCTTCATCCGTAATTTCCCCGTCGAGGTTGAGGTCTGTAAATTTCAGATCTCCAGGGGAGGGGATGCCTTCTGAGGGGATAGCGAAGAGGTAGTTGCCATCGGTATCAAAGTCCTCGGGAGTTACAATCCTCTCGGCTATATACCCATACAGGGAGCCCACGGTGTTTCCTACTCTGGCAATGTTATTGCCATCAATATAGGTTTCGGGAATGTCCAGCACTTCATTTTTTATGGTGGTTAGCATACCACTGATTTCATAATTGACATTGCCTTCCATTTCGCGATAGGAGACATTGAATTCAAGTCCCCGGTTCCGGAGGTCTCCCAGATTTACTTTTGGTTCTGTAATACGTGCAAAAATCCTGGAGACAGATCTGTCAACAATCAGGTTATCGGTATTCTTGATATAGTACTCAAGGCTTGCCGTCAGCTTATTCCTGTAAAGGCTGACATCCACCCCTATATTGGTCATGGCAGAAGACTCCCACTGTATCAGTTCATTGCCAAAGCTGTCGAGCACATTCAGGGCGGGATTCAAAGACTGCGAAGTGCCAAAAACAGGGGAGAACTGGCTGTAGGCACTCAGGTTTGCTTCATAGGCAAAATTGCCAATCTCGGAGAATCCGGTTTTTCCGTAACCCATTCTCAGTTTGAGCATGTCAATCTGTTCCACATCGGGAAGCAGATCTTCGTTCAGTTTCCAGGCAAGAGAAGCCGAAGGGAATGTTCCCCAGCGATTTCCCGGACCGAAACGGGAATTCCCGTCACGCCGGATACTGGCAGTTAGAAGGTACCTGCTCTTGTAGTCGTAAATGGCTCTGACCAGATAGGAGTTCCACCTTACCGGGGTGATGTAGCCAGTCACATTATCAATGCTGGTTGCATTTTGCAGGGTATTCAGCTTTTCGTAAGCAAAATCGGATGCTGTAACACTGGAGCTGTAGCCATCGTATTTCCGGGCATGTTGAACCCCGGTAATGGTGAGTGTATGTTCCCCAAAGGATTTCATAATCATCAGCTGGTTTTCCAACGAGAGGTTCATGCTTTCCGTGAAAAGCTCGGTAAGCGATGCGGGGGAGTTGCTTCTTACACCCGACTCGAACCGAGGCATCCAGTTGCGTGTATGGCTGAAGGACCCGATTACCGAGGGCGTGGATTTAAAGCTAAGCCAGGAGAGGGGCTTGATTTCGATGTAAACATTTCCCACAAAGCTGTTGTAATTCGACTGGTTTTTTGCAAGGGCTTGTGCAACGACCGGATTCGCCTTGTCATTTCCCCCGGTATTATTATAGAAAACCACATCACCGGCTGCCGTGGTGTACTCGATGGCTTCCTGGGGACCGGAATAGCCTCCCTTGTTGTTTTCATTGTAAAGGGTCATCAGGGGAGAAGCGATCAGGCTCGAACGCCATACACTGCCCTGGTATCCAGATTCGTCGAACCTGGTGTTCCGCGATACGGTGAATGATTCACCCACTTTGATGTATTGACCTATCTTAAAGTCTGAGTTGGCTCTGAGATTGTACCTGGATGCACCGGTACTAAGTAGTATTCCATCCTCATCCAGCACATTGGCCGAGACGGAATAATTGCTTGCTTTTCCTCCGCCCGAAATTCTCAGGTAGTAATTCTGGGTATAGGCCTTTTGGAGGATTTCGCTCTGCCAGTTGGTCCCTTCTTCCCAGCCCTGGCCGTAATAGAACTGCCGGAATTCATCGGAATAGGCTTCATCCCTTTCGATGCCATTGTCGTCATAAATCTGGTTGTAGAACTTGCTGTACTGTGTAGCATTCATCATGTCAAAGGGCTTGGGCGCCAGATTCATGCTTCCATAGGCCGAAAAGCTAAGCTTTGGTTTCCCCTCTTTGCCCCGCCTGGTGGTAACGATTACCACACCATTGGCACCATCGGCACCATAGATGGCAGCCGCCGAAGCATCTTTCAGCACCTGGAAGGATTCCACATCATTGGGACTGATATCGTTAATACTCCCACCCACGACGCCGTCAATCACATAGAGCGGGTTGGGGTTCTGGTTGATGGAGCCGATACCCCTGATGCGGATGGTAACACCCGATCCGGGCTTTCCACTCTGGGTTACCATTACACCTGAGGCTCGTCCCTGCAGAGCCTGGCTCAGGTTGGCCGAAGGGGTTTTGGCTAGCTCTTTAGCAGAAACTACTGCGACCGAACCAGTCAGGTCTTGCTTTTTCACGGTACCATAGCCAATGACTACCACTTCCTCCAGGGCCCGGATGTCTTCCTGCAGTTCCACATTGATTTCAGTCTGACTTCCCACCGGAATCTCCTGTGAGAGGTAACCCACATAGGAATAGTGCAGAACAGCTCCGGGTCCGGCCACATCAATGGAATAGTTGCCGTCCAGGTCGGTGATGGCACCAATAGTGCTCCCCTTTACCACCACATTTACTCCTGGCATTCCCAGGCCGTCCGCAGCATCACTTACCTTACCGCTTATGGTTTGCTGGGCAAGTATAAACTGAGCCGATAATAAAAGGAAGCCCGTACTAAGTAGTCTTAATCGTGCGTTCTTTTGCAGTTTAGTCTTCATTTCGATGCAATTATGGATTCAACGCTATCCCGGCATATCTCCGAAAATTCAAAAAAGGGATGCTTGTCGTATCCCTTTTTTGAATGATTTATCACCAATGTCAGGTACATGCTAATCAGGCACTGGTGAATTCAGCTTGTAGATCACTTTACAATTTTGAAAGCCGTGGCTATTCCTTCAAGCTTAACAATGTAAATACCATCCCGAAGATCGCTCATATCCAGGGTTCCGCTCACATTCCTGGCAGACTTAAGCAATGAGCCGGTCGTACTGTATATGCTTAGATTAACCGATTCGATTCCCCTGATGTGAAGCTGGTCCATGTATACAAAGGCTTTGACATCGCTGTTAAAATGGTTCTCAATTCCTTCGACAACAATCTTTTTGTCTGAAAGGGTCAACACTCCGGCATAGTAGTTCGACGCGTAGCAGTTATTCCTGTCGGACGACCAATGGTATTCCAAACTGCTTTCCCCCTTTGTTCCCCTTGATTTGATATCGAAGGAAATGCTGTCGCCAACGGCTACAGCGTTGTAGTCACCTTCCAGGTTGGTCGGATCGGCCGGATACCCCAGTGCACCATCAAAGGACATTACCAGAACAGACCTGATTACTCCGTCTGTTACATCCCAAAAGTGATTGGCCATGGCCAGGCCTTCAAGCCCATGTTCATTGGCTCCCCAGTTTCCTACTGTACATCCGTTCCAAAAGGTCGATTTATCGAGGCCGATTGAAGCAGCGTATTCATCTACTAAACCGTTCATAAAATGAGCCTTTCCGCCACCCAGTTCCACATAGCGTGCATAGGCCATATTCTGGTAGGCCAATTGCCAGTCTTCGGTACTGTCGGCTGCAGCTGAAAAGGTATTCTCGTGGCGTTCGATAGAAGTTGGCTGAACCATTACCTCAAAGTTATGGGTTCCCGCATCGAGTTGAGAATTGGTGTCATAATACTTCGACAGAATATAGAGCTTTGTTCCGTCGTGAACACCCTTCCAGGATGCGCCAAAGGTCTTATCGCTGTCCAGGTCATAAAAATCGATGGTGCCATCGGTGATCATCTTGTTCATCAGGTTCTCATCTCCAAGAAGGTTCCATGTGACATCAAATGATTCCGCATCTGTGATTCCCTCATAGGTCCATGAGTCGGGCGCCTGGAGAATGTCCACCTTAGGCTTATCGTAGGGATTGTCGGCGTAACTGCTCATGTCTTCATAGTCGGGCTCATCTGTCCAGATAACCCATGAAACACCCGCCATGGCAATGTCACCAGGTTCGGGAGCAGCTTCAGCCAATATGAGGTGACCTGCATAATAGTTGGAAGCATAGCAATTGTTTACATCGGAGGCCCAGTGGTATTCCAAACTGTTTTCCCCCTTTGTTCCCCTTGATTTAATGTCGAAGGAAATGGTGTCGCCGACAGCTACGGCATTGTAGTCACCTTCCAGGTTGGTCGGATCGGCCGGATACCCCAGTGCACCATCAAAGGACATTACCAGAATACAGCGGATCACCCCCCCGCTGAGATCCCAGAAGTGGTTAGCCATAGCCAGTGCTTTAAGCCCATGTTCATTTGCGCCCCAGCTCCCTACTGCACAACCGTTCCAAAAGGTCGATTTATCGAGGCCGACGGAAGCAGCGTACTCATCTACGATACCGTTCATAAAGTGAGCCTTTCCGCCACCCAGTTCCACATAGCGTGCATAGGCCATATTCTGGTAAGCCATTTGCCATTCTTCGGCACTGTCGGCAGCTGCCTGAAAGGTGGCTTCGTGCCGCTTGTGGGAAGTGGGCTGAACCATTACCTCAAAATTATGTGTACCAGCATCCAGTTGGGCATTGGTGTCATAGTATTTAGCAAAAATGTAGAGATTCGATCCATCGTGCATGCCCTTCCAGGATGCACCGAAGGTTCTGTCACCGTCCAGATCGTAGAAATCAATGCTGCCGTCGGTGATCATTTTTGCCATGACCTGCTCATCGCCAAGCAGATCCCATGCTGCATCAAATGTTGCTGCATCGGAGATGTTGGCGGGGACCACACCCTTTACATTCATGGGAATTGCAAGCACAGGTGTTTGATATGGGTTGTCGGCATAGCCTGCGACGCCTTCATAATCGGGCTCATCGCCCCATGCAACCCAGGAAACCCCGGTGAATGCCTGCGAAAAGGCTCCCACTGTAAAGAGGGAGAATAGTAAAAGAGTAGCAAGTTTCTTCATAGGAATAAGATTAGGTTTGACAATGAAATATACATAAACAAACTTATCCAAACGGGGGTGTACCCGGGTTTGATATATTCTAAAAAAGGTACACTATTTTGGGGAGGCAAATGGAAATCATACCTTCAAAAGGCCTGTTGGTTTTGCCTTTCAGGCTTCTTCGCGGAACAGCCTATTATTGAAACTGGCCGGCGATACCAATGATGCCGGCTACTGCCATGGCCAACGTAAAAAGAAAGATGAATCCCAGCAGCAGGTTTGTCCTCAGGCCTGGGGTCTGGCCCTTCATAATTTTTTTGTTGTTGTAGATGTAGAACATGAGGCCCAGCACCAGGGGGGTGACGATCGCAGCCATGGCCTGGGACATGATCATGACCAGGACGGGCCTTCCGCCAAATACCGGTACAACCAGCCCAAGCAGGACTCCGAAGAGTACAAGCAGCCGGCTCGAAGTGGAACGCATGTTCCGGGGTCGGTTAGTGAAATCGGCCAGCAGCCAGGGAGCCAGCAGAACAATCGGAAACAGGGAGGAGAGTCCGGCAGCTACAATGCCTCCGACAAAGATGGATATTGCGAAACGTCCTGCAAGCGGCTCCATGAGCTTAACCATGTCGATGGCATTGTCGACCCGGAGTCCATGCGGATGGAGGGTCCCTGCTGCAGCGGCCATGACTGCAACCGACAGCAGGAACATCAGTGAAACCGAGAGAATGGCATCGCGGCGTTCCTCCTTTTCGTCACCCGGACCCCAGCCTTTTTCCTGCACCAGGATGGAGCGCACCACATAGAGGATGGCTCCCATGGTGGTGCCCACCATGCCGGCCATGATCAGCAGGGCATCCGGATCATCTGGTATACGGGGGACGAGGCCCTGGAGCACTTCGGCCGGTTCCGGAATCACCATGAACATGGTGAGTACGAAGCTGAGCCCCATAATGCCGACGAAGATCGCAAGTACCTTCTCGAATACCCGGTGTTTTCCGTTCCAGAAAAGGTAGTAGAGCAGTCCCCCGAAGATGAGTGCGGTAAGTACCGGGGAAAACCCCTTGTGCGAGGCGGTCAGGGGTCTCGACCATTCCTGTACAACCTGAGTGACGACCCCCATAACGCCCATGCAGGATACCCATTCACTTACCAGCAGGGAAACGAGCACGAATACGGTAACCCCGGTGCCGGTGTATTCCCGAAAGCTTCCCAGAATGGTGCGACCGGTCGTGGCGGTGTAGCGTCCGAAAAGCATGATGAGGAAATAGGTGAAAAGGCACGACAGCAGCAGGGGCCAGGTAAGGGTAAGGCCGTAGGCCGCCCCCGAGGAGGCCATTGTGGTAATGCTGCCGGTACCAATGTTGTATCCGATCAGAAAGAGCCCCGGTGCAATCGAGGCAATGAACAAAGCCGGTTTCCTAAAAAAACTCAAGTTGCCGGCTTTAAGAATCGGAAAGCAGGGAAGCTGCCTCCCGGTCGAGAAACAAATGAGTCCTGGGGTGCCTGCGTAAGACTGATGCCGGAAGCATGGGGCCAATTTCTCCTTCCACGGTCGCTTTCACAGCTTTGGCCTTACGGGCATCGGGCACCGAACAGATGATGTGGCGGCTTTTCATGATCTGCCGAACAGACATGCTGATGGCCTTTCCGGGCACTTCTCCGATCTGTTCGAACCAGCCTTCTCCAAGTTGCTGCTGCCGGCACAGCTCATCCAGCTCCACTACCAGATAGGCCTCTTCCGTTTCGAAATCGGCCGGAGGATCATTGAAGGCCAGGTGACCATTTTCCCCGATACCTACAAAAGCCACATCTACAGGGGCTTCTGCAATCAGTTCGCCAAGTTTCCTGCATTCTTTGGCCGGGTCATGTTCTCCGTTTATGTAGTGGAAGGTGCCTATCGGCACCAGATCTACAAAGCGTTCCTTTAGGTATTTCCGGAATGAAGCCGGATGATTCAGGGGCAAATCGATGTATTCATCGAGATGGAAGCCGGTTACCTTTGCCCAGTCAATCTCTTCCTGTACCAGGTGCTTCAGGACCTTGAACTGGGAAGCGCCAGTGGCAAGAATGATGCGTGCTGAGCCCTTTTCATTGATTGCCTGACGGATTAGCGCGGATCCTTCAAGGGCGGCCTGCCTTCCCATTTCCTCCACGCTGTCGGCTATTCGGATAGTCATAGTATCCAAATATAAGGCGATTCCACTTCGATTCAAAGCAAAATATGCCCGGGTGTAAGCATCAGGCGAATCTTTTGGCCCTTTTTCAGCTGATTTTATACTTTTGGTTACAGATATGATTGCCGTACTATGGATAAGGGAACGAAAAACGACATCAGGGAAATTGACTTTAAGGATTTGTTCTACGATAAGAATCCAAGGCTGGCCAGATGGATTCCGGGTTTTGTCTATCGCTATCTGAGGCGAATTTTTCACCAGGATTTGATTAATCAAATCATCAGGGACTACGGTCACCTGCAGGGCTACGATTTCAGCGTGGCCATGCTCGAGTTATTCGAGCTGAAGATTGATTTTGTTGGTGAGGAGAGGCTGCCCGATGATGGCCGTTACATCTTTGCGGCCAACCACCCCTGGGGAGGCCTGGACGGCCATATTGTCATGGTCATGCTCGGAAGAAAATACGGGCCGGATAGCTATAAGTGTCTGGTAAATGACCTTCTGATGAACCTGAAGAACCTTCACGGGGTGTTTATTCCGGTGAATAAGCATGGAAGGCAGGGAACTGAACTGGCCAGGAAACTGGATGAAGCATTCAAATCCGAGGTGCAGATTCTGACCTTCCCTGCCGGCCTGGTCAGTCGTCGAATCAAGGGCGAGGTAATGGATCTGGAATGGCAAAAGAGTTTTATTAATAAGGCCAGACAGTACCAGCGCGACATTGTTCCCATCCATGTGGGAGGGGCCAATACCAATTTCTTCTATCGGCTGGCCAGTATTCGAAAGGCGCTGGGTATCAAAGCCAATATCGAGATGCTCTATTTGATTGATGAAACCTACAAGCACTGGGGTAAGCACATCACCGTTACAGTTGGGGACCCCATCCCATGGCAGACCTTTGACAGTTCCAGGCGTCCGCTTGCATGGGCCAAGTGGGTAAAGGAGAAGACCTATAGTCTGGCCGGGGTGAAGGATGTGCCGCTTTAGGATGGCATTTAGGCTGAGAAACGGGAGGTTCTACATTTGCACACTAGGGGAGGAAGACACCGACTTTATTTCATCCGGCATGGAATTGTCCGGGTCATTGATCACATCGTAGAAGATGCCTTGAAAGGCTCCTCCCGCCCAGTACCAGGTGCATTGGATAAATTTGAATAACACGGTATTAAGCTTCAGAAAATGCCGGGGTTCGGGGAAGAGGTTTCTCAGATAGACATTGAAAAACTTGTAACAGATGATCATGGGGTAAAGGACCAGCAAGCTGATCTTCGATCCGTAGATTCCCTTGTAATAGATTCTCCGGTAGATGATGATAAATTTGCCAATCAGGTTCTGATTCGACAAGGCGTGCTTTGGATCTTCACGGAAGACATGGTATACCTTGATTTCGGGAAAGAAGTAGAGGGGACTGATTTTGTTCACATTCAGGCCAAAAAGGGTGTCCTCTGAAGCCCGGATTACGGGGATTTCTCCTGCTTCAAAGAACAATTCCCGATCGCAGAAAAGATTGCAGGTTGGGGCCATCTTCTTCTTCCTGATTCGTCCTGCGGGGATATACTCTCCAAACTCGAAATAGTACTGAGCGACGATCTGCTTGTTTTTGAGCTGCTCCTCAGGAACAAGATAGCTCCCGCCTCCCACACGATAGCCCTTCGAGTAGGCTTCACTGATTTTTTGAAGCCAATCCGGATCAGGATAGGCATCTGAGTCGATAAACACCAGGAGTTTTCCCTTTGCAGCCCTGGCTCCAATGTTACGCTGTATGGCCGGCATAACCCTGATCCCCGAAGTGATTACCCTAAGCCCGTCTCCCTCAAAACTGTTCAGCAGTGTTTTGGTTTGCTCATCATCAGAGGAATCAACAACGATAATCTCCAGCAACATCCCTCCGGAACGCTGTTTTTTAATTTCCGTTATCGTACGACCAATTGTACGGTAAGCATTGTAGGAGGGAATAATGACTGAGATGAATGGGTTGTTCGCGTCGGCCATATTCACTGGTTTTTCATGTAAAGACTATACAATCGCTTTCCACTCGAATCCCATGCAAAATTCTTATGGGCAAAGGATTTTATATGGTCTCTTCTGGATTCATCGGGTTGGCCGTAGTGACGACGGGCTTCCAGCAGTGCGTTCAAAAGTCCGTTCTCAGAATCGGGATGATAAAGAATTCCGGTTTCCGGTTCTGAAACATAATCCGGGAAGGCTCCAAGTCTGGGTGCAACAACCGGGATTCCAAAGGCATAGGACATAAACAGCACGCCGCTCTGACTGGCTTCCTGGTATGGCAATACCGTAAGGCTTGATGCCTTGAATAACCATTCAAGCTCCTGGTCCTCAATGAAACCAAACCTGGGGATGATTTTATCCGATTTTACGCTCTCGTAAAAGCGCATAAAATCAGCTTCATAGTCCTTAGAGGCCCTCCCGGCAATAATGAGCCTGACCCGCTGACGATCTGAATCAATCTGGTCCAGGATGGAAGCTACCAGTTCAACCCCCTTGTAACGCGCAATTCTGCCGAAAAAAAGAATAACAAAATCGTTCGCTTCTATTCCGTACTTTTCCCGGGCTTTTTGAACGCTTATTTCTTTCTTTTCTTCTACCTCATAGACGCCATGCTCGATGAAATGAACTTTTGATTCGCGTAGTCCAAATTCATTGATCAGCCGTTTTCGAATAAAATTTGTATGGGCAATAATTTCATTCTGAAGCTTGTAGATCATGCGGAACAGCAGTCTGTTCGTGAGGGTGTCTTTGTCGTGGGGCAGCACGTCGTGGGCTGTATAGATGACCCTTTTCCCTCTGGCCCGTGCAAAGAGGGTGAGGAAGATGCCGTCGATGACATAGACTCTGAGCCATTGAATGTGCAGGACTTTAGCCCTTGACTTCGCGATAAAGGAAAAGAGCCGCCGATAATACCTGAGTAAACGGGCAATCTTCTTCCGAAATGCCACATTGCTGTTGACATCCCCTCTCAGGTTATTGACAACTACATTTGAATCGAAAGTAAGCCGGGCCAGGTCGTTGGAGCAAATCAACAGCACACGGCAGTGTTTTGAAATGCCATTCACCAGGTTCCACATGTAATCGGTCTGGAACCCATTGGTAACGATAACGATGTCTTGCTTGTGATCTTCCGCCACTTTGTGTGCTAGCTAATCCCTTCATGGGCATTCAAAGCCCGCGTAATATCCCTGCAAAGTAGGAATAATTTCATTTTTAGCAAATGAGAATTGATGAATGCCACGATTGGCTTATATAAAGAGCGGTATTCAGGTGTTTTTGTAAGACTTGTTGTCGGGCGGATAAAACAAGGAAGGGGAGTACCCAGTCAATGCTGCATACTCCCCTTACAACAAAAGCGTTGCTTAAACCAGGATATCTGAGGTCAGATTCGTAATACTGGTTTCGATGCCTTTAAAGGGGTGCCCGTTGCCCTGGTTGTCGTCTTCAACGAACATGTACTTCAGGCCGGCCGTTTCCCTCTCTGCGAGGATGCGCTTGAAGTCGATTACTCCGGCTCCAACCGAGGTGATGTCATCCTTGACAATGTCATAGTAGGGTTCGCCCTTTGTGGTCATGTCTTTCATGTGGAAGAGATGGAAGCGACCAGGATAGTTCCTGAACAACTCTACCGGGTCCTGGCCGGCTTTGCTGGCCCAGTAAAGATCAAGTTCCATGATAACCAGCTCGGGATCAAGTCCTTTCAGGAAAAGCTCATAATAGGGAACAATGCCGTCGAGATTTGCAAATTCAAAATTGTGATTGTGGTACCCGAACTGGATGCCGAATTCTTTCATAATTTCACCCACCTTGTTCCAATCGGCGATCATCCGTTTGTAAGACTCCACATTCCGCTCTTCTTCGTTTACCCAGGGCTGAATACAGTACTTAACTCCCAATTTGGCATGCGCATCGGCCATGAATTTTGCATTGTCAAGCGTAATCCCCGCTGCTTCAACCTTGGTATGAGAACTGATGATCGCCATGCCAAGATCCTCAACCATTGCCTTGAACTCTTCCGGGGCATAACCATAGAACTTTCCGTCGGCATAGTTTGCCAGCTCCAGATTCTTATAACCCAACTCAGAAACCCTTTTCAGGGAACCGGGAAGGTCTGCTGCAATGGCATCACGGATGGTGTAGAGCTGAAGCCCAATTTCAAAGCTTTTCAAATCGACAGCGGCAGCAGCCTCATGGCCTGCGGCAACTTTTCCTGTTCCACTCTTACATGCCATGGCGCCCAGGGCCATTACACCCAGGCTTCCGGCTGCGGAAACCTTCAGAAAATCGCGTCTATTGCGTACTTGTTTCATGATAAAAATTTTCGTGCGTTGCTTAATGTCGTGGACAAGATACAAAAAAGGCTGTCAGCCTGAGAAGCCCAGGTCCACAGTTTTATAAAATTTACAGGCTCGTGATCTTTATGTTCCGCCACATCACCCTGATGCCGCCTCCACTGTGGATCTGAAGCGCAATGCAGCCTTCAGCCTGACCGATTTTCTCGTCCTCCAGGCTGATCATTTTCTGACCGTTTAGCCAGGTTTCTACGTTGTCGCCAACCACCCGGATCTTCATTTTGTTCCACTCGCCAAATTTCAGGTGCTTGTCCAGCTCAGGATCCGGCTTGATAAGCCAGCCTCTTCCATAAGACTCGTAGATACCGCCTGTGTTGGAGCCGGGAGGGGCCACTTCGGCTTGCCAGCCGGTAATCTTCGTGCCTTCGATGGATGAGCGGAAGAAGACCCCTGAGTTCCCATCTGCTCCCTGTTTGAATTCCAGGGTGAGTTCGAAGTCCTTGAAAGTCTCACTGGTGCCCAGATAGCCGTAAGCTTTGTCGGGCCCGCTTTCACAGATCAGGAGTCCATCTTCTACATACCATTTTTCGGTGCCGTAGATGATCCAGCCATCCAGGTTTTTGCCATTGAACAGCTTTTTACCTTGTGCCTGGGCCATGCCCTGCAGTCCGCATACAACAGCCAGCGTAAGAAACAATGTTTTTCTCATTTTACAAGTGGTTTTAGTTGGATGTGAAGTTAACAAGAATCTTTCTGTTCACAGGCTATCAATGTCCCTCCTAATGGCTGTTGCTCTCCTCGTAGTCCGAAAGGTGCTGGAAGGAGTAGGAATAGCTCATCGGGACTATCTGGTTGTACTCCTCTGCTGTGGCATCCGAGAGACAGGCATCAATGATGCGCTTACCGGTGGCCAGCAGGTCTTTTTTCAGGTATTTCTGCAGTTCTTCTTTGAAGAACTTGGTCAGAATCTCCGCCCCCGCATCATAGCCTTCAGTACCTACCTCGTCCTGTTTGTATACTTTCAGGAAGCGCGAAGGTATTTTGGATCCTTCGATCGTGAGGTAGTTCAGTTCATAGCCCAGCAACGGACAACGGGCCGACTGGTATTGTTCTTTTTTGAGTTTGGCCACCCCCCTCCGGGTCAGGTATTCCCTCATCAGAAGCTGGGGTTTGAAGCCCACCTTCCATACCCCGATGTACTGGTTAGGGACTAAGGTATAGGTGGTTCTCGGGCTCTCTATGATTTGCTTAAGCAGCATGTTGGCATGGTCGATTTGCAGGCCCGAGGCAAAAGGCCAATAGGAGCCCACTCCTTCACTTTCCATACTGTCCGAGCCCACGATACTGGGGTTCTTGTGTCCCCGGGGCGAAACCAGCCGCCACAACCAGGCCAGGGTCGGAGGAAGGATATGGAAGAGTCCCAGTATGCCGTAGTTAGGATCTTCGCTGGAGCAGGGAGGTGTTCTAAGTCCAAAGCTGCGTATGTCGACCGACACAGGGCCATCCACCACATTCTCAACTGTATTACGGGGGAGTACAACGCGGGGGTTGGGGCAGGGCCTGCCCGGTTCATCTTCGATGTGATTCCAGATCAGGGCGGTTGAACCCGGAGTGGTGTCGATGTTCAGAAAAAGGAGCGGGTCCCGGGCATCAATGGTAACCCGTTCGAGTGAAGGGTCATCGCCATAGCGATGTACGCTGTCCACGCGAACAAACCATGAATTCTCGGCATCAATGATCCGGAGTTTACCATCGTTTCTTTGGAGTGAAGGGTGGCAGAAAGCCATATCGTCTGCAACCGGATTGAATGAGCAAAACCGGGGAATGGTGATGTAGCGCAGCACTTCGGTTTTGGGGTTCTCCCCAAGAAGAACCCTTCCATCGGGTTCCCTCAGAATATGCTGGTGCATTTCACTTTTTCCGCCTCCGCTGGCTCCTTCATGCATGAAGGTGGATATATTGTCGTAGGGGCTGATCGACTGTACGGCCGAACAGTGGGCTGTTACCCAACCTTCTCTTTCTCCTTTGGTAAGCAACACGCCATAGAGTCCCTTTTTGGCACTTGGCCCCGGATAGAGGTTGTAGGCATACAATTCGTGCATCTCGTCGGTCCGGTTGTGCACCACGACCTGTTTCCCTTCGAAATGGGTGTGCCTGAAGACAGGTGCAACAAGAATGGAAGAAGCGATCTCGCTGTGTTTTTTTAGCTTGGCCACCGGAACCATCTCCTGTAGCATGGACAATCCCATGGCGAAGAAAGCTGCGTTATCCGGAACGATTGCAATTCCCAGGGAACCAATTCCCATCCGGCCCGCATAGTAAAAGAAAACCGACAGTTTCCTCTCCTTCATCCAGGCCAGGGTTTCTTCCTGCAGGCTGGCAAAATCGTAGCCATATTTGTCCTTGAATCTGGTTTTATCGGAGGGTTTGTCATCGGCGATGACCATGGTTTCGGGATCGCGGCGGCGCATATAGGGTTCCGTATAATTTGCCGAAATACCGTTCTGAACCCTGTGCACTACAGCCTCGGTATAAGGCCCTTTGCCAGGGATGTCATAAACGACATCAAAGGACATCTTGTCTTTTCCGCCTGTGGAGGCGTCGGCCAGTTCCAGGGTGGTATCGGCTACGCTGAAGCCCTGGCAGTTTTCAAGCAGATCGGTGATGCGATCGGAGAGCTTGATTTTCTTTTCTTTAAGAATGGTGAACAGATTTTCTGTCATAAGCTGAATAATTTTACCACAAAAGTATAGAAATTATGTTATAAAACATTGATTGTGTCCGGGATTAACATTTCGTTGGCATTTGCACTTTTTTGCACGTGATCGGGCATTTGAAAGGAGCAGTGGAACAAAAAAAAGCTCCCGGGGGTAAGCCGGGAGCCTTTTTTAGCCTGCCCGGCTTAGCTTTCCGGGCATTGGATTTTCATCGAGCCGGTCTATGCCCCGACTTCATACCAGAAGGCGTCGCGCAGGACTTCCAGACTCTGGGGTACGGCTTCCATCGGATCGGCCTTACCTTCCATTTCGAGGGAGATATAGCCCTTGTAACCTGCATCTCTCATAATGGCACCAATGCGCGGATAGTCCAGATCAAGGGTGTACCATTTTCCACCTCCATAATAGGTCTTCGCCTGCATGAGACTGGCCATTGAAGCCAGTTTCTTAAGCTCATCATAGGGCTCTTCCAGGAAGTTTCCTGTGTCGAGTGTTACGCTCAGCCACGGTGAGTCAATAGCGTCAACAATGCGCTTGACACCTTCGGCTGTGCGTCCCAGTCCCCAGTGGTTTTCAAGGCCCAGTGTAACCCCACATTTCTCGGCTACAGGTACGATCTGCTCCATGGCATCGATTACCCACTTGAAGCCATCCTCATCGGTGTAGCCTTCAATGGTAGGTTCAATCCCCCTGTTCTCCATCAAATGATCGAAGGATTCCGAAGTGCCCCAGCGGCCGGTATTAATCCGCATGGTGGGGATGCCAAGTTGATAGGCCAGCTCAATCTGGTGGATGGTCAGTGCGATGTTTTCGTCACGGTAGGCTTTATCGGGTCTGACGTAACCCTGGTGAGTGGAAAAGCCCATCAGGTCGAGACCTGCATGAAAAGCTCTTCGCTTCAAACTATTCAGGTAGGGTGTATCTTCGGCGGCCATCTGTACCAGAAGCAGTTCAACTCCGTCGAAGCCCATGGCTGCAACCTTATCGATGATTTCTTCAATGGGGGGGTCATTTTTTGGCCGGTTAAACTGCCAGAAAGAATAGGTCGAAACCCCAATGGGATTATGACGGATATTTTTTGGTTTACTGGCTTCCGGAGCTTCCTGGTTTCCACTGGTGGTACATCCGGCCAGTGCCGCACCTGCAACGGTCATTGCTCCTGCCTGAATAAAACGTCTGCGATCAATCATTGTATTGGTTTTTGTTTGTGAATTAAAGTGTTACTAAAGCTGCTTAAATAAGTCTTTTGCTCCGGGGTTCAAGGTCGGTGAGTCCGATGAACAACACTACCTGCCGGAACTGCATTTATTTTCCGTCCCTGATCAAGAGCCGCTCTTGAAAGGGGGGGCGCCGTCAGGCTTCCTGCGACAAAAGTGGCTGCTGTCCCGGAAAAGGACCTGTGGGAGAAGTTTGGGTTCATGAAACAGTTCGTTTAGGGGATGATAGCCTAAAAGTACAATTATCTTCCATGAGAGCAATGGAGCCGCAGGGGCTTCAGGGGCTTACTGGTATTCGATGAAATTGAATTTGATACCAAGTCTGCCTTCCATGATCTCACCCAGTTCGAGCAATTCCGGATCATCGAATTCGAAATAGAAGTTGACCGCAACCTCTTTGTCCTGTTCCTGGAGGGGCTTGAACATACGCATAATGTCGAATACGCTTTGGACGGATGCTGTATCGACATACTCAAGCTTCAGGTCGATCGTGGTTAACTCCTCTGGTTGCTGAACATAGACTTCGACCCATTCGACGATGGGCTTGAAGAATTTCCGTGGATCGGACAGTATTGAGTTCCCAGAGAGTTTAAAGTAACCAGGTGCGCATTCAACTTCCAGTGATTTCTTTGTGGGTTCAATACTAATTTTTTCCATGGTTATTCTATTTCTCGTAATTAATTACAAATATAGCAATTAGTCTTTTTCCAAATCAATTCCGAATACGGAGATGATTTCTTTGGCTTTACACAGGTTTAGCTCATTCAGGATGTCCTTGTCACTTCCGCTTCCAATTTGTTCCAGCTTTTTCAGCAGACTGCGCCATGAAGCCGGATCCTCTCCAAAAATGACCGTAAAAAAGCGGGCAAGGCCGGCCAGCCCCTGCTGAGTACTGCGCTTTGTTAAAAGATCACTTATGCCCAGCAGGTGGATGATAGCCAGTTTCAGGTTAACATCCTCAATGGGTGAAGGAAGATCCTTCTCGGCTTCGGGAAGGATTTGAAGCTGGACCTGGCTGCGCAGATAATTCATAAGCTTGACGTGGTAGGTCAGCTCTACCATGTCCTTGTACAGGGTGAAATCCTTGAAAAAAACGGAGGCACTGATCCCTTTGTTGAAGTAGTAATAGATGTCTTCTAACTTAAAGTAGCTGACAAACAAGTATTTCCAGTTCTCCGAATGCTTGTCATTCAGCAGACTCCGCTGTGCTTCGATGTACATCGATGCCTTACTGTAGCAGGAAGCCAGGT
Organism: Bacteroidota bacterium; assembly: GCA_002748055.1. GTDB lineage: Bacteria > Bacteroidota > Bacteroidia > Bacteroidales. Next base: position 55,015 of record PDRI01000095.1, on the reverse strand, counting down.
ATTCGCTCTGCTTCTCGGGATCATCTTCGTGCTCGTATAAGAAACGTTCAATCTTACTAATCTCATTAACCGACTTTCCGCGGGAGGCTCCATCCACCAGTATGTCGAACTCCCGGATCATCTTGTTTACTTTCTCAATGTTGGGAAGGTTGATGCTTGACCCGGTCAGGGGATCTTTGCGTTGGATAATGATGTTTTGCCGCAGACAGGCTTCCTCAAGTTCGCTACGGCTCAGTTTAGGGCGGTCATCTGCCATGGGTCCAAAATACGTTTTTTTTCACCCCCTCAGAAAGAAATGAATTGAAACTCCAGCCCCAGGCGCTGTTCAATCATCTCGCCCAACTCTTTCATTTCGGGGTCGTCATCTTCGATGTGCCAGTTTACCATAAGAACAAGCCCTTTCTTTCTCAGGCCATTCAGCTGCCTCAGCATTTGATAGAGGGCTTGGGTGGAGGCCGTGTCAATGTACTCCAGTTTTACATTGACCACTGTTTCTTCTGCCGGTTTTTTCAAATACTTCGTAACCCAGGCATTTACCGGTTCAAAAAACACTTTTGGATCGGTGAGAATAGATCGACCGGTGAAGTTCAGAATCCCATAGGACAGGTCGACGCCCATTGCTTTGTCGGTCGCTTTAATCAGTAGGTCTTCCATAAATACTGCTTCAAAAGGGTGCGTTGTTCGAGAAAGTAAAGGTAGCAAAGATTGTTTATGCCCTTTTGGAGTTTTTTTTAAGGAATTGACGAACGAGCGTTTTTCAATGGTCAATAGCCGGAATAACTTGGGCTAAGTTTCGTTTTGTACAAAATCAAAAATTCCGGAATTGCTCCGGCTTGTCACTATTTTACTGCGATTCAGGCTGACAATTTCAGAATTTGTCAAATTTTGCACAACGTTCGCAGCAGATTAGCGTATATAACTGTAGAATTTTCGCAATTTAGCTTCGGCGAAACAGCCATAATCTAATCGATTAAATGTCAAAAACGCACAAAGGCATAACCGAGCCAAAGAAGGAGAAGGGGCACTTCATCATTGATGTGATTGAAATGCTTCTTGCCAGCCTTGCGTTTCCCGTTGCCATCTGGATCACACAATTCTACGTGGTCGATATGGTTTTGAAGGATTTCCAGGCTGTGGTATTTTTTATTTTTATTCTGATGTCCTGGTTTGTGCTTTCCCGTATTACGGGCATGGCCAGGGTACCCAGAACCCAGCGCTATCTGACACTGGCTTTCCAGTTTGGCCGTGGGATTTTTCTGATTTTCATCCTTTTATTGTTGTTTAAGGTCGTTTTCAGACTGACCTCTATCCCGGTGATGCTGGTAGCGGTTTATTCCGGGGTCTTATATGTGCTGCTCCTTATTTTCAAGATGTTCGTTTTTAAGGTTCTGAAGAGTTACCGGTCGAGCGGCAAAAGCTTTCACAATGTGCTGCTCATCGCCGATGCTTTTTCCGATGGTACGATCGAGAACCTGATGAAGCAAAAGGAGTGGGGGTTTAATATTGTTTCCATACTGACCGATTCCAAGTTGATCAGGGCCAAATATGGGTCCTACATTACGATTCTCCCCCCGGACGCGTCCCTGAAAAAGGAGCTAGACAATACGGTTATTGATGAGGTCCTGTACTGTCGGAGGGACGTAGACATTGAATTCATTAAGGAGATTGTGGATGCCTGTAACGAGATTGGTGTAGTTTTCCGCCTTCAGTCTTCAGTTTCACCACTTGATCCCACTGAATTCCAGCTTAAAACCCTGAACAAAACCAATGACCTGTCCATCATTGATGCCCCTTCCAACAATCTTTCCCTGGTTCTGAAATCCATGGGGGATGTGTATTTTTCCATGCTTGCCCTGGTGCTTCTTTCTCCCTTCTTCCTGCTGATTGCCATCATGATTAAATTCACATCCAAGGGGCCGGTTTTCTTTATGCAGGAAAGAATTGGCCTGCGTGGCAGGAAGTTTAAGCTCTATAAGTTCAGGACAATGGTGGTGGATGCCGAAGCCCAGTTGAAGAAGCTAAAGGCCAGGAATGAAGCGGACGGGCCTGTTTTTAAAATGAAGGATGATCCCCGGATTACGGGCATAGGTAAGTTTCTCCGGAAAACAGGTCTTGATGAGCTTCCCCAGCTCTTGAATGTCGTAAAAGGGGATATGTCTTTGATTGGCCCGCGGCCTCCGCTGGAGTCTGAAGTGAAGCAATACGAGCGTTGGCAACTCCGAAGGCTGTCGGTGAAGCCCGGGATTACCTGTTCCTGGCAAATTGTTCCGAACCGGCATGATGTTTCCTTCGAAGAGTGGATGATGCTGGACATGCACTATATCGACAACTGGAACATCGGGAAGGACATCGGTTTGTTTATAAAGACGGTAAAGACCTTTTTTATAGCCGGGGGGCATTGATTGTTTTGCCCGGGCAGCTTTCCTCCTTTTTTTTCACAGCGATTTTCATGCACTTCGGGTATATTCTGTTAATTTAGGCGGTAGTTTTAAATCGGTTTAAATCGTTTTAGTATGCAAAGAAACAAGGGGCCTGTTATTCTCAGTTTGCTGGCACTGCTGTTGCTGGCAGCCTGCGTTCCGAATAGGAAGGTAATGTACGTGCAAGAAACAAAGGAAATGCTTGCTCAGCAGGAAGACAATATGTACTTCATCGACCAGAATATGGACAATAAGATCCGCCAGGGTGATGAGATTTATATCCGGGTGACGAGCGATGATGAAACACAGACCAATTTTAGCCAGCAGGCGAATCAGAATGTTCACGATCCCTCTTTATTGAGCCATACCGTGGATGATGGTGGTTTCATTAAGCTTCCCTATATCAACCGTACCAAGGTTTCCGGGCTTACCCTGCTCGAAGCATCGGATTTGATTGAGGCGGAATTGTCACAGTACCTTCTGAACCCATCGGTCTTTATTCGTTTTGTAAATAACAAAGTGACGATTTTGGGTGAGGTAAATCGCCCTGGGGTCTATGTTTTCAACTACAAAAGTGTAAATATTCTGCAGGCCATTGGTTATGCGGGAGATATTGCCGTTTTCGGCGATAGAAACCATGTGCTTATCGTCAGGGAAGAGGGTGAGTACAGGTCTAAATACGAGATAGATCTGACCCGGGACGATCTTCTGACCTCCGAGTTGTACATGGTTAAATCGAATGACATCATCTATGTTAAACCACTGAATTCGAAGAAATGGGGCCTGGATGTCTTCCCGTATGACCTGCTCCTGTCCATCGCTTCACTCTCGATAGTGGTAATGACTTTCATGATTAATTACGTAAGGTAGAAAGAACAATGACGAATAGTATCAATGAGAATGTCCTGAGCTATCTGATCGAGTTTATTCGGGATCTGTTCAAGTTCTGGTATGTGGTGGTTATCTCCATGGGGCTGACCCTGGGGATCGGGATGTTCTATGTGAAGTTTGCCGCCAGGGAATACAATGTGGCCGCCTCGGTTGTCCTGAAAATGGAGCGTTCCAATGCCTATGGAGGCGGATCCGAGGATATGATGAGGGTGAATGAACTGATTGAACAGGACAAGAACCTGCAAAACGAAATCTACCTGATGGGTTCCACTCCCCTGATTCGGTCGGTCGTAGAGGAAATGGATGTGCAGGTATCTTATTATCTCCAGGAAGACAGGATTCCGAAAGAGATGGAATTCAGTATGAAAGAGCTTTATACCGAATCCCCTTTTCTGGTTTTTCCGGATAAGAAGCACCTGCAGGTTGTGGATGTTTTATTCTATGTGAAGATACTGGATGATGAGCGTTACTCGATAGCCGCGAATGGAAATGAGGTGAGTATAGTCAATTTCGAGAGTGATGAGTATGTGATTCCTTCCACTTCATTTCAACTTGGGGGAGAGTATAAATTCGGCGATGTGGTAGAGAATGAATATGCCTCATTCAAGCTCGTTCTGAATTCAAATTACAATGCAGATGCTTACCAGGGCAAGGATCTCTTTTTCCGATTTAATTCGAAGGCTGCGCTGACGGGGCAGTTTAAGCAGGCCCTGAAGGTTGAAGCCTCTTCCGTTGATGCGACAATGGTGGATATGTCTATGCGTTCCGGAAACCTTCAAAAGGGAATTGATTTTCTGAACCATTTAGTGGAGAAGTATATCGAGAACAATCTTGAGAAAAAGAATCATCTGGCAGAGAAGACGATAGAGCATCTCGATTTCCAGTTGGCCGATATTTCCAAATCCCTGGGCAGTTCGGAACAGGAATTGCAAAACATCAGGCGCAGCTCCAGTGTAATGAATATCGATGAGAAGGCAGGGAATGTTTATAACCAGTTGCAGGAATCGGAATTGGAGCGTGACGACATCGAACGCAGACGTAATTACCTGCAGCAAATGCAGGACTATTTTGCATCCAATGAATCGACAGGCATGCTTGCCCCTTCAGCTGCGGGTATAAACGATCCCCAGCTTACTGCATTGATTGAGGAACTAACCTCTATGGCCACCGAGAGGCAGCAGCTGATCAATAATAAGCAGTTGAGAAGCCCGAGGCTGAAGACCCTGAATATTACCATCGCCAATCTGGAGCGGCTGATTATGGAGAATATCTCGTACAGCCTGAATACGGCAAATGCCGAGCTCAGGGAGCTTAACAGCCGGATCGGCCAACTGGACAGGGAGTACAAAAGCCTGCCCTATACCCAGCGGCAGTTGCTGGGGATAGAGCGGAAGTTTAACCTGAGTGAAGGGGTCTATATGTCCTTGTTGGAGCAACGTATTCAGGCGCAAATCATCAAGGCCTCTACGCTTTCCGATTGTGAGCTGGTCGAACCTCCGCAGTATGCCGGAATTGCAGCGCCAAAGAAAGTACTGGTGCTGATCGGGGCCTTTCTTTTTGGCTTACTCATCCCCATCACCTTCGTTCTGATCCGGAAGATGTTTACCAATCGTGTTGCCAATAAGGAGGAGCTCCGGCGCTATACGAGCCTCAACCAGGTGGGCAGTATTCCGCAGCATGCCAGGGGCACCATCAATGTCATCAGGGACCAGCCTAATTCCATTGCTGCTGAGGCTTTCCATTCGCTTCGAAGCAATATTATTTACTATTTGATGGGGAAGTCGAACCAGGTGATTCTGGTTACCTCAACCATGGAAGGAGAGGGGAAGTCTTTTTCGGCCCTGAATCTGGCGAGTTCTCTGGCGGTCACCAACAATAAAACCATCCTGGTGGAATTTGACCTTAGACGCCCAAGCGACATTTACAATACCCTTGGTATTAGAGGTTTGGTGGGTGTTAGCTCCTATCTGATCAACAAGGCTTCCATGGAAGAGATTACCATCTCATCGGGGGTGCCCAATCTGGACATTATGCTTGCAGGGCAGATTCCTCCCAATCCCATTGAGTTGATTTCCGGGGATCAGACCAGGATTTTGTTTGAAGAACTGCGTAAAAAGTACGACTACATCATCATAGATACACCACCTTATGGGCTGTTGACCGACTCGTTTGTGCTGATGCGCTACTCCGACATCAACATTTATGTATCGCGTCTGGGCATTGTGAAAAAAAGAATGCTGTTGCAGACCCTCGACGATATTGAGGCCAAGGACATTAAGAACCTGCATTTGCTCATCAATGGAGACATTCCAAAGAAAGGGGCACATGGAAAGTACTATACGCAACAAAAGAGGAAGGGACTGTTCAACAGAATTCCGGCATTAAACAAGCCCAAAAAGAAACCGTCCTAGTTTTGGGAGTGTTAGAATTGTATTATCTTGTGACCAATGGCGATTCCCGCTGGACGAATGGCTGTTTTTTAGTGCTTGGCACTTTGCCATCAGGGTGAAAGCAATTGAGCCGGGATGTCATCGAATACCGCAAGCCGGTCAAAATGAGAAGGCAAGCTGCAACCCAAATCTTTATCTTTAGGTATTTAAGTAGTGAGCCTTAGATGTTAGTGTTAAAATATTTATTTACGATTTACAAACCTTCTTGAAAGATTTCCGTAAGAGATTACAGTCAATTACAAAAACAATTATTTGCTATGAGAAAGAAATACCTTACAAACCTAATGGCAGTGTTGCTGCTGTTTGCTGCCCTCAGCACTACTTTTGCTGCTGAGGCACCCTATATTGGCCCGATAGCCGATCAGACGGCCATTCTTGGACAGTGGTTTACCTATGACGTGGATGCCGAGAATGCGGATCCGCCAGAGATTTATTCACTTGTGAATGCCCCTCAGGGCATGTCTATCGACGCTACATCAGGAGTGATCAGCTGGTTTCCCAACGCCAGTAGCCAGGGCGGTATCGTTACGGTGAAGGCCCGCAATGCGATCGGAGAGTCGGTTCGCTCGTTTTACATCTACCTTGCCGGTCAGATTGTTTGTGATAACGACCTTATTTCCTACTGGCAGTTGGACGGCGATTTAACAGATTTTAAAGGGGGGTATGACGGGCAGACTACCACCAGCCTGAAGGATACCACAGCCATGGTTGCTGGTGGAAAGGTCTTTACACCTGATACCCGGACCAATTCCTATTTTATGAGTGTGAATGACAACGGCCAGTACGACTTTGCTGCAAATGAAGGCTTTTCGATTTCACTTTGGTTCTATTCCAAGGGCAATTACGAGAATTTCGGTGACCCCAACAACCAGGTCTTTATGGCCCGCGGTACTGTTGCTGATAATACGTTTTTCTGGCTGACGGGAATTGCACCCACTTATGGTAACAAGGCGTTCTGGCAGATCAAGCCAAAAAATGTTCCCGCCGCTAATTACACCACATTGTGGAGCAATTCCTCTGTCATTAATAACCAGTGGAACCATTTGGTTGTGACTTATGACGGGATCGGCAAGGTAATTGCCCTGTACCTGAATGGAGCTAAGACAACTCAAAGCTTCAATTATGGTTCAGCAGGTTTTGAAGGAGACGGGGACGATCAGCTGGACATTGGCTACTGGTCGGCTCACCCCTCTAACCTCTATCCCCTGAATGGCGCCATGGACGATATCTTCGTTTACGGGAAGGCGATGACCAACGCTGAAGTGAACGAGGCCTATCAGGATGGCTTGAATGGTCGCATGCACTGCAAGCCCCAGGACTACTTCCCCATTATTAAGTCGGTACCCATCGACACCGTTTCCGAGGAGAATTTGTATTCTTACACCTTTGAGGCCGGTGACTACAAAAACGATCCCCTTACCCTCAATGATGAGAATATTCCCGATTTTCTGAGCTTTAATGCTTCTACGGGTGTGCTGAGCGGTACTCCTCAGGACAGCGATGTCGGAAACCATGCGATAAGGCTGAGTGCCAGCGATGGCATTACGACAGTCTATCAGGATTTCACACTTCAGGTGATCAATGTGAATGACGCCCCTGTCGTGAGCTCTAACCCGATTACCTCTATTCTGGAAGGGAGTATCTATGTTTATACGGTGTTGGCGACCGATCCGGATCAGGATCCCCTGAGTTATGAGGCAACAACGATTCCGGCCTGGTTGAGTTTCGACCCCGTTTCCCATACCCTGAGTGGCCAGCCTGCCCGGGAAGACGTTGGGGACCATCTGGTGAGCATCACGATTTCTGATGGTCAGTTGTCTGTAATACATGAATTTACAATTACGGTAACCTCCGATAATCATCCTCCGCAGGTTACCTCAACCCCGGCTACTACGATCGATAACTACAGCGAATACACCTATGTGATGGCTGGCTATGATCAGGATGGCGATGTCCTGACTTATGGTGCCAAGGTGCTGCCCAGCTGGCTGACCTTTGATCCGGAAACCCAAACCCTGAGTGGTACACCTGCAGCAGCAAATGCAGGACAGAATCCGGTTTCACTTTATGTCTCGGATGGATATGTAGAAACCCTTCAGGACTTTTCCATCACGGTTAATGCAGTCAATACGGCTCCGGAAGTGCTTTCAACTCCGGTCGACAGTGCTATGCGCGGCAGCCTGTATACCTATCTGCTCACTGCGGTTGATCACCAGAATGACCCCATTACCTACATTCCGGCAGTTATTCCGTCCTGGTTGACTTTCGATATGGGATCCAAGGTATTGAGCGGTACCCCCGGACTGGACGATGTGGGAGTGCATACGGTGATGATTACCCTTAGTGATGGGCAGATTTCTGTAAACCACCAGTTTATTCTTACAGTCCATAACTGGCCAAATGGAATTGAAAAGGGTGAGTCTGTGCTCAGCCGTGTTTATCCAAACCCGGCGAAGGACTTCATCTTTGCCGAGTTCACCGGAAATCCGGAAAGGGTCGAGCTTTCAGATATTGCCGGTAAACTTGTCTTCCAGAAGTCCCTTAATCCGGGTGAGGGCAGGATACGCCTTGATGTTTCCGATCTGCAATCCGGGGTTTACTTCCTGCGGGTTCATGAAAACGGACAGTATGCAACGCGTAAACTGATCATTGAATAAGGAGGCTGAAAAGTATGAAAGAAAAATAGGGTGTCGGAACGATTGGCACCCTATTTTATATCCGTCAAAGACCAGATAATTATCCCCAGATGAAGAAATCGCCCCGTTCGATAAATGCCTTTTCTTTTTTCCTTGTACTTTGGGTCTTTTTCCTGGCTTTTACAACAGTTGATAGCCGGGCCCAGTTAAAGGTTCTGCCACTTGGAAATTCAATTACCAAGGGGGTTTGGTGCACGAATGGCGCGATAGGATCCTGTCAGCCCCTGGCAGATGCCAGTGCAATAGGCTATCGCCACCACCTTTATAACCTGTTGGCAGATGCCGGGTACAATCCCGATTTCGTGGGGAGCGAACGCAGTGGACAAAGTGTAATGTCAGATCCCTATCATGGAGGTTTTGCCGGAATTCACAGCTGGGAGCTCGCCGCTGTGATGGAAACGGGAACTTCTTCGCACACCGGAGTAGTCAGCCCGGGCCCCTATCTGAATACGGCATCGAACCAGGCCGATATCATTCTTTTGCATATTGGTACGAATGATATTCAGCAGGGGCAGACCGGGGTGAATCATGTGGAAGCTATTCTGGATGCCGTAGATACATATGAGCAGTCGAGTGGAAATCCGGTGCTGGTCTTTGTTTCCAAGGTTATTAGTGAAAAGGGCTATGCTTGCAATACCCGGTCCGGTGTGGTTGCTTTTAACAACAATCTGACATCGCTGGTGCAGAGCAGAATCGCAATGGGCGACCATCTTGAGCTGGTCGATATGGAGTGTGCGGCAGGCATTGATTATACTAATGATATGACGGATGAGCTGCATCCCAACCAGAACGGCTACGACAAGATGGCCGATTTATGGTTTGAGGAGATTGACAATTATAACAGCACGCCGACGCTTAGTCAGATTGCGAACCAGGATGCGGATCGGGGAGAGGCTTTTTCGACCATTTCCCTTGATGCCTATGTATCCGATCCGGAAACACCTGCTGCCAACATTGATTGGTCAGTATCCCCTGCTTCCCCCGAGCATTTTTCAGTGAGCATCGATCCGGTGAGCCATGTGGCTACGGTTGTTCCGCGCAATGAGCAATGGAGCGGAATGGAGACCATTGAGTTTGTAGCCACGGATGATGGAAGGGTTCTGGAGATTCTCCGGAAGTCTTCATCCTGCCTGGTGGATTTTACGGTAAACTGGATTCCCGAGATTATTGGTCAGCAAAACATTTCGATTGCAGAAGGGGCGACACATACGATTACACCAGCTGACCTCATACTGGTCGAGAACGAGAAGGCTCCTGCCGGAATGGTCCTGATAGTCGGAAACGGATCGAACTATACTGTTCAGGGGCAGACTATTATACCCGATCTGAGTTTTAATGGTGAACTGCAGGTTCCGGTAAAGGCTATTGCCAATGGGCGGGAATCGAATGTCTATAACCTGGTAATCAGCGTGGATGTTGTGAACTATCCACCCATCATCCTCTCATCTCCCCCCCTGAGTGTTAAGACGGGGCACACCTATAGTTACCAGTTGGTTGTTTCCGACCAGGACCCGGAGGATGTGATGCAATACGGGGCCAACCAGAAGCCTGGCTGGATGACGATTCATCCCTCCACCGGTCTGGTCAGCGGAACACCTGCCAGAAATCAGGCCGGGGTCGAGAGCATTGTGCTTACGGTCTCCGACGGCATTGCTACTACCACCCAGGCCTTCCAACTTGCTGTTGTTTATTACAACTATCCGCCGGAAATCGGATCGGTGCCCAAGGACTCGGCAGAGGTAGGGAATACCTATAGCTACGGAATAACAGCCAGCGACAATGAAAACGATCCGCTGGTCTATTTCGATTACAGCATTCCGGACTGGCTCGATTTCAACCCCGCTTCACAGGTGCTGATTGGCACCCCGACCAAAGCAGATCTCGGACAAACACTGGTAACCCTTGGGGTAAGTGATGGAATTGACACCAGCTTCCAGTCCTTCAACCTTCGCGTGTTTGAATCTACATCGGCAGGCAATCGGTTTGAAGCAGAAGCATTGAGGGTCTACCCCAATCCGGTGCGTGATTTGATACGTGTGGAGTTGCCCCAAGATCCGGGTCGTTCTGTCAGTTTTGAATTGATCGACATGAATGGACGAGTGATCCTGCAAAGGGAACTCTCCGGGGCTTCCTCGTCGATTGATCTAAGGGCCGGCAGCCTCAGAAATGGAATGTACTTTTACAGGCTATCCGAAAAGGGATGCACCAAAATATTGAAAACCGGCAGACTAATTCTGCAACTATCTGGAAATTAAAAGTTTTATCTTGAAGTACTAGGTTTTATGCTCTTTAATTCGCTTGAATTTCTCATTTTCTTCCCCATTGTTGTAGCAGCTTATTTTGCAATGAATCCCAGGTACAGGTGGATTCTGCTGTTGATTGCCAGCTATTATTTTTACATGTGCTGGAACTACAAGTACATCGTCCTGATCATGTTCTCTACGGTGGTAGATTACTTTGCCGGCATCCTGATGCACAAGCTTGAAAAGAAAACGCCAAGAAAGCTCCTGCTTATGGCAAGTCTGACGACGAATCTTGGCTTGTTGTTCTTTTTTAAGTACTTCAATTTTTTTGGCGATACCGTGAATTTCTTCTTTGACCAGTTCAATATTTTCAGGGAAGTGCCGGCCTATCATTTTCTGCTTCCGGTAGGAATCTCCTTTTATACCTTCCAGACCCTGAGTTATACGATTGATATTTATCGTCGCAAGCAGGAACCGGAATACCATTTTGGACGTTTTGCGCTTTTTGTGTCCTTTTTCCCACAGCTTGTGGCAGGACCAATTGAGCGTTCTGTAAATCTCCTTCCGCAATTCCGTCAGGACTATAAGTTCGAATATGAGCGGGTAAAGGAGGGCGTTTTTCTGATGGTCTGGGGCTTCTTTAAGAAGGTGGTCATCGCCGACCGTCTTGCCGAGTATGTGAACATCGTTTATAATAATCCGGGCGATTATGGTGGCTTCCAGAACATGATCGCTACCTTTTTCTTTTCCTTCCAGATTTACTGCGACTTTTCGGGGTATTCCGATATTGCCATCGGAGCTGCACTTATTCTGGGTTACCGGCTGATGACAAACTTCAGGAGGCCCTATTTTGCCATGAGTATCAGGGAATTCTGGAAACGCTGGCATATCTCACTATCGACCTGGTTCCAGGACTATGTCTATATTTCGCTTGGCGGGAACAGGGTTGTGAAATGGCGTTGGTACTATAACCTCTTTATTACCTTCCTTGTAAGTGGTTTATGGCACGGTGCCGAATGGACCTTTGTGATATGGGGTGCCCTGCATGGGTTTTACCTGGTTTTTGCGATCATGACCAAGAAGTTCAGAGATCGGTTCAATAAGGGGATCGGCCTTACGAAATTTAACGGGCTGTATAAGACCAGTCAGATCCTGATTACTTTTGTGCTGGTCTATTTTTCCTGGATCTTTTTCCGGGCAAACAATACCTATGATGCCTTTCAGATTATTGGGGATACCTTTCGTTTTACTGGAAGCGGACAGCTAAATCTTTTCCATTTCCGGGTCGATTTTCTGCTTGCCTTTCTGGGGATTGGCATTCTCTTGCTGGTTGAATCCCTGGAAGAGTATACGGGTTTGTATGCCCGCTTAAAGGCCAATCTATCCAGGCCGGTGAAGTGGCTGGTTTTATCCGTTTTGATCATTGCAATTGCGATACTCGGTGTATGGCAGGGATCCGATTTTCTGTATTTTCAGTTTTAAGCTAAGGAGTCATGAGTGAGCGCTTATTAAAAATATTGGTTTACGTTGCGGGTGTGATTTGCCTCTATGCTTTTATTGCCGTGAGGGTACCCTCCATGTTTAATGCCGTTCTCAAAGAAAAGATTATTCCCGAATACTGGGAGAATACAAAGTATGGTGAGTTGTATTACTTTAATTATATTAAGCATTTCAGGGAAGAGAACCTTCCCGGGTATTCGGTGAAGTATCGTTTTACCGACCGGCATCCGAGCCTGCAGGAGGCCGATGTATTGCTTTTTGGTGATAGTTTCTTCGATTTTACCCGGATGACTACCTTCCCGGAAAGGCTCTCGGACAGCCTAAACAAGCGGGTCTTTTATGCCAGGATGGACAGGCCTTTAACGCTTCTGGCAGAGAATGAATACCGCAATGAGGAGGAGAAAATCCTCTTGTTTGAATCGGCAGAACGCTACATTCCTACCCGATTTACAACGCCGCATCAGCTTGGGCATTTGGCAGACGAGAGGAGTGGGGTCCGGAAAGCTCTGGCCAATACCAGGGATGTGATATTTCAGGACAATACGGATGCGTTGTACAGTACACTGCTATCGAGAAATGTACTCACCTGCGACCTGTATTCAATGGCTGCCACGATGAAATTCGATGTCTTTGGCTATATTACCGACATGACACCGGTCTATACCCTGGAGGAGGAAACCCCGTGGGTTTTTTACCACGACCAGCTCGGAGACGATCCCGGCAGTTTTTATTACCAGTACAGCGATGATGAGATCAATACTTATTGTGATAACATGGTGGATTTGTCGGAGAAATTATACGAGACCTATAAGTTGAAAATGGTCTTTATGGCCATTCCCTCGAAGTATACGATCTATCACGATCTGATCAATAATGATCCTTATAATGATTTCCTACCCAGGTTGTATGCCGGCCTTGAAGAAAGGGGAATGCCCGTCATTCGGCTTTATGAGGACTTTATGGAATCCGATGAGCTACTCTATTATGGTACAGATACCCATTGGAGGGAAAGTGGTCTGGACATTGCGCTGGCCAATACCCTGGATCTTTTTCAAAGCCTAACGATTAATTACTGAGCATATGAAAGTTGTATTATTAGCAGGAGGCTTCGGTACGCGTATCAGTGAAGAAAGTGGTATTCGTCCCAAGCCCATGGTAGAGATTGGCGGAAGGCCTATTCTCTGGCACATTATGAAGATTTATTCCCACTACGGTCTGAACGATTTTGTGATTTGTTGCGGGTATAAAGGCAACATTATCAAGGAGTATTTCTCGAACTACTTCCTGCACAATTCTGATGTCACTTTCGACATGAAGAACAACAAAATGCAGGTACACTCTATGCATTCCGAACCCTGGAAAGTTACCCTGGTCGATACCGGAGAGATGACCATGACGGGGGGACGGATCAAGCGGATACAGGACTATGTGGAGGATGAGACTTTCTGCCTGACCTATGGAGACGGGGTCAGTAACGTAAACATTAACGAGCTGATTATGCACCATCAGAATATGGGGCAGCTCGCGACCCTGACCTCGGTGAGGCAGCACGGTCGTTTTGGGGTTTTCAATCTGAAACCCGGCGAATCGAGCATAAATTACTTTAAGGAAAAACCGGAGGGAGACGGCGATGAAACGGCCTGGATCAACGGGGGCTTCTTCGTCCTTGAACCGGGTATTTTTAAGTACATTGAGGGGGATTCCACTTCTTTTGAAAAGGCGCCCCTGGAGGCCCTGGCACGAGATGGCCAGCTGAATGCCTTTAAGCATACCGATTTTTGGCAGCCCATGGATACCCTTAGAGACAAAAACCTCCTGGACGGCCTCTGGAAGAATGGCGAGGCTCCCTGGAAAGTATGGAATGATTAACAACTAAAATCACAAGGATATGAAGATTATTATAGCAGGAAATCTGGGTTATATCGGCCCAAGTGTAAGCCAGCAATTGCGTTCAACTTTTCCCGATGCAGAATTGATTGGTTTTGATATTGGTTATTTTGCCCACAGTCTGACGAACCCGGCATTCTTTCCCGAGGTAAAACTCGACAGCCAGGTTTTTGGGGATATACGGAAGTTTCCCGAAGCCCTTCTGAAAGATGTGGACGCAGTTCTCGACCTCGCAGCGATTTCGAACGATCCGATGGGGAAAAAGTACGAGGACATTACCATGGAGGTGAATTACAAGGCGGCTGTTGAACTGGCAAAAAAGTGCAAGAAGAATGGTGTTAAACGCTTTGTTTACGCTTCCAGCTGCAGCATGTATGGTGCTGCCAGTGAGTATCCGAAGAAAGAGAATGATGAGCTTAATCCCCTTACCGCCTATGCGCGTTCGAAGGTTGCCGCCGAGCGTGATCTGGAGCCATTGGCCGATGACCATTTCATGGTAACCTGCCTGCGTTTTGCTACAGCCTGTGGCTGGTCGAACCGTTTGCGTCTGGACCTGGTGCTGAATGATTTTGTTGCGGGAGCTCTGGTTAACAAAGAAATCGGGATCCTGAGCGATGGCACACCGTGGCGTCCGATGATCAATACGAAGGACATGGCCCGTGCATTTGAGTGGGGGGTTGTTCGAAGACAAGATCAGGGAGGGAATTTTGTTGCTGTAAATACCGGTAGCAATGAATGGAATAACCAGATTGCTCCACTGGCAGAGGCGGTTGCTTCACAGATTCCGGGAGTAAAAGTAAGTGTAAATCCCGATGCGGCTCCCGACAAACGCTCCTACAGGGTGAATTTCGATTTCTATAAATCGATAGCTCCCGACCACCAGCCCGTGTGGGACCTGAAAACAACCATTGCCGAGATCAGGGATAATCTTGTGGCCATGGAATTCAATGATCCCAATTTCCGGGAATCCCGACTGATCAGGCTGCAGGTACTGAATTACCTCCAGGAGAAGAATTTGATCAATGAAAACCTGGAGTGGCTGTAGCCCCCGGAATCATTTAAAACCAAGGAAGATGATCTTTCATGAAACAAAACTAAAAGGGGCCTTTCTCGTTGAGATAAAGAAGCTTGAGGATGAAAGGGGCTTTTTCGGACGTGCCTGGTGCCAAAAGGAATTTGAGGACCATGGGATCAATGGCCGTATTAAGCAGATTAATACCTCCAGGACCTTGAAAAAGGGGACCATCAGGGGGATGCACTATCAGATTGATCCTTATCAGGAATCGAAATTTATCCGCTGTACCCGAGGAAGGATCTGGGATCTGATGATCGACCTTAGGCCGGAGTCACCAACTTTTATGGAGTGGGTGGGGCAGGAATTGAGTGCCGAGAATTGCAGAATGGCCTATGTTCCTGAGAATTTTGCCCATGCTATGCTGGCACTGGAGGACGATTGCGAGATTTACTATCCGGTGACCGAATTCTATACGCCTGGTGCCGAACGGGGCATCCGTTATAACGATCCTGCTTTTGATATCGATTGGCCCATTCCGGTAGAACATGTGTCTGAAAAGGATCTGGGGCATCCCGATTTCGATGTGAATACCTTTAATAAATAGTTAGCAGAACAAACCGATAAAATCAGATTTCAATGAAACATAGCCATTGCCCAAACTGCCGGAAGGCCGATTATGAAGATTTCTTCAGCATACCGGCTGCACCGGTGCACAGCCTTGTGACCATTAAGGACAAGGAAGAAGCACTTTCCATTCCCACCAAGCCCATTGATCTGGCCATTTGTAATCATTGTGGCTTTATCTTTAACAGTTCCTTTGATACCACCCTGGACTACTATACCCAGGGTTATGAGGATCAGCAGGGTTTTTCTCCCACCTTTGTGAAGTTTATCACCGGAGTCACTCAGCGCTTTATCGACAAATACGATATCAAGAAGAAGGATGTGATTGAAATTGGCTGCGGGAAAGGCGACTTTATCTCCCTGATGTGCGAGCTGGGCGATAACAATGGGATCGGGATCGATCCTGCCTGGGTGCCCGGACGGACCAAGGAAAACCCGAGGCTGCGTTTTATTAAGGAGTTTTATTCGGAGGAACATGGCGACCTTCAGGCCGACTGTATTGCCTGCAGGCACACTCTGGAGCATATTCATGATACCTACGGATTTCTGGAAACCATCAGAAAGTCGATCAAGGACAATGAAAAAGTAGTGCTGTTCTTCGAGATTCCCTGTATTGTCCGTATTCTGAAGATCCAGGCTTTCTGGGATATCTTTTATGAGCACTGTACCTATCTGAGTCCTGGTTCCCTGGCCAGATTGTTCCGCATGAATGGTTTCGAGGTGCTGGATATGTATCTCGAGTACGACGAACAGTATCTTTTTATTGAGGCAAAACCGGTAAAAGAGATTTCCACAAAGATTCATCCGCTCGAGGAATCGGTTGAGGAGCTGAAAGAACTGACCAGGGTTTTCGTTGAAAAGATCAACCTTCAGCTTGGCGAATGGAGGGAACGACTGAACCGCTACAAGCAGGAAGGGAAGAAAGTGGTTGTCTGGGGCGGCGGCTCAAAGTCTGTTGGCTTTCTGACCCAGTTCAACGACATAGGGGTCATTGAACACGTTGTAGACATCAATCCCCACATGCACGGGAACTATATTCCGGGGATTGGGCTTCAGTATGTTGGTCCTGATTTCATGGAAGAATACAAGCCGGATGTGGTTATTGTGATGAATTCGGTTTACATGGAGGAGATACGCAAGATGCTCAATGAGCGGGGTGTTGATCCCGAAATGCTTGGTTTGTAGATTGCAGGGTGAGCGATGTTAAAGAAACGGTGAGGCAGCGCCTCACCGTTTCTTTTTCATCCCGAACATGGCGAGTATTTTCCACTTAAAAAATCCTCCGATCATTTTGAAATAATGTGCAATTAGTCGTTGATAGGCTAGTGGAGAGGTGGCATGCAGCCGGTAAAACCGGATGTTCGTACTGAGTTTTGAACTGGACTTCATATCTGTCAGGGTTCTGCACAGGCCTCTAAAGCTCCCCTGGTGGGTGAGGCCTGTGCTGCTGTTGTCGTTCCATATCCTCAGCTGAGGGTAAACAATGTTGTGGTATCCGGCTTTCTTTGCCCTGAGGGTGTAATCACTGTCACCATAGTATTGAGGAAAGTCTTCATCGTTCCAGAAGCCGATCTTTTGAACGACAGCTACGGGGAACATGGTGCCCATGCCGGGAATCCAGTCAACTTCCCTGGCACTCATGTAAGCTTCACCATCTTTTTGTCTTGTACCGATCATGTAATTCGTTCCTGTTTTAGCGTTGAAATATCCTCCAAAAGCCCAGATGATGTCGCTTCCTATCGCTTCGTATACCTTCGAGCCAACCACGGTGTCTTTTGCCAGGTCGGGGAGCAGCAGATCAAGTTTTTTGAAATAATCAGCGGCTACCTGAATATCGTTGTTCCAGAGTAGCAGAAAGTCTGCCTTCAGCGTTTCGATGGCATATTTTGCACCCATATTGATTCCTCCACTCCACCAGAGCGTGCCATCTCCTTCAAGCAGATGAACTTCCGGGTGTTGTTTCCTGACCCATTCACTGGTTCCATCGCTCGAGCCGTCATCTATGAGGACGATACTTAAACAGCTGTGTTGCAGCTCCGGATCTATCCTGAATTCGCTGAGCTGGGCAATACACCTCTTGGTATATTCAAGCTTGTTAAATACCGGTATCAGTATAGCTATATTATACATTATCAAAATATTAGCGTTTTCTAGATCAATGCTTTGATTTCGTTGTTTAACCAGGCTCCATAGGCATCCCAGCTGTGTTTTTCCATGAAAGAGATTCTTTTTTCAAGGGAAGAGTCATTTTCAAGCTCCTTCCTCAGAAGCATGTCGATTAGTGCAGGTAAGTCTTCAAAGGTGTCGTAGGTTTGAATGATGCCTTCTTTTTGAAGGTCGAGGAATCCACCAACCTTGGGGCCGATAATCCAAGACTTGTAGTTAAGTGAATCCATCAGGGCACCTGAGCTGAGAATAGATTTTGCGTGATACGTAAAGAGGATGATCTTTGACCTGGCGATGAAGGCATCTAGTTCTTCATTTTCGATGAAGCGATTGATGACCGTCAGCCGCGTGTATTCTTTACTCATTTTAATGAGATAGTTTTCAATATCGCTGTGACTAATCTTTCCTGCAATGAGAATATCCATCTGATTCAGGCGATCTTCCTTCTCCATGAATTGGATAAAACTGTCAACCCCTTTGTATCGAGTAATAGAGCCCCAAATTATCAGATCGTATTGTTTCTTTGTACCTGTTTTTAGGGTCGAATTGTATACAGGATGAGGGAAATATGCCTTCCTTTTGTTGTTCGGTATACAGTCCAAACCTTCGCTGGCATGGGTAACGACCAGATCACTCTGCCTGCGCATGAAGTTGAATAGAAGCTGCTTTAGATGCGGATATTTTTTCGAATGAGATCTTTTGTTGTGAAGGGTCCATACCAGTCTTTTACCAAAGATTTTTAACAGAATGGCAAGGGGGATGAAGAAAATTGTCTGGATTACACCCATATGCTTTTCCGGCAGGTCTTCGATCCAGTTTAAATAGATGATTTTTACCCTCCGAAGGTACTTCAGTAAGTCGATGATGCCTGTTGTGGAAGGAGTTTCAAGATTTAGAATCTCAAAATCCTTCGACAGGACATCGGCCAGCCTGTATACATAGGGATTGGTAACGGTCTCGTTCCTTCTGCCCGTTATCGGGTAAAGATACATCGTCTCTTTCATAGGCAATTTCACATTTTTAATACTGATCCACGAATGAGTGGAGGAAGATGGAGGATAAATAATATGCAGGCTTTAGGTTTTTCATTGTTTTGCACCTTCGCTATGAGCAGATATTTTTTTAGCGCAACGGAAAGATCGCAATATTTTTTGGAAACTTCATGCTCGTTTGTCCGTACATGGATTTTGTGGACTTGATATAAAGCACTAAATTCATCTGTTGGATTCTTGATATCTGAAACCAGCTATACTTATGGCAGTAAAAGTTGCATTCATTACCGTTACTCTTCAGCACTACAGGCTCAGTTTTTATGAGAAGCTTTCAAGGGAGAAAGGTTTTGAAATTAGGGTATATCATGGTGTTCACCAGAAGAATGATGGCCGCCCTTCTTACAGTGGTGAGGTTAGTTTTGCAAATGAGATTTTTGAAGAGCACAAGAGACAGGTAGGTCCCTTTAGCGTGGTGGAGAACAGAGGGCTTATGGAAAAGGTTAGGGCTTTTGATCCGGATATTATTGTGTTACCTGGTATAGCGGGAATTGTTACAAACCGACGGATTGCTTCATGGGCAAAACGCAGACAGAAGAAGCTGATTATCTGGAGTTGTGGATGGGAACCCGGTAGAGCAAAGGGGCTCCTGTTAGCGATGAAAAACCATATGGTTTCCAGGATGTTTCGAAAAGGGGATTGCCATTTAACCTATAGCACGAAGGCAAGCGATTATGTTGAGAGTTTGGGGGTCGCCAAGGGGCTGATTACGACTTGTTATAACGGGATAGAGATTGATGATCTCTTGAAAAATGAAAAGGAGATTAAACAGAGCGCCAAGAAGGTCAGAGAAGAACTGAAACTGGATGGGAAGAAGACCTTTATTTACGTGGGAGGTCTGATCCCCGAGAAAAGGATTGACTTGTTGATTGCGGCCTTTTTACAGCTGAGGAAGAAGTATGACGAGATTCGTTTATTGATCATTGGGGATGGACCGGAAAGGGCCGACATGCTGAAGATGCTTGATGCGGCCAATGATCCTAATATCAACTGGCTAGGGAGAATTGTGGATGGCGTGGACGCGTATTTTGCTGCTGCCGATTGCATGGTTCTGCCTGGTATCGGGGGGCTTGCACTAAACCAGGCTATGATATGGGGAAAGCCATGTATTGTTAGTGAAGCAGATGGAACTGAAGATGACTTGGTTATCGATGGTAAAACCGGATTTCGCTTTCGGGCTCATAAGCAGGAAAGCCTGCAGGATGCCATGGTTCGATACATTAGTTTGAGCGAAGAAGAGAAGGCTGTTATGTCGGAAAGTGCCAGGGAGATTATTCTGACTAAGAGCAATACCAATAAAATGGTGGAGGAGTTTCTTGCGGCGTTCAGAAGGCTGGTATAGTGCTAAAAGATTGTTAAATACATGGGTTTATTGCCCATGTTTGTTCCGGGGTTAAAGAAAAGAGATATTTTTGCAAAAATGCATTAATAACGTGGGACTTGTCTTGCTAAAGGAGGCTATAGAGAGAAATTGTAGAAGATGGTGATGGTTCAGATTTGTATGGGTAAGCGCAAGGGGAGGTGGAGGAGTCTACGACTTGGATGGGGCCTGGCCTTTTTGGCAATGGTAGGTAGTGGATGGTCACAGCCGGGCAGACTGGATGAGAATGTTGGTAAAACCGAAGATGGCGGGAAAAAGCCGGCCAGTTTTAATATCATCTATTCGCAGGACCTGGAGCATCACCGGAATCGTCAAATCCCTTTTGAGTATACAACGGATCTTTGGAATCCCGATTGGAGTTATCCCGGATGGAGAGATGGTGATAACCGCTGGCCTTCCTGGTTTGCAAACCATATTAAAGACAGCATTGTATTGGATCCACTCACCGGGAGTGTTGCGATGAAGTTTAATTTCACCGATACTGTGGTGGGAGGCTATTCAGGGGAGTCACCATACAGGGGTGGAGATTACTGGAAGGTGAACATTGGTGCAGAACCGAAAGAAATGTACCTTTCCTATAATGTGTTTTTCAGGCCTGGTTTTGATTTTGCGATGGGAGGAAAGCTTCCGGCGACCAATGGTGGGTCTCCTTTAAACAAAGCTACTCAGCAGAATTGCGTTCGTCCGGGAGAAGGGGAAGGCTATTCAACTGCAATTATGTTTCAGCCCTATGGAGGTTTGGCCTTTTACTGTTTCTACCAGAATCAGAATCGGGATGAGTGGGGGGAGACAGACTTCTGGGATACCTATCAACCCGAAGGCCTCGACTATGATAATGGGCGTTTTAAGTTTGATGTTTCGGAGCCAAGATGGTATAACATAACCATTCGTGTTGTTATCAATTCTTTCACGGGAGGCGTTCCCAATTCTGACGGGATCATGGAAGGCTTTATTGATGGAAAGCTGGTTGAATCCAAATCAGGGATGTATCTGCTAACAGCTTCTGATATCGATAAGGGGGTGAACCAGATTTCTTTGGGGCATTTTTTTGGAGGGAACACCTCTATTTGGAAACCTGTGCGCAAGGAATGGACCTTGTTGGATGATTTCGTCTGTTTTACCTACGGAGACGACATGAATGTTCCCAGAGGGAATGTTGTAAGCCCCCCCGGCAGGGTTCTGGAGCTGCCCAATATGAAGACCCAGCATCAGGAGCCAGAGGTTGATAACAGTCCGCCATCAGTCCCGGGAGGTCTGAAAACCAGTAATGTGACGGGTACTTTTATTGACTTGGAATGGGGAGCATCCATCGATAATGTTGGTGTTGCCGGATACCGTGTTTACAAGCAAGGAGTCGAAGTGACTACCACGAGTACAAGGACTTGCAGGGTTGCTGGTCTTGAGCCGAATTCTCCCTATTCATTTTCGGTCAGCGCCTATGATAAGGCAGGAAATGAGAGCGGTCGAAGCACAGAGCTCTATGTCTCGACTACAGATCTTGATATAACCCCGCCAACGGTCCCTCAGAATCTGCTCGCAACAGATTCTACGGAAAATTCTGTTACACTTTCTTGGGATGCGTCTACGGATGACGCAGAAATGGGGGGGTACATGATTTATTCTGTTGAGGAACCTGAGGACAGGTGGCATGGCACAACACCTTATACTTATTTTGATCTCAGGGGGCTGAATCACAGCTCCCAATACGATGTGTATATAGTTGCGGTTGATGCATCTGTAAATATGAGCGCTCCAAGTGAGATGCTACGGGTGAGGACTCGGGCGCCAGATGTAGATCCTCCTTCTCCACCAGGAAATCTCAAATCTACGCTTGTCTCACAAACCTCGATATCAATTGAATGGACCCCCTCCATTGACAATGTCGGGGTTACTGGTTATAGTATCATCGTTAATGGCTTCGCCAGAGGAGAGTCGACGGGGAATAACTATACGCTTACCGGACTCAGTCCGGGCATTAGCTATGCTATACGGGTTGTGGCTTATGATCATGCACTGAATGAAAGTCTGCCTTCCAATGAGATTGTAGAAACAACGAAAAGTCAGGGCTTAGTTGTCGCAAGCTTACCTGAGGTGCAAATTGTTGAATTTTTATCTACGCTTTCGCCCAACGTAGCTGCGGCTGTTTCTCAGATGGAAACTCACGGGCATACCAATTTGCAGAACTACGGCTTGTTGGTTACCAAACGAGATACGAACAATATCGTTGAATACGAAGACAGGGTCATTTATGCAGATCAGGAATTTTCCGAAGTTGGGCACGAAAAGCGTGTCAGCCGTGGTTTGGAATTACTCTATGATTTTTCGCATGGAAATGGGATGCGGGTATATGATCGCAGTGATCGTGATGACCCAATCAACCTGGATATTATAAACCCATTGGGTACCTCATGGCTCCCGGGGCAGGGACTGAAGGTAGACGGGAATACAATCATCAAATCTGAAGCTATCCCAAAGGAACTAATTGCCAGTTTGAAATCTACAAACGAGTTAACACTTGAAACCTGGATTCGACCATCGGAGGTAAGTCAGAGCGGCCCTGCCCGGATTATGGGACTGTCGTTAGACAATAATAACCGGGCTTTCATGTTGGGGCAGAGCGGAAACCAGGCTTTCTTTAATTTTGCCTCCCGCCTGAATACAACATCGTCTACGGAGAATGGGTTTCCCGAGATTCTGACCGAAGAGAATCATACGGTTCCGGGGCTTTACCATGTGGTGTATAAGCGTGGATCAGGTGGGGAGGAATCCATCTTTATTGATGGGGACAAGGTTTATAGCGGACGAAGGGACGGGGATTTCTCGAGCTTTTCGGATAATTATGAGCTCGTATTTGCGAATGAACTTACAGGAGAAAGGCCCTGGCGTGGAATTTTCTATTTGGCAGCAATATACAGCAGAGCTTTGAGCGACGAAGAAATTCTAAGGAATTACGATGCCGGTCCCGGAGAGATTAACTACACTACCAGCCTTTTTGTGGATGAGAATACTTCCTATGAGGTAACTCCCTTTGCGAAGACCGACCAGGGTTACGTCCTGGGGGAGATGAAAGAGTTGATTCTGGAGAATGTATTGCCAGATTACTACAATGATAGTTTGTATATGGTCCTCTATCCAAATCCCAATAGTGGTGATTTCAGGATGCATATAGAGTGTTCACTAAGTAATTCAGGTCCGGCTTATTTAAGGATTTCCGATATGATGGGACAAATTGTTTATGTGCAGAAGCTGGAGCTTGGCGACCTTTGTTCAAATGCAGATGAACCGCTTGATTCTTTTTCAGGGGGCGAAGCAACGAATTCAATTGAATTGTCATTTTCCTTATCTTCGTTTTTGGAGGATGGTGTATATGCAGTTATGCTCATCGTCGGAGACAGGGCCGTTACGCGCAGGTTACTGGTCCATTAAGCTTCGCGGAATTGTTTTTTGCATAGATAGTGTTACTTAATTCAATTTTATGAAAATAATTTCTGTGGTAGGTGCCCGACCGAATTTTATGAAAATTGCCCCTTTTATTCGAGCCATTGACCGGTACAACGAGAATAGCAGGGACAAGCTTGAACACCTTCTGGTTCATACAGGTCAGCATTATGATCACCAGATGTCCCAGAAATTCTTTGATGATTTGAATATCCCCCCTGCTGATATTCATCTGGAAGTTGGATCCGGAACTCATGCAGAGCAAGTTGGGAATACGATGATTGCTTTTGAAAAAGTGTTGATGGCAGAGAAACCCGATTGGGTTGTGGTTGTTGGTGATGTAAATGCAACCCTTGCCTGTTCAGTCACTGCAAAAAAGATGCATATAAAGTGTTGCCATATTGAAGCTGGATTGCGATCTGGCGATATAACCATGCCGGAGGAGATAAACCGTTTGGTTACCGACAGGCTTTCGGATCTGTTATTGACACCGGATATTATGTCGAATGAAAATCTGAAGAAGGAAGGGGTGAGTGATGAAAGAATAGAATTTGTCGGGAACATTATGATCGATACGCTGGAGGAACAAAGGGAGAAGGCAGCCGGGTTTTTGAAAGATGAGTTGGTTAGGCAGAACTTGCTGGATCCTGAAAAAGAGATTCCAGAACTGAATGATGAAGGGTTTTCAGTGATGACTCTTCACAGGCCATCCAATGTAGATCAAAAAGAGGTTTTTTCAGCTCTTGTGGATTTTCTGACAAATGAGGTTGCTGCTGAAATGCCACTCCTCTGGCCTATTCATCCAAGAGCCCGTAAGCAGTTGGAAAGCTTCGGTTTTTGGGATAAAGTAGCTTCAACTACGAATCTTGTCCTTATGCGCCCCATTGGTTACCATGAGATGCTCCGACTCAATATGTCTGCAAAACTATTCCTGACAGACTCGGGTGGATTACAGGAGGAATGTACGGTGCTGGGAACCCCGTGTCTTACACTAAGGTGGAATACGGAACGTCCTATAACACTTCGGAAGCATGGCGGAGCGAGTGTGTTGGTTGGCAACAATGTCGAGCGAATCCGTGAGGAGTACGTCGCGGCACTCAAAAAGGTTCGAAAACCGGTTCGTCCGGATTTATGGGATGGGCAAACGGCCATGCGCTGTCTGCAGGCTATACTAAAAGCTTAGTTAGGGTCTGCTGAAAAACATGATTCTAGCATATATTCAGTCATTTAGAAGAATATAGGAACAGCTAAATGCAAGCATGATGATCCTATCATCGGATGAAGCTTGCATTTTAATCTGGAATTATACATCATTCGTCTGTCGCACATCATCTACTGCCTTAGCTGCAACTTGCAGTATTCCTATACAGCTAGGTTTTGCTGTCTTGTATCTGATGCACTACAGCCTTTTTCAGCAAGCCCTGGTTAGGGCTCTCGATCCAATTCGGATGGCAGGTTTGCAACTTAGGGATTCCCGGAACCCATCCGTTCTTTTTCAACGAAGGGATGGAGGATCACCTTCATCAGCACCGGTGATTTCTGAAAGAATGATTTTTAGTTTTTGTTCAAAAATATTCAGGGTGTAGTGCTCGCAAAACTTCTTATAACCGGCATCACCAAAGCGATCTCTGGTTTGGGGCTCCCTGATCAGGCGAGACATAGCCAGGGCCAGTTGCGCGGGGTTTTGCGATTCTACCAGGAGTCCGGTATGTTCTTCGTCCACAATTTCGGGGATGGCTCCTACCTTGGTCGAGATTACGGGTAGCTTATGCTGCATCGCTTCCAAAAGGACCAGGGGATAGGCTTCGTTACGGGAAGGAAATACAAAAAGATCGGCTTCTGAATAAAAGACTTCCTTATCGTTCCCGAATTGTGCACCGTGTGAACAGACATAATCATCCAGTTCATGCCTCGATACAAGGCTTTTGAACTGGGCTTCGTCCACATCAAACCATTTTCCGACAAAATCGCAATGAAAACTGAGGCCCTCTTTTTTCAAAAGCTTGCAGGCCTCTATCAGATCGAGAACGCCCTTGGCTTTCATCATGTTGGAAAGAAAGAGAATCCTGCATTTCTCCTGTTGCGGCGAATGCGGCTTCACAGGGTGGACAGGAATGCCATTTGCACAATAATGAACCCGATCCGGGGACAGGTATTTTTTGATGTCGGGATAGAGCAGGGGGGAAAGGAGCAGGGCATGGGCTTTCTTAAAGACCGCTTTGTAGGCCAGGTTGTAGATGAATTTGTCCTGATAATCGCGAATCCCTTTGTTGTGAAAATGGTAAATGGTTTTTCGCCTGAACATGCGCGTAATGAGCGCAATTCCCGCATCCTTGAAAAATGAACCCCCGTGAGAATTCAGGGTAATGTAACACAGGTCGGTCCTGTTAAGGAGCAAAAAGCGGAAGACCCGCCAATACAATTTCAGCAAGAGGAGAATCTTCAGGATGCTGAATCTTCCGATTTCGGAAAGCTTTTTGGCGCTCGAAAGGCTGATAAAATGACAATCGAAAGCATTCCGGATGCTCTTACTATCCCGGATGAACTGACCAATCTGGGAAGCTCCATGGACCGGAGGAGGAAGATGCAGTATAAACAGTATCTTTTTTGCTTTCATTTGATATCCTGTTGCCCCTGTGCCGGGTTCAGGGGCCATACTCGTTGCGGAACGCTAAATTAGTGAAATACTTCCATACAATTTCTTATATCTTTACATTATCTTAGGCCTTCATTTGTAAAAAAGGCGATGGCTTCTTCCAGCATTTGTTGCATATTCAATTATGCGCCTCATTACAGAAAGGAGATTTTTCTGCATATGGAGGATGGGCTCGGATGTGATTTTTATTTTGGGGATAAGCTGGATACACCTATCAAGAAGCTCGATTACAGCTTGTTTAAGAGGCCCGTTCATGAACTTCGCTGCACATTTATCAAGGGCAAGTACTATTTAGCGGGGTCTCTGCGACTCTGTTTCAAAGCGTATAGCTGCTATATCGTGGAAGGCCAGCCTAAAGATATCTCGTCCTGGCTTGTTGGCCTTACCTGCCGCTTATTAGGCAAAAAGGTTTATACCTGGACCCATGGGAAGTTTGTGAAGGATAGATGGCTTGTAAGGACGATTAAGGGTTTGTATTTCAGGATATTTAATGGCCATTTTCTCTATGGAAATTATGCCAGGGAGCTGATGATCGGGCGGGGCTTTAAGCCCGAAAAGCTGCATGTAATCTACAATTCCCTTGCCTATTCAAGCCAGGGCCTGGTCAGGATCGGGCTTCAGCAGACCGAAGTTTTCAGGTCTCATTTTAACAATGACGATCCTGTTTTGATTTTTATTGGTCGCCTCGAGCCGGTTAAGAAGCTGCCGATGATTCTCCGTCTGCAAAGGCGCCTGCTGGATGCAGGCAGTCCGGTGAACGTGGTATTTGTTGGAGATGGCATTGAGCGTAATGCCCTGCTCTCTCTGGCCAAAGAACTGGCTCTGGAGGATCGGGCATGGTTTTACGGGGCCTGTTATGATGAGAAAAGGATCGGAGAGCTTTTATTCAATGCCTCCCTTTGCGTGTCACCCGGAAACATTGGATTAACGGTTATTCATTCACTCGGTTATGGGACTCCGGCGATCACGCACAATAATTTCTATCTTCAGATGCCCGAATTTGAAGCCATTAAACCGGGCATTACCGGAGATTTCTTTCAGGAGAATGATGAGGATGATCTGTTTAGAGTGACCAGGGAGTGGCTTGCTCAGCACCCGGAAAAATCGAAGGACCTGCTTGAGGCCTGTTATGAGGTGGTGGATGAGTATTACAACCCCGACTATCAAATAGCGGTATTTAAAAGCGTGCTTAGATGAAGAAGATTGCCATTCTGATTCCGGTCTTTAACCGGCTGGAAAATACAAAACAGTGCATTGCTCAGCTTCATAAGCTGGTTAGTTTGGCCAGTTTTCGCTACAGTGATTTTACGATTGTGCTGATCGATGACGGGTCCAGTGACGGTACCTCCGATTGGCTTGCAGAGCACCATCCCGAGGTCCTCGTCCTGCAGGGCGACGGGAATCTTTGGTGGAGCGGTGGAATTAATATGGGGGCCCGGTATGCCCTTGATGAGATGAAGGCAGACTATGTGCTTTTGTGGAATAATGACATCCTTGCAGCGGATGACTATTTTCAGGAGTTGGATGCCCTTGTGGGACAAATGGATGGACCGGTGATTCTGGGATCAAAGATTTACTTTTTCGGAGATCCCAAACGCGAAAATCTGATCTGGTCCTATGGCGGTTACTTTAATCCGCGAAATGGGAAACGGGGGATGTATGGCTATGAAGCGGCCGATACGGAGGAGTATTTAAAACCCAAGAACGTTGACTGGCTGCCCGGGATGGGGACCCTGGTTCCCATCGAGGTGCTTCGGACTGTTGGCTTGTGGGATGCAAAGGTCTTTCCACAGTATCATGGCGACAGCGATTATACCCTAAGGGCTAAAAAGGCTGGTTATACCCAGACCGTTTACGGGCAGCTGAGGATTTTCAACGACAGCAATACTACCGGACTTGATCATGGAGGTAGTTTTAAGGGGCTTTGGAAGGCATGTACCGACATTCGATCAAATCTGAACATCAGAAAGGCATGCAAATTTTACCGGAGGCATGCTCGTTCACCTCTTGCTTACCAGGCCCTGCTTGTATCCTATGCCATGGAAACTGGCAGTGTGATCAAGTACAAGCTTGGATTGAAAAAGAAAGAAATATGAGATCGTTTATAGAGGTGGAAGCCCTGGCGGGCCTGGCAAACCGCCTGAGGGTAATTAATGCGGCTTACTGGCTTGCCCGGGATGTGGAGAAGGATCTTCGCGTGACCTGGACCCCCTATAAAGGGCTTAACTGCCGGTTTTCGGATCTCTTTCAGCCTCCCGAAGAGTTTGAGGTAAGGGAACAGTCAGCTACACCTTTTCATGAAAATCGTTTTTACAAGTTCTATTTTGGACTGAAGGCCCTCCGTTATGACCGTGCGATTAATCTCCTCGATGAGGATAAGATCAGGCCGGAAGAGTTTGCTAAAGAAGCTCTTGCCTCCTTCGATAGGGTCTTTTTGGCTTCGGTGCATGATTTTTATCCCGGCGACAGGCCTTTTTTCGGTTTCAGACCAGTTCCCAAACTGGATGAACAGATAAAGGAGATGACCGGCAACTTCAGTCCCGATACCATAGGAATTCATATCAGGCGAACCGATAATGTACATTCAATCAATCGAAGTAAAACTTCTGTTTTCATTTCTTTGATGGAGGATAAGGTCGCCCGGAATCCAAAAACCAGTTTTTTCCTTTCGACCGATTCGAAGGCCGAGGAGTTGACCTTGAGAGAGGTGTTTGGCGACAAGATTATGGCAACAAAAAAGGTTCTTTCCCGTAATAGCAGAGAAGGGATTGAGGATGCCCTGATCGATATGTTTTGTCTGGGGCATACCTCCGAGATCATTGGGAGTTATTTCAGTTCATTTTCTGAGGTGGCTGCCAGGATTCATGAAATACCCCTGCTTGTGGCAGGATGAGGTCCCGGTTCTTCTGCGGGGAAATCTACCCGGTCCGGAAGGCAGGGTGCTTGTGCTTCCGAACATGAAGGGCGTTTCCAGAAGACTCTTGATTCGACGATAACTTTTCGCGATTTTACCTCCCTGGTCAAAAACATTTTGTTAGCTTAGTTTTTCGAATAAAAATATACCGCTTTGTCGCTTTTCAAAAGGATCTACGACAGCCCGACCATGATGTCATGGGCTTCCTATTTTGTGCGCTTTGGGAGTGCTATTTTTGTACTGCCGCTGGTGATCAAATTATTTACCCCCATAGAGCAATCCTTCTGGTTCTTTATCAACACCATCATAGGCTTTGCGATGTTGGCAGATTCCGGTTTTGGGAATACCCTGATTCGGGCAGTGAGCTATTTCTTTGCCGGGGCGGAGTATCTGCCGAGGAACAAAGCGGAATATGACAAGTTCGACAAGGTGGAGAGTGGGACGCCCAACCTTGAGAAACTGAAGAATCTGCTCACGACGTCGAACCGGATCTATATCTTTCTGGCCCTGATTGCTGTTGTGCTGATTTCGACCGGGGGACTCGCAGCAGCCTGGAACATTCTTGAATTGTCGAATCACCAGGTGGACCTTTGGGTGGGATTTCTCATTGTAGTGCCTTATAGCTTCTTTATGCTGCTGGCTGTTAAATGGACGGCCTTTATGCGCGGATTGGGCTATGTGGCCGAGGAGGCCCGCTTTGGCGTATTTCAGGGGGTCCTGCGTGTAATCATTTTCGTCGTTCTTCTGCTCCTTAAGCTGGGTCCCGCATTTCTCATCGCCTATTTGATGGTGGAAGCCCTGATGAAGTTCTTCTATGTCAAGTGGTTTGTTATGAGGTGGTTGACAAGGCATGGGGTTGTTATTGAACATCGCAACTATTTCGATAAGGAAATCTTTCGTTCGATGTGGACGGCTACCTGGCGCACGGGCCTGTTATTCTGGGGGGCTTACGCCATCCAGTCCGGGACCTCCATTCTTGCTTCCCAGATTAGTGATGCGCAACTAATGGCCGACTTCCTGTTTACCATGCGGATATTTACCTTCGTTCTCAATATAGCCAGGGCTCCGTTTTATACCAATGTTCCAAAGATTTATGTGCTTGCGGCCGAAAAGGACATTCTCAATCTGAGAAAGAAATCCTCGGAATACATGTTCCTGGGCTTCCTGGTTATCATTGCATCCAGTTTGGTGATCATTTTCATTGGGAATCCTGTGCTGGAGCTGGTCGGAATTGAGAACACCCGTTTTGTGGGGCTTACGATTTTTATGATCATTGCGGTAACCGAGATTCTGGATCTTCATGCCTCTTTCCATGCTACGGTCTTTACCTCGACCAACGATGTGCCCTTTGTGATTCCTTCAACAGTTTCGGGAGGGCTTATCCTGCTCGCCGGTTTTCTTGTACTTCCGCACTATGGCCTTCTGGGTGTGGTTCTCTCCAAGTTCTTTATTCAGTGGCTGGCCAACAACTGGTATGCGCCCTATCTGTCGCTGAGGCTTATGAAATGGCCATTCTTCCGCTATCTGTACGAGTTTCCGGCTTATGGTTTTAGATTCATGCTGGAGACGATGAAATCGGTCATATCAAGAAAGAATTAAGAAGGCCATGATCAAGAAGGTTGTGTTTGTTTTGGTTATGCTTTTGTCGCTTAAATTCTTCAATCTGGTTGTTTTCCCGGAGGTGGTTTTTAAGCTGGCAGAGTGGATTGCCCTTGCCTTGATACTGCTCTTATTGGTGCTGTTTGTGTTTTATGGACGCGAGGAGTTTTACAAGCTTCAGTTCTGGGGGCCCATACTCCTGATTATGACGGGAATGGTGCTGAGCATGTTTGGTGCCTCAGCCTTTCAGGGCCAGTCTGTCGGAGCTACAGCTTATGCACAGAAAGTGCTTTATTTTTACCTCTTCTATTTCCTCCTGCATTTTCTGAAGCTTGAAGGTGAATTCATTATCAGGGTTATTTTAGCCCTTGGCGTCAGCTACATATTGATATACCTGATCCAGTACAATCTGTACCCGGTTCAGATTTCATCGGCCAAGATGTTTATCGACCGGGGTACCCTGCGTATATTCATGCCCGGAGCGGGATTCTTTGTCATTTCGTATTTTATCTGGTTGTATCTGGCATTCCGGACATTTCGATTTAAGTACCTCGTTTTTTTATTGCTAAGCCTGGTGGTGTTGGTTCTTTTGGGAACCAGACAGATGCTTGCAGCGATGATTCTCCTGACCATCGTATTCATTTTGCAGAGTAAGGTGATTAAATCGAAGTTCTTGATTTTCATTCTGGGTGCATCAATTGCACTACCTGTCTTTTTCATGTTTCAGGATGTTTTTCTTGAGATGCTGGATGTAACCAGGGACCAGAGTGAGAGCGTTGACAGCAATATCAGGGTTTTGGCAAGCCGCTTTTTTCTCACAGATTTTATGCCAACACCGCTCAGCTATATTACCGGTAATGGTGCTTCCGACGGACATTCAGCTTATGGGAGAAAGGTGATCTACTACATGGAGCACTATCATTTTTTTCAGTCCGACGTTGGCCTGATTGGTGAATACACCCAATATGGCGCCTTCTTTGTTCTGGGGGTCATTGTTATTCTGGTTCGTGCACTTCGGAAGAAGCTTCCCGAGAAGTTACGCTTTATTAAGTTCAATTTTCTTGGTATACTTTTGACCCTGGTTACTGGTGCCGGGGCTTTTGGAAGTGTGAGTACCAACATTCTGATTAACTGCACAATGCTCTATCTGATTGACCTGTATTCCAGCAACGATGAGGCTTTCTCGGCTTATCCTTTTCTGCCACAGAAAAAGTCCGGTAAACCGCTCCGGGGCAAAGTTCGCCCCGAGAGGGTGGTAACTTAAAGCGAATCAAGGTTTTCAGAAAAAAACATTAAGCTATGACATCCGCTATCAAAAGGATTCCCTTTCACGATTATGAGGTCGCCCGGATCAACCTGAAGACCTATAAGCATCAGCCGGGCCAGAAGTTAATCAATACCATCAATGCATACTCCTATGTCGTGGCAGAAGAGGATGAGGAGTTTAAGAAGGCTTTGCAGGCTTCTGACCTCTTATTGCCCGATGGTTTTCCCATTGTCTGGGCTGTGAAGCGGTTTTGCAATGAGCAGATCTTCAAGATTGCCGGTGCAGATATCCACCAGTATTTGCTGGAAAAAGCCAATAAAGAGGCCTTAAAGGTATTCTATCTGGGAAGTATGCCTTCCACCCTGGAAGCCATCGGGGAGAGGATTGGCAGAGTGTATCCGAATGTTACATTTTCATGCTTTTCTCCACCCTATAAAC
The DNA here is from genome assembly GCA_002748055.1 of Bacteroidota bacterium. Taxonomy (GTDB): domain Bacteria; phylum Bacteroidota; class Bacteroidia; order Bacteroidales. The sequence goes on along the minus strand of PDRI01000095.1, from coordinate 22,381 downwards.
CCGTGTTTTCGGATGAGGACAATCGTCAAATGCTGGATGCTGTGAATGCCTTTAAGCCCGATATCCTTTTTGTTGGTATGACGGCGCCTAAGCAGGAGATTTGGTCGTACAGGCACAAAGACAGCCTGGACACCGGTGTTATTTGTAGTATTGGCGCTGTGTTCGATTTTTACGCAGGGACTGTGAAGCGGGCCCCTGCCTGGATGATAAAACTTCGTCTGGAGTGGTTTTTCCGGCTTGTGAAAGAGCCTAAACGCATGTGGAGACGTTACCTGGTTTACTCTCCGCGCTTTTTTCGTTATGTTTTACAGAAGAAATGATTCCTTCCATCTCTCTCTGAGACCAATACAGGCCTTTTGATGCTGAGCCTTGGCGTATATCTCAACGACATCGAAGCGATTCCCAACTGGAAGTTGAGGATACTCAGGGAGATTCTGGCGCATCCGGATCTTTGCCTGACTACTGTTTATCGGTTTGAAACTTCATGCAGGCACAAATTCCGACCCGGAAGATGGTGGGAGCCTTGCTTTGAGATGGAGATGAAGCTCGAAAGGCAACTATTTGGGATCGAGTCCGGAGAAAGAGTGCCGGGTGATTTGCTGGATGGTACCGAGATTGTTGCTCTTGGGAACGATGGGCAGGGCCTGAGCGGTGCTTTCAGTCCGGATCTTATCATCAGCCTTGAATTGGATCTGCCCCCGGAGCTTCTCGTCGTAAAAACACGCCTGGGAGCATTGTCTCTGCAATTGGGTGAGAAGGCCTACAAACATGAGCATCATGTGGGTTTCTGGGAGGTGTTGCACAGGCAGGCGGGTGTACGGGCCAGGTTGATAGCCAGCGGATCGGAATTCGGGGCCCAGTCTGTTATTGATGAAGCCTTTTTCAACCGGAGTTTTTCCATTTCAAAGTGCAGGGTGATGGCTTTGGAAGGGGCTGTGTCCCTAATGGTGAAGGCAGTGCGCAGGCTTGCTTCAGGCGAGCTTCCGGCAGGAAGAGATGCCGGCCCGGATTCAGTACAGCAGCATGCTGCACTACCACGGGGAAGGCATTTCTTGTACTATCTCTTTCAATTCTATTCGGGCCTCTTTGTCAAACTTTTACACAGGCTGAATTACCGTCTCAGGAGCAGCCGTTATTTTTGCTGGACCCTGTTCTTTGGAGAGGGCGACTTTCTGGATCATGATAAATGCAGGACCGATGTTGTGTTTCCCTGCAAAGGTGAGGAATGGGCAGATCCTTTTCTGTATAAGCAGAATGATGATCAGTATGTGTTTTTTGAAAGCATCGATCACAGAAGCCAGATGGGCAAGATCTCCTGTGGAAGGCTCCTGGGACATGAACTGAGCGACATCAGAGATGTACTTGTAAAACCCTATCATTTGTCCTATCCCAATATTTTTGAGGATCAGGGCGAGTTGTATTTAATGCCTGAAACGAGTGGGAATAAACGTCTGGAGATCTATCGCTGCAAGCGCTTTCCCGATTCCTGGGAGCTTTATGTAACAGCTTTCCATGGGGAGCTCCTTTTCGATTCCTCTTTCTTTGATGATGAATTTGGGCAGAAATGGTTGTTTACCAACAAACAAACAGATCCAAACAGTCCGGTCGACAGCGAGCTGTATATTTATAAGGTCGATTCCCTGAAACTGAACAGCATCATTCCCCATCCTCAGAATCCCGTGATTACTGATAGCCGGGTGGCCCGTAATGCAGGCAGGATCTTCTCCTTTAATGGGGAATTCTACAGGCCTTCGCAACGGAACGAAGACGGAATCTATGGAAAAGCCCTTAACCTGAACAGGATCGTCAGACTCGATCTTGAAGGATACAGCGAAGAGCTTGTAAGGGTTTTTTACCCGGCTTCTAACCGGGGGTTGCTTGCGACCCACCATCTGCACCAGAGCGAGGGAAGCTTTGTTATTGATGCTGCATTTAGGTATCTCCGATAGTTTCGGGAAGCCAAAAAAAGACAGCGCCGGAAGCTTACTCCCGGCGCCGTGATCTGTTGGTCTGTCCCCTGGGCTGGGCTTACTCCAGCACCATTTTGGCCGACAGGATCCTGTCTCCGTCTTTTACCTTCAGGTAGTAAAGACCGGGTTCCAGGCCTTCCAGCTGAAGGACTATTTCATCTTCGCTTCTCAGCTTGCTGTTTCTGTAAGAAAGGACGCCACTTGCCGAATAGATCGAGAGCTCAATCTGTTCATTGTCAAAATGATTTCCTTTAATATAGAACTTGCCTGAGCTCGGATTTGGATAGATCCTGAACGAAGCCTTTTCTCCGGGCCTTTCCGGGCCTGTGCTGGTTAGGTAATCTATCTTGAAGGTATCCGATTTGAAATTGCCTTCACTTACGGCATTGGCATTGACCACCAGGCTGATTTCACCTTTGGCATTGCCAACAATAAGCGATTCATAGACGCTGCCATCAGGCTCAGAGGAGATCAGATTAATCGAGCTAACTGTGGCATTTTCAGCCGAGATTCCATCTGTTGTAAGGCCGCTTGCAGTATAAGAAAAGCTGAAATTCACGACTAAGGGGTTATTGCTCGTACTCTCCGACTCACTACTGCTTATCACAGGTCGTGCCGGAGCCTCAAGCATGCTCACCGAAGATGCAAAGGCCGTTGTGCTTGCTTTGCTTTTGAGGTACAGCGTCGTGCCGGGAACAAGCGGGACAGTCTCTCCGCTCCCTGCACGGGCATTGTTCATTTGCTCGTTATCGGCATATTCGATGTTGCTGTTGACAGCTTCCACGGTCGATTCATTTGCATAGTCAATGCTAAAGACCGGGCCTGCAGGCCTGGCTGGTGCACTGAGGGTCTGGATTTCGGAGGCGAAGGCCGTTACGGTTGATTTCGTCCTGAGATAAATGCTAGTGTCGGGGATTAGCGCTATGGGTTTATTCTCTCCACTCTGTGCATCGGTCATTTCCGGGTTTGTTGCATACTCGTCCTGCTCACTTACAGCTTCGGTGGTGGCTTCATTCAGAAAATCAATGCTATAGCCTGGAGCAGAAGAACGGGCTCCTACAACCAGATGGAAGGCTTCGGATGCAAAGGCCGCATCGCTGGCTTTGTTTCTGAAATACATGTCGGTGCCAGGTGTGAGGCTCAGGTAGGTTCCGCTTCCTTCAGTAGGGTTCTCCATTGCCGGATTGCTGCTGTACTCCATTGTTGCAGGAATTTGTATGCCGGTTCGCTCGTTCAGATAATCAACAGAGAATGCAGCTGGAGCTGCCGGCCTTACCGGTGCAGCAAGGGTCTGGATTGAAGAGGCGAAGGAAGAAGAACTGGCTTTCTGTCTGAAGTAGCTCGTTTCACCAGGTGTAAGTGCCACTGCAAGGCCAGTACCTGAAACGGCCCCGGTCATATCGGCAGCAGAAGAATACTCGTAGTCGGCACTCACCGGTGTACTGGTCTGTTCGCTCATGTAGTCGATTTCAAAAGCCGGAGCTGCAGGGCGTGCCGGTGCGGCAAGCGTCTGGATGTCGGAAAGGAAGGAGGAATTCGTGGCTTTCTGTCTGATGTAAATGGTGGAGCCGGGTTCAATGGATACAACTGAGCCATTCCCGTCGACGGCATCACTCATATTCGATTGGGTAGCGTACTCATAGCCGGAGGACACGGCAGTCGCTGTCGCCTCGTTTGCGTAGTCAATCGCGAAGGAGGGTGCAGCCGGCCTCGCAGGCACATTGAGGGTCTGTGTCTTCGAGTGATCGGAGGCTTTTCTGAAATATACGGTTTGCCCCGGGGTCAGGTTTAGGTAGTCATTGTTCCCGTTATAAACCGTGGCGAAATCTGAAGTATAGCTGTACTGGTCAGTCGAAGAAACAACAGTGCTGGTTCTTTCACTATAGTAGTCGATGCCATAATTTGGGGGATTGATGGGTTGTCCGCCGGGACCCTGCGTGGCGGTTACAGTAACCCTCATGCGCATGGGAAAGAACTTGTATGCATTCTCCGGGCATCCACCAGGTCCCCATTCCGGGCCTTTTAAGAGGCAAAATGGATTGGGATTCCATAGCACGAGGCCAATCCGGTAAAAATCCTCCGGGCGGTAAAAATCGACCGGGTCTCCGGATTCTTTGTTCCACCATCCGCTGGGACTGCCCAGGCTTGCTGTATAGACCGATCCGGGGGTTACAAATTGTTGTCCGCATACGGTTTCGGGATGAGCGCCTCCCTTGTTTTGATCCTGCCAGATGCCAAACTGGATGATGAAGGGTTCGGAAGAAGGCATGTCCAAAACCTCGAGACGGATGGTCCATTCTCCGTTATAGTAGGGGCTCCAATCGGTTGAAGACATATTCCCGTAATTAATATTGTAGTAGCCACCATCGGTCCGGTGCCACCAGTAGAAGCCATAACCTCCATAGGACTTGGGAATGGGGTGCTCCCAGTAGATTTCCTGGTCAAAAACGGTGGTCTGGGCCTCTGTCCTGGACACGAAACCGATTGATAAGAGCACGCTTAGAAAAGCGAGAATCAGATGTTTTGTTTTCATTATCAGTGTATTAAAAATGCTTGTTTCTATTTATAAAGTTGAAATTTGGAGTGGATTCTTGTCTTTTGTGTATCCACTCTGAGGAAGTAGATGCCTTTTTCCAATCCTTCGAGATTGAGCTCGGCACGATACTGTCCATCAAGCCTGCCTGTATGTACAAGGCTGCCTGTAACATTGTAAATCCAAATGTATTGAAGCCTGCCAGCCTCCTGATTGGACTCCAGGAAGAGCCTTCCGGCGTTCGGGTTTGGATAGAGTTTAACCGAAAGTGATCCGGACTCCTGCAGTCCATTGATATAGCCTGCTTTGTAATAGATGCTGAAGGGTTCCGATCTGAAACTGCCTTGCGGGATTGCGTTGGCTGCCAGTTCTGCCCTGACCGCGCCTTCTGTGCAGTTTAAGGAAAGCTCATAGACATTGGCATCGTCTCCTTCGGAGATCTTTGTGACCGAAAGCAAGCTGGCATTTTCAAGCTTTAGGCTGTCCTGGACAAAATCACTCATATTTGACGGATAGGTGAGGGTCAGGACCAGTGGATTGCTGCCGGTTGTATCCGTGTCGCTGCTGCTGAGCACCGGTCGGGAAGGGATGTCCATCATTTGCGTTTCAGAGGCAAAGGAATTGTTACCGGCCTTCTGTCTGATATAGAGGGGCTGTCCCGGAATCACACTTAGCCTGTTGTTAGTGCCACTTAGGGCATTGGTCATTTCCGGGTTATCGGCATACTCATAGTTGCTGCTTATGGCCGGCAGGATCAGTTCCGACTCATAGCTAAAACCAAATCCCGGTGCAGGCCTTCTGGATGGAACAGAAAGATGTTGAATATCAGAATCGTAAGAGCTGGTTGTAGCTAAAAATCTGAAATAGAAGTCCTGTCCGGGAGTGAGGGGGATGTAATCGCCATCCGATATGAGGGAATTGCTCATGTCGCTCTGTGTTGAGTACTCCACGTTTTCGGCTGCCGCTGTTTTAGTCTGTTCCAGGGCATAATTGATTTCGAAAGCTGGTTTCGCTGGCCTGGCAGGGGAGGAAAGGTGTTGAACATCAGACTTGAATGTCGTGGTGGTTCCGATTACCCTGAAGTACAGATTGGTTTGCGGAGGTACCTGGAGGTAATCATCACTGCCGGCTGTTGCATCATGCATATTGCTCTGAAGCGAATACTCAATAGACGCAGGGATGCTTACATCGGTTCGCTGTCTCACATAGTCAATTCCGATGGATGGCCTGTCGGGCCTTGCGGGAACCACCAGGTGTTGAGCCTCAGATGCAAATGCGTCTGAAAGCGCCCTGAACCTGATGTACATGGATTCGCCCGGGATAAGGGGGGCAGGATTTCCATTTCCGCTGATGGCACCATTGAAATCAATATTGGAAGCATATTCATGTTCACTCCCAAGTGCTGGAGTCGTTTCTTCTTCCATAAAATCAATGCCAAAGTTCGGAGCCGCGGACCTGCCAGGAACAATCAGGGTCTGAATCTCCGAGTGGAAGGAAGAAGCACCGCTTCTTACCCTGAAATACATGTTCTTGCCGGGTGTCAGATCGACATGGGATCCTGTGCCGTTTAAGGCATTCTGCATATCGGAAGTGCTGGAGTACTCGAAGCCGGAACTGACGATGGAGCTCGTTCTTTCGTTTTGGTAGTCGATCTCAAAGTTCGGCAATTCGGGCCGTTCGGGTACGACAAGCGTTTGGACAAGCGTCATATATGCCGTAGCACTGGCTTTTGAACGAAAGTACAGACTGGTGCCCGGACTGATCGCGATTCTGGTTCCGGTTCCGGTTCTGGCACCACTCATTTCAATGTTTGTGGCATATTCATCATTGGCTGTCAGAATTTCTACCGTTTGTTCCTCCTCAAAGTCGATGTTGAAGGCCGGTGTCCCACGCTCAGGTGCATCCAGATGTTGAATATGGGATGCAAAACTACTGCTGCTCGCATGGTACCGGAAATACAATTGTGTGCCCGGTGGAACATCCAGAGGCATGCCGGTCCCGGTTTCGGCTTCTGTCATATCTGCATCCGCAGAGAAGGCCATGGTTTCGGGAATGGGCACATCCGTTTTCTCCGTCAGGTAATTTATCCCTACAGCAGGAGCATCTGGTCGAGAGGGGATCGCCAGAACCTGGGCTTCAGAAGCAAATGAAGTGGTACTCGATTTTGCCCTGATGTAAAAAGCCTGACCCGGAACAACGGGTGCCGGATTGTCATTTCCGGTGATGGCATCGCTGAAATCACTGCTGGCAGCATATTCGTAGCCGGGACCAACAGAAGTGGTGGTTTCCTCGGTCAGATAGTCAAAATCAAATTCCGGTGCCTGGGGGCGTCCGGGCACATCCAGATCCTGAATTCCGGAGCGGAATTCCGAGGCCGAAGCTTTTTGCCTGAAATAGCTGTGGTTTCCGGGATTAAGTGGAGCCGGACTCCCTGTGCCACTAACGGCATCAGCCATGTCGGCCCGACTCGCATATTCAAAGGTGTTGTTCAGGCTTTCCAGGGTTGATTCGTTCAGGTAGTCTATGCTGAAGGCCGGGGTTTCCGGGCGTGCGGGAATCTCAAGGGTTTGAATTTCCGACAGGAAACCGTGTGTTCCGGCCGTGGTCCTGAAATACACCGTGCTACCCGGAGTGAGTGCCAGAACAGTCCCCGAACCGGCAGTGGCCCCTGCCATGCCCGGATCATTTGAGTACTCATCCAGCTCGTCAATGGTCTGAAAGGTCGTTTCATGATCAAAATCGATGCTGTAAGCCGGTGTTGGACTCCGGCCGGGGGCATCCAGGTGCTGAATTTCGGAGCTGAAGCTGCTGGGGGTGGCGATGTACCGGATGTAGATGTCTGCATTTGGTGCGACGGCAATGGCTGTTCCATCCCCACTGACAGCATCGCTCATATCGGGGAGTGTCGCGTATTCCATGGAGCTGCTGATCACATCGTCTGTTTCTTCGGCAACAAAGTCGATGCCGATTTCGGGGGCTTCGGGGCGTGCAGGTATGTCGAGCTGCTGGCTTGCCGATGCAAAGGCCACAGCAGTAGCTTTCAGCCTGATGTAAAGGATCTGCCCGGGGATAACCGGGGCAGGCTCACCATTGCCACTTGTAGCGTTCTGGAAATCTGAATTGTCAGCATATTCATGATCGCTGCCGACTGCCGTACTGGTTTGTTCTGTAAGGTATTCAAAACCAAACGCTGGTGCGGCTTCCCTTTCCGGAACCTGCAGATGCTGGATGTCCGACTGGAAGCCTGCAGCTGAGGATTCCTGCCGGATGTAGAGGTCGGTTCCGGGGTTCAAAGCGATCGGGTCACCCCCGCCAAATTCCGGATTGCTCATATCGGCCTGGGTCGAATAGGCCATGTAATCTTCTGCCGCTTCGTTTGTGGTTTCAGCAATGAAATTGATGCTGAAGCTGGGTGTTGCCGCACGACCGGGGACCACGAGGGTCTGGATGTCCGATTGGAAGCTGTTTGAAGTAGCCCTGGTTCTGAAGTAAAGGTTGGAACCCGGGGTAAGCGTGAGCACCTCATTATTGCCTGCCGAGGCACCACTCATGTCCGATGCCGGGCTGTAGTCGTCGCTGCTGGAAACGGCTTCAGCAGTTGTCTCATTCGCATAATCAATACTGTATGTCGGTGTAGCCGGTCTTTCGGGAACCTCTAAATGCAGCTGTTCCGATGCAAAATCGCTTGCCGTTGCCCGGTAGCGGAAAAACAGCTCATTACCGGGGCTTAGGCTGAGGGGAGTGCCCACGCCCTGGACTGCTTCCGACATATCGGCACTGCTGGCATATTCCATGGTCTCTGGAATGGCCAGCGTTGTCACTTCGTTCGTAAAATCAATGCCAAAGTCAGGAGCTGCCGGTCGTGCCGGGGGGGTCAGTGCCAGGGTTTCGGAGGCAAAGGCCGAGGATGTGGCTTTTGTCCGAATGAACAATGACTGTCCCGGAACGATGGACACAGGGTTCCCGTTTCCATCCTGTGCATCACTAAAATCGTTGGCTGAGGCAAATTCGTGAGCATTGCTTACAGCCTCATTCGTTGCTTCACTCTGAAAGTTAATGGAGAAAGAAGGGGCAGCAGCCCTGGAGGGAACCTCAAGGGTCTGGGTCTTTGAATGATCGGCCTTCTTTCGGAAATAGACGTTTTGACCGGGTGTGAGGCCAAGATAGGCGCCACTGCCGCTTACGGCATCCGAGAAGTCCGCATTGTAGGCATACTCGTCATCGGAGGAAACCGGGGCATCGCTTCGCTCATTCTGGTAATCGATACCATAACTTGGCGGATCAACGGGAGGAGCTTCTCCCCCGGTGGCTGTAACCGTGACACGGGCCCGCATGGGGAAATACTTGTATGCATTCTCCGGGCATCCGCCTCCTCCCCATTCAGGGCCTTTTAACAGGCACAAAGGATTCGGGTTCCAGAGTACGAGACCAATTCGGTAGAAATCTCCAGGGCGGCTAAAGTCGACGGGGTCTCCGGGTTCTTTGTTCCACCAACTGCTCGGGCTTCCCAGGCTTGCGCTATAGACCGAACCGGGGACAATTTGCTGTTGTCCGGATACCGTTTCAGGATGCGCGCCTCCCTTATCTTGATCCTGCCAGATGCCAAACTGGATGGTAAAGGGCTCGGAGGAAGGCATGTCGAGAATCTCGAAGCGAATCGTCCATTCCCCGTTATAGTATGCGCTCCAGTTGTCCGAAGGCATGCTCCCGTAATTGATGTTGTAGTATCCACCATCGGTTCGGTGCCACCAGTAAAAGCCGTAACCTCCATAGGGCTTTGGAATGGGGTGCTCCCAGTAAATCTCCTGATCGAAGACCACTGTTTGGGCCTCTGCTTCGGGGGCAAAAAACAAGAACAGGAAGAAGGAGAGGAAGAGTGTTGTAAGTATTCCTTTTTTCATTGTAATGTTTCGTTTTAATAGGTTAGGATTGAGGGCCGAAGGACAACTTTCGCATATAACGTTCCATGTATTTTCGGTACAGGCTCGATTTCATCCGCTTCCGGGTGCGCTGAACATTTTTATCGTTCAGGATGTATTCGGGGATGATCAGGTTTGGATAGGTGCCCAGGAAATAGTCGATATTTACCACCCGCACATATTCCACGCAGAGTCTGGCCCTCTTGGTATTGTGTTTACTGGCGGCGATCTCCCGCATTCGGTAGTCGTAGATGTTATTGATCATGGCTTCAATTAGGTGGTTGGTCGATTGCATGGGGGAAATCCGGAAATAGGCCATTTGCTGATCCACAAAGTAAACCTGTTCCCGTTTGGTATACCTGTACCAGAAATCGAAGTCGGCAATGGGATGCAGGTCGTTAATAAACCCCCCCAGCTCAAGCGCAGTTTCGCGTTTTACAAGTACAGAAGGGAAGGGGATGTTGTGAAAGTGAAAATAGGCCGGATTCAGCTTCCGGATCGAGGAGGTGAGGCTGGTGGGCTTATCCACCTCTTTCCATTCTTCTTCACTTACATGGCACTGGTAAATAATACCGCCAATGTGGTCCTGCCTTTCCTGAATGATTTTCTGGCAAAACTCCACGTATTGGCAATGAAGCATGTCGTCGTCATGAAGAACGGTTACCCAGGTGGTATCGGAATACCTGAAACAGTTGTTGAAGTTTTCATCCTGGGGTACGGTTGTTTCCGTTTTGACATACTTGATGTTCGGATTGTTATAGCTTTCCACGATGCGCTTGAAATCATCATGGGGTGAGTTGTTGTCGATTAATACGATTTTACAAGCTACGGTCTGGTTTACAGCACTGTCAAGAGCTTTTCTTACGAAGTCCGTTCTTTTGTATACAGGAAGTGCAATGGTGAGGTCGTTAAACATAGCTAAGTTGGATTTTTGTAACTGGAATCTGGTTTTGTATTTAGGGTTTTATGGCAAGCTGACGGTGCAGGGTTTTCAGCTCTTTTTTTAACGAGCCAAAGCTTCCGATGCTTTGAACTTGCGCCTGCATAATCCCCTTTCTGTAATGGAAACTCATTTCATCCTGGCATCCTTCTGCATTTTTGGTTTTACAACGAAGGTAGCGGGGATAGAGTTTAAGCAGATGGTATAAGTTGACAAGAAAGCCCAGGCAAAGGGAATCCGTTTTACGTGCTTCCCAGCCTCTGAGCTCCATGAGTTCTTTTCTGTATAGTTCCAATGCGACGAAACTGTGTCCAAAAGCCCGGGCAAGTTTCAGCAGATAGGGCCATTGCAGGCGGCTCTCTCCGAGCAGATGATCAAAGCACAGCTTGGGATCGTACCACAGTCTGTAGCCGGCTAAACGAAAGGCATAACTGATTTCGGAATCTTCACCTGAGCTGAGCGATTTTCCCTTTCGTCCGGAAAGCATGAAGTGAAAGCCCCTGTCCAGAATGCGGTCCCAGGCATCTTTTCTCATGACCACACCCGCGCCATGAAGGTAGGTCCTCTCAGAAGGCAGATAGCCCGCTTCATGGCTTTGCTCTCCTACTGCATAAGCACTCTCATATTCCCTGAACCAGGCAGGCAGGGGAATGGTGGATACTGCTTTGCCCAATCCACCAGCCAAACCAACCTCCGGGTGTTGCCTCATAATCTGATAGGCCCTGGCGATGTATTGAGCTGCGAGTAAATTGTCGTCATCCACAAAAACGATGATGTCATAAGCAGCTGAAGCCAGTCCCCGCTTTCTGGCATTGCTTAAGCCAGGCTCCGGCTCATGAACGATCTGAAAAGCCACCTCCGCTCTCTGCCAGTTCTGTCTGGCTACCTCTGCGGTGCGATCGCTTGAGGCATTGTCCACAACGATGATTTCCCAATCGAAGCCATCGGTTTCCTCCTGGAGCGAAAGGTGGGAAAGCACCTTTCCAATGCGTTGCTCACTGTTGTAGCAACATATAATGACACTAACGCCTTCTTTCATAACAACGATCCCCTGACTCCGTCAAAGGGAGTACAAAGATAGTATTCTCACCGTCCTAATCAATGGAAAAAGTCGCCATCGAAGTGCAGTTATAGCTGTTCCGTCACGGGGAGCATTTCTCCGGATACAGCTTGATTTGGACGAACTGTTAAAATTTCGGTATAAATGGAAGAATTTCGTTGATGAATTCTGATCGCTGTTGATTTTTCTGTTTTTGACTCGTGCAGGATAAAGCTTGGGAGAGATTGTATAATACGCAGAATAACAGTATTTTATAAATTGTCAGATGGACAGATTTCTTTCTGCCGGGCTTTTCATCGTAATTCATGGCAGAATTGATCGGGTTAATCAAATAGGACTCAGACAGCAGCAAAAATCTTTTAGATTTGTATAGGTGCACTCCAGGGACCCAATCCGGAGGCATTTCGAAAGCAAAATCAAGCACATGAAAAAGTCATACATCCAGGCCCTGATCACGCCGATAATGTTTCTGCTCCTGCTGTCTTCAGCGATTGCTGCGGGGCAATCTGTAAAAATTCTTCCACTGGGCAATTCGCTTACCGAAGGCCGGGGTTCTCTTCCGATGGAGGAGAGGGTCTCCTATCGTCTTGTTTTAAAAGACAGCCTCACAGCGGAGGGGTACAGCAGCGATATGATCGGACATAAGTCCTCGGGTTCTCTTTTGATGACCGATACCGAGCATGCGGGTATTCCGAATACTTCCGATTCCAATGTGCTGAACCTGTTGCAGACCGGGGAGGACATCGAAGAAGCTTATTCCACCGGAGGGCAGCCTTATCTGGATGTCTATTCACCCGACATTGTTCTGTTGCATATTGGCACGAACGATGTACTGGATGGAGAGGGAAGTTCGGCCGATACCATCGCCCGGATTCTGGATGAGATTGACGCGTGGGAAGTGGCTAATGGAAAACATGTGCAGGTCTTTGTGGCTCGTATCGTAAACACCTATCCACTCAGTTCAGACATTAGCGATCTGAACGACAATATTGCGCTGATGGTAGCTGACAGGGGTGATCCAGGGCTTGTTCTGGTAGATATGGAACTTGGTGCAGGGATTGACTATCCCGGAGACTTTGAAGCTGATGGCATCCACTTATTGCAATCGGGATACGACAAAATGGGTAAGGCATGGGCCCTTGCCGTGGCCGACTACCTGAACGGCCTTCCCGATGCTCCGGATATGCTTGCGAGTGCTGCGGTCACCAGTAGCAGCATTGAGTTGAATTGGAACGACAATTCATCGGATGAGAATGGCTTTGAAATTGAACAGTCACTGACAGGCAATGACGGGGATTTCAGCCCGGTCCATACCACGGAACCGGATCTTACATCTTATACGCTTACTTCGCTTAGTGCAGCGACCACGTATTATTTCCGTGTCCGGGCTGTGAATAATGTCGGGCCTTCGGCCTATACGGAAGTGCTGGAAGTCACAACAGACCCCGAGATTCCTGCTGCCCCGGGCGATCTTGTCTTTAGTGCTGTTACTTCTTCATCGATTACCTTAAACTGGACCGACAACTCCGATAACGAGGATTCTTTTGAGATATTTATGTCGACCGGTTCGTCCGGGGGCTTTAGCTCCCAGGGTAGTGTGGGAACGGATGTTACGACTTTTACGGTAACGGGCCTTTCGGAAGAAACCACGTATTATTTTCGCATTGTAGCACTGAATGCAGCCGGTTCATCTTCGGTTCTCGAGGGCAATGAAACAACCCTTCCGTCGGCACCAGCCGCACCCACAGATCTCGCCTTTTCAGGGGTCTCCAGCGCTTCGGTATCGATGAGTTGGACCGACAATGCCGACAATGAAGATTGGTTCACGATTCACAGGGCACTTTCTGAAGAGGGGGATTACAATCAGGTGGGTACCACCCCGGCCGATGAAGTAAGCTATCTGGATACCAATGAAATAACGCCATTGACAGACTACTTCTACAGGGTCTATGCTGTGAACACAGGAGGTAGTTCTGGTCCGGCTTCCGGCAATGTCACTACCCTGGCTGCACCACCAATCGGACCAAGTAATCTGCGTTTTGGGGAAGTAACAAATAATTCGATTGAGCTCATCTGGGACGATCATTCAACGGATGAGACAGGTTTTCGTATCTATGCCCGAACAAGCATCTTCGGCTCCTGGCTTTTAATCGGGAGTGTCGGAGCAAATGTGACCACCTATCTGGCTTCCGGTCTGGTCAGCAATACCCAATACTACTTCAGGGTTTTCGCTTATAAGGGCTTTGAACAATCCAGTAGCTATGCTCACGGAAGTGAGACGACCCTGCCCGATCCGCCTGCTAAGCCCTCTTTGGTTGATTTTGAGAATATCGGCAGCACCAGCCTGGATGTTGTCTGGGAGGACAATTCTGACAATGAAACCGGCTTCCGGATTGAGCGCTCACGCTATTCAAGCTTTTTGTATCAGGTTGTAGGATCTGTCGGGGCCGATGTGACGCGTTTTACTGATACGGGCCTCACACCCTATCGGCGCTATTATTACAGGGTTTATGCTGTGAATGCAGGAGGAAGTTCAGACTTTAGCCAGGCTTCAGTGCGCACCCTTCCACTTCCCCCCAGCAGCCCTTCAAATCTATCCACCGGATCGATTACTGCATCCTCTGTTGAATTGTTCTGGACAGACAATTCAAACGATGAAGAAGGCTTTGAGATTTACCGCTCGACTGCTGAATCAGGCCTCTTTGTCAAAGACGGGAAGGTTGCAGCCAATGTAACTAGCTATGTCTCAACATCGCTTCTGGAAGAGACCAGCTACAATTACAGGGTCTATGCATTTAATTCCGGAGGAAGTTCGGACAGCTATGCCAGTGCATCGGCTACAACGATGCCTACCCTTCCAGTGGCTCCGGACGGACTGGACTTTAGTGAGATTACCTCGTCGTCGATGGTTCTTTCCTGGAACGACAATTCCTTCAACGAGGATGAGTTTTCCATTTACAGGGCTAATTCGGTTTTTGGCAGTTATACAGAAGTCGGAAGTGTTGGCGAGAATGTTACTTCCTTTGAAGACACTGGATTGGACGACAACAAGCGCTATTACTACAGGGTGTATGCCGAGAACCTGGCAGGTGCATCGGCCCCGGCTACCGGAAATGCGATGACCGAGCTTGCACCACCCGAAGCTCCAAGCGATTTACAGGGTAGTGCGAACAATGTCTGTTCTGTCGATCTGATCTGGACCGATAACAGTGATAACGAAGCCGGGTTTATTGTTCAGCGGAGGGAACAGGGAGTGGCAGCCTACACTGTTGTAGCGGATCTCTCCGCAGATAGCGAGGAATGGACAGATCTGAATACAGAGAATCTGACAACCTACTACTACCGGGTTCTGGCCTACAATTCGGCAGGAACTTCCGCTTATTCAGCCGTTGAAACGGTTGTTGTAAACGAAGTCCTGGATGGAGGAACCATCGGAAGCGACCAGGAGATCTGTCCCCTGGGTGATCCCGAAGAGATTAATTCACTGACTGCAGCCAGTGGAGGCTCCGGTAATTGGAGCTATCAATGGAAATCGCGTCCCGCTGGTGGTGTTTTCAGTGATATTGCAGGGGCAACAGGCCTTTCCTACGATCCTCCGGAAGGCCTCCCGGAGACTACCTTCTATCTGAGAATGGCCACTGTGGAATGTGGTGAGATCGCATCGAATTTTGTGACAATCACAGTAGAAGATGATGAAGCTCCGGTGTTCACCAGCTGTCCCGAAGACGTTCATGATACCATCGAAAGGAACGAAAACAGTTCGCTGCTTCTTGTTGAGGACCCCGTTGTTGAGGACAATTGCGATCTGCTGAGCCTGGTTTGGGAATTAGACGGAGCTACCATCGGATCCTCTCCAGGCACAGGGATCAACTATCTGGGCAGCTGTGAATTCAACCTGGGAACGACCGAAGTAAGCTATACAGCTACGGATTTATCCGGTAATGAAAGTGTCTGCAGTTTCGATGTGGTGGTCAGTCATCGTTTGCCCACTGTCACCAATGTGAGCATTCCGAATGCAGCGATGAAAATCGGGGACATTATCTCGGCCACCATCCGTGTTTTCCATGATGGAGGAAGCAGCTATAGTCTGGTATCGGGTACGTTGGGCGGCTATTCGCTTTACAACTTACAGCGTGTTGACGAGACTACTTACCTGGCTAATTTCGAGGTTGTTGAAGGGGGAGACTCCTTCCTTCCCGAGGAAGACATTCCGGTTGCCCAACTCGTGCTTTCCGACGGAACGGTAAACGGGATTGCCTACAACGAACTCATCACTCAGGATAGCGACCCCATTGATGCTGCCAACCCCGAAATTACAACCATGAGCGTACAAGCCGGTATATATAAGATTGGTGATGTTGTGGAAATATTGATTCAGGCCGACGGCGAAAGTTATAGCTTACTGGAGGAATCACAGGTGAATGGGATTAGTGCAGATAGTGCTAATATTCAGTTTGTTGAACTTGGGGGTGGACATTACCGCCTGCTGTACACGGTCGAGGAGGGTGAGACGGATGTGATGCCAGGTGAGCTTGAAGCTTCGGTAGTGCTTGCAAAACCTTCAGGGAACATCGGAGAACCTTATGCATTGTTACAGAATGTGGGTGCAGTGATTATCGATGCCAATCCACCCGTGGTCGATCGTCTCGAGGTACCGGATCTGGAAGTAGGCGTCGGGGGTATCGTTCAGGTTACGATTACGGCCGATGATGAAGGCTATGGCGTTGCTACAGGTACCATCATTAATGGAGTTCCCATTAGTTCGGACAGGGTTACATTCACTGAATTTGGAGATGGCTTGTATGAGCTGGCTTACGAGGTGGATGAAGGAGATGTCGATGTTGCACCCGGAATGCTCGATATCAGCGTTGTTTTAATCGATCCTGCGGGGAATGAGTGTGAAGCTGCTGAAGATCTCGAGCTAAACGAACTTGAAATCTATACAGACCTTCCCATTGCTTTGCTCGCCGGAACCTCAGAGGTATGCAGGGGAGACATTGCAGAGTTGACCATTTTTCTGAATGGAAGGGAGCCCTGGTATATCGAGCTTAGCGATGGTACCGATACCATGAGCTACACAGAGGTGTCGGTCAGTAATTACAGTCTTCCGGTCATGCCTGATGACACGACCACCTATCAGATTCTGCTGGTAAGGGATGTGAATGGTGTCGAAAATACCGGCAGTGGAGTGGTGACCTTGAACGTAAATCCCGTAACGGATGTCGAGATTACCAACCTGGCATCGGCTTATCCTTATGATGCCGATCCGGTGATTCTTGAAGCGAATATCCCGGGTGGCATTTTCAGCGGGCCGGGTGTTTTTAGTGGTAGCGGGACTTTTGATCCGGCTATTGCAGATACCATTAACTCGCCGCACGACATTGTCTATTCCTATGTGAATCAAAACGGCTGCGTAAGCTACGATACAGCACTGGTATTTGTGCTGGGAAACAATGGTGGTTTATATATTCCGGACGACAGGGTCTGTGCAAATGGGGGGGTCTTTCTGGCATCAGCATCGAATGTTACGGGCATTGTCGGCCAATTCAGTCTTACAAATGCTTCAGGCAATCCGGTAGGAGGTCTGACCGACAACGGGAACAACACCGCATCGATCAATCCTGCCAATCTGAGCGAAGGGGAGTATACGATTCACTATACCTATGTTGACCGGGGAGCTACCCTCAATCTGAGCCGGACTTTCACGGTCGAAACCATTTCCCCACCCATCATTCTGGGGCTGGAGGAATCCTATTGTCAGAACAGCGGGTTACTAGCCTTACAGGCCGATGTGGAAGATGTTGTTTTCGAAGGCCCGGGTGTAATCAGTAGCGATAGTGGTTACTATTTCGATCCGCTGGAGGTGAGTCCGGGTGTGCACAGCATCTTGTGTCGGGTGACTACCGGAAATGGCTGTTCGGCATCTTCCCTTACCGAATTGGATATTCTTTCTGCTCCGGTCGTTGATTTCAGCTTGAATGCCACCTGCATTGCCGATACCGGAGGCATTGTCGGGTTTCGGAATCTGACAAAAGGAAAACTTGGGGTTAAGCACTGGCTCTGGACCTTCGGGGATCCTGGTAGCGGAGCACTTGATACCAGCAGGGTAGTGAGCCCCGACCACCACTATGAGCGCGCGGGAACCTACAGTATCTTCTTGTCGGCGATTGACTCCAGTGGCTGTTTATCGGAGAAGCGAATGGATAAACATATAGGTACATACCTGAGTGCAGACTTCACATGGACGAGTGATTGTCTTCCGGAGGATGATGGCCTCGTGTTCATGGATCGCACCCTTTCCGGCCAGTCTCCTGCAGACACCGCCATCTGGAGCTTTATGGCCGAGGATGGGAGCTTGCTGCAACAGATTGGTGTTGCGGCCGACTCAGGTTCTGTAAAATTTGATTTTGCTCAGGCAGGTTTGTACCGGGTTGAATTACTAACCGGAACAGCAGAAGGCTGTATGGACAGTATCACCAAGGATGTAAACCTTCGCCAAACCGTTAAGCTTTCTGAATCGGGCTTTACAGAAGCCTTTGATCTAAGCACTGGAGGATGGACCATGGAGTCTGAGGACCAGGTCTCCAGCTGGGTTTGGGAAACCCCTGATTTCGATGGATTTGAAGGGGCGAGTGGCGACAGGGCCTTCTTTACCAGGCTTCCCGAAACCCAGATTGGGTATGAAGAGCATTCCTGGGTGCAGAGTCCCTGCTACGATTTCAGTGAAATAGACAGGCCCATGATTAGCATGGATCTGATGCGGAGCTTTGCACCCGAGCGGGATGGAGCTGTGTTACAGTACCAATTAAACCGGGAAGATGGCTGGCAGACGGTTGGAGAATTGGAGAGTGGGATAGGCTGGTACAATATTCCACAAGTCGTGAACAAACCCGGCGGCAGTGAGGAGGCCTGGGGGCTCGAAGTCTTTAATCCTGATACTGATTGGCAAACAGCTGTTCATGGTTTGAAAGAGCTTGCAGGTGAGCCTGGTGTGATGTTCAGGGTTATTCTTGGCACCCAGGGTCGGGAGGGAATAGGCAACCAGGGCTTTGCTTTTGATAATGTGAGTTTCAAGCGTCGGACCAGAAAGGCTGTGCTGGAGTATTTTACGAATTCGGCAGATTTAAGCGCCAGGAATGCCGATGAGCTGGTAGATGCTTTTGCTGAAGAGAATCATAACGATGTGATTGATCTGCAATACCACATGGACTATCCCGGGAACGATCCCATGAATCAGAACAACCAGATTGCCCCAGAGACCAGGGCCTTTAACTACGGGATTCCCACCGTACCCTATGCGGTGATGGATGGGGGATTTGAGCCTGAGTATCGCTTCGATTTTGCAGGAGTTAAAGCAACCCGGGCACTTGAACAGGGGCTTCGCTTAACGCTCTACCCCGCCGAATTTGATCTCGATCTCAGTGTAAACTGGGAGGATTCCGGCCTTGAGGCCACGACTACAACCACTTGCCGGGTGGCCAGCTATGTGGACAATCTTCAGCTGTATGTTGTTGTATTTGAGCGTGAAGTGACGGCCTATACCGGCGAGAATGGCGATACGGAGTTCAGGAACGTGGTACTGGATATGTTGCCAACTCCTTCCGGGAAACTGATTGGCAGCAGCTGGTCTTTCGGACAAAGTGATGTGAGAACAAATACCTGGGACTATAAGAGCTATGTTGAGGATGTCGATGATCTGGGGGTCGCTGCTTTTATCCAGGACAGAAATTCGAAACGGATTCTTCAGGCCAATGTAGCCTACAAAAAGAAAGGACCTGACGGAATCTTTGGTTCGCCACTTGCTTCATTGGCATTGTATCCGAATCCTGCCAGGAAGCTGGTGAATGTAAACCTGGGCCGACAGAGCGGGAAAGACGGTCGTCTGGAGATTGTTGATGTCAATGGCCGGGTTGTTCAAATTGAATTTGCTCCGGAAGGCTATCAGATTTACCAGATCGACCTGAGCTCCCTAAACAGAGGCTTCTATCTGATAAACTGGTACGAGGGTGATGTTTTGAGGGCCAGGGAGAAGCTATTAACAATCGATTAGCCTAAAGCTGCTCGAAGAAGCTAAAGTTTACACCCCCGTATTTCCGATGTTGAAGGAAGCGGGGGTGTTTCTTGAAATCGTACTTTGCCGGATGCTCCAGAATGAACAGGCCTCCTGTTTCCAGGATGTTTGTAGAAAAAACCATTTCGGGAATCTCTGGGAGGGCCGGATGGTCATATGGGGGGTCTGCAAATATCAGATCGAAGGATTGAGGGGCCTTTCTCAGGAAGCGAAAGGCGTCGGTCTGAATAGGGCTTAGTTGTTCAATTTCAAGCCTTTCAGCGGTCTTCTTAATAAACCGGCAGTGAGAAGGATCCAGCTCAACGGCGAGTACCGAGAGGGCGCCTCTTGAAGCAAATTCGTAGCTGATGCTTCCGGTACCAGAAAACAAATCCAGTACATCCATTTCAGGAATAGTCCGGCTATGATCCAGAATGTTGAAGAGGCTTTCTTTGGCGAAATCGGTGGTGGGACGTGCCCTGAATTTTGGAGGTGGCTTGATATGCCGGCCCCTGTATTTGCCTCCGACTATGCGCACTTGATGGCTTCAGTTAGGAGCATGTGAGCCATGCGTGTTTCGCTTCCTACCGATTCAATGTAATAAGGGGTTTCCCCGATGTTTCGAATGTATTTATTCAGGAGATGAAAGTATTCGTGCCTGCGATGAACAATGCCTGAGAGATAAACGGGTATTGTTTCTCTATCCAGTTTAAGCTGCCTGAAAGTATTCAGTACATGGTAGATAAAACCGGATTCATCATGAAGTCTGAAGCGATTAAGCATGCAAACCCGGTCCTGTTGAATGACAAGAATGCTTACCGAAGCATTTTGCACATCGGCCATTAGCATGCCGCGTTGGTGATCGCTTGCCCTGACCTGGTCTGCCAGGGAAAGCAGGCAGCCAGTGCTGTGTTTGATCCGGATTCCGGACTGGAATTGTTCCGAGAAATCCTGAAGCTCCCGGGAATAAGCATAAAGAAGGATTTCCTTCCTGTGTTCGAGGGCTGTCATCCGGATTTCGTCACTTTGCTTAAGATCTGCCGCCCGGTTTAAGTACATCCGGGTGTTTTCCTCTGAATAGAGTGATTCGGGAATAAGGGTAATGCTTGAGTTATCGCACACCAGGGTCGTTTCCCCACCAAAGTCAAGCAAACGAATTTCCGAGAGTATTTCTGCACATTTCCCAAACAGATCAGCAGTTGATTTCAGTTTACCGAAGCGGTAGGCCTGAAGCAAAACCGGGGAGAAATGAGTATCGGCTACCAACAAAGAAAATCCATCCGGTGAGAACCGGATGGATTGGTGACCTTTCGATCGAATTTCTTCAGAGAGGCTTTGCGATATAATGCTCTCAATCTGCATTTCCCGCAGAGGACTTATTCCCAGTTCCCCGTAAGTGTGCCTTCCTCCATAGATCCGAATTTCAAGCCTTCGAATCCAACAATTTTGTTACGCTCGTCCTTGTAATTAACAATCAGTTGGGGATCGAGCCCGTTAAGTAAGTCGTCATACATTGCCGAGACCTCGACTACCTGAACAGTCAGGTTGGAACTGGTAAGGATTTCACCAGCCTCAATGTTGAACTCAACACCTTCACAGAAGGGCACGAAGCGCAGGGAATCGATGTTGTAGTTGGCGGAAAACAGTGAGTCGCGAACCGGTACATGTGTGGTTTCCCGGCTGATTATGCCTTCCCTGAGTGCCTTTTCTCTGGCCTTTTCAAAACCCATATCCTCGAGCCATTCTTCGGGAATCTCGCCAATGGCCCTGATCACAGGAAAAGATCCGGTATCTACAAAGGAAATGAGGGTGTCAAAGCTTCCTGTATATTTCTTGAAAATGTCCTTATAGGCCACCTGGGCCGATTTGATTTCTTTAAGCCTGAGGATGGTCGCTTGTTCTCTTTTTTCGACTTCCTTTTTGAACCTGATGGGTTCCATAATACTCTCTACAATTAGGTAGCCTAAAGCAATGATAATCACCACAAAAAGAGCCTGGATAACTTTTCTCATCTGATGTCTGTTATGCGTTTGCGGACAAATTTAGTAAAAAAAATAAATTAAGTATTTTTAATTTTTCAATAATCACCGGGGATGGACAGAATTTTTGTGGAAGCCCAATTGACGGAAAATCTGGGTTTCACACCGACCGGGGCCCAGCAAAAACTTTTGGCCGCACTTTGTGATTTCCTGCTTTCCGGGGATTGTACTGAGCTGATGCTGATCAAAGGCTATGCCGGAACCGGAAAAACGAGTGTACTGAACAGTCTGGTGCGGACCCTTTCTGCCATGGGTAAAAAAAGCGTGCTGCTTGCTCCGACCGGAAGGGCAGCGAAGGTCCTGAGTGCCTATACGGGCCGTTCGGCCTGGACCATGCATAAAAAGATTTACAGGCAAAAGAGTGGTTCCGATGGCCTGGGTGAATTTGTACTGGACCGGAATTCGCACAAGGATACCTGGTTCATCGTAGATGAAGCCTCCATGATAGGAGGAGCGGGGAAGGATTCAGCTTTCGGATCCGGGGATTTGTTGATGGACCTTCTGCACTACATTGAGGCGGGCCAGAACTGCCGCCTCGTACTGGCAGGGGATACGGCCCAATTGCCTCCGGTTGGGCTTTCACTGAGTCCGGCACTCGACTCAGGGCATTTGCAGGCTCTTGGATATCGGATCCGCGAAGTAGAACTGACCGAGGTTGTCAGGCAGCTTGCCGATTCGGGGATTCTCCACAATGCGACTGCAATCCGGACCCTGATTACAAGGGGAGAGGCCGGACTTCCATTATTCGATTTTTCCTCCTTTTCCGACATTAGCCTGCTTTCCGGTGAGGACCTGATCGAAACCCTGGAGTCGTGTTACGACAAGTATGGGAGCGATGAAACCATTGTGCTTACGCGCTCGAACAAAAGG
>PDRI01000107.1 GCA_002748055.1 Bacteroidota bacterium | reverse complement strand
TTTACCTCGATTCTATAGTGCTTTTGCAGATGCCCATCGGGCCAGCGAATATGGATGGAATCGACCTGGCTGAGGGTGTCGAGGCCAAAGTGTAAAACAGGGGCCGAGGCCGAGATAAAGCCCCGGGTGGGCCAGATTTCAGCCATTTGCAGCATTCCGCCGGCCCAGAGGCTGACCCGCGCACCGACCCCGTGGCTGTTTCTTCCCGATGCACTTAGTTCTATCTGGAGGTAGCTTGTGGAATCCGATTCTCTGGACTGATTTTTGTAGATGCAGGCCACAGCATTGATATTGTTTACGACCAGTTCCAGGTCGCCATCGTTATCCAGGTCGGCACAGGCAGAGCCATTGGAATAGTTTTCCTCTACCATGCCCCATTCGGCCGAAACCGGGGTAAAGCCGAGCTCTCTGTTATTTCGGAAGGCGTGATTAATATCGGCCTGCAAAGGCATTTTTTCGTAGAGCTCACGGTTGCTGAGGGAGCTGTTGTCTTTATCGGGGAAGTAGCGGTTCCCCCCGGTGAGGAAGCGAATGTAGTCCAGATCATTGGCCCTGCGGTAGATGCCATTGGTAATGTAGAGGTCCTTCCATCCGTCATTGTCGAGGTCGCAGAGCAGGGGCGACCAGCTCCAGTCGGTGGCCGCGATCCCCGCAAAACGGCCAATCTCGCTGAATTGCCCTCCACCCCGGTTCAGCTGCAGGGTGTTTCGCACAAATTGCGGGCCATAGCCCAGTTTTCGCTTTAGCTCGAAGAGTTCGCGTTCGTCTTCGCCACCCGAGCGCTTCAGGATGCTTTCTTCATCGGGCAGCATGTCGAGGACCATGATGTCGGGCCAACCGTCGTTGTTGATATCGGCAATGTCGTTTCCCATGGAAGAGCGGCTGGTGGCCCTGATCCTGCTTCTCAGTTCTTCGCGAAAGCTGCCGTTTCCGTTGTTGATATAGAGGTAGTCCTGTTCGTGGAAGTCGTTTGAGATGTAGATATCGGGCCAGCCATCGTTGTTCAGGTCCCCACAGCCGACTCCCAGCCCGTAGCCAATCTGGGAGCTTAGGATGCCTGCTTCGGCAGTGACATCCCGAAACAGCGGTTTGGACGCTTCACCCGCCTTATCCCTTACTTCCTTTTGTTCGTTGCGGTACAGCCGGTCGCCCGCCCTGGGGTCCTGTTCATAGCGGAGCTCTGCACTGCCATAGGAGCGGGAGCTGTGCACTGCATGGTTCAGAAGGTAGAGGTCGAGGTCTCCATCCCCGTCGTAGTCGAGAAAGGCTGCCTGGGTCGAGAAGCCTTCAAAATCGAGTCCGTAGCGTGCAGCCTCTTCTGTGAATTGAAGATTGCCCCGGTTGATAAAGAGCTCATTCCTGCCTTCCAGGCCTTTGTAGCCTCCCACATTGCACTGATAGATGTCCAGCAGCCCGTCGCCGTTTACGTCGGCCATGCTTACCCCTGTGCTCCAGTCGCCCCTTCCCCCTACACCTGCCTGTTCAGTAATGTCCTCAAAACGCAAACCACCCTTATTCAGATAGAGCCGGTTGCTGCATTGGTTTCCACTGAAGTAGAGATCGACCAGCCCGTCGTTGTTGATGTCGCCGGCGGCCACCCCTCCACCATTGTTGAAGTAGAGGTACTCAATCATGTTAAAGGCTTCACTTTCGGTGAGTTCATTCACGAAAGTAACACCACTTTCGGTTGGAGAAAGGCTCCTTAGCAGGGTCGCTGGCTCGTTCTCACGGGAACAGGAGAGGAGGATGAGCAGGGACAGGATCGGCAACAGGCCTTTCATCTTCTTTTTATTGATCCTGTTTGTAAACCTGTACGGGGCCGTTGCTGCTGCTGAACAGGTACAGTTTTCCGTCGGGCCTTTCAATGACCTCAATGTCCCTGATTTCGCCTTCGAGCATTAGGCCCGATTGTTGGCTGTTCAGGACCCTGAAGGCTCCTTTGCCATCGCCAAGCAACAGATGGCCATAGGAGGCATCGTAGCGTCCGACCTCGGGTTTGCAGTGATAGAGGTTCCCGGCCGCAAGCAGGTCGGGATAGCCGTCCCCGTTGAAGTCCTCGCTGCAGAGGGCCATGACCGGGGAAAACTGCAATTCAACCGGCAGGCGTTTCAGGCTGAAATTTCCCTGTCCGTCGTTCAGGAAGAGGCAGCTTTCGAGCTCAGAGGCCGTAAGGTGGAGGGCCGTGCGGAGCTGCTCCTCGTCGAAGATGTCATGGATGGTCTGTTCCTTGTACAGTTCATAGCTCGGATATTTGGCATCGAGCCTCGGAATCTGGGCCAGCAGATCGTGTTTCAGGGCCAGGGGATAGGCCGAATCACCCTCGTGCAGGCAAAGCACCTGTTCGACAGAGCCATTCCGGTCGAAATCGTTTACGTACATATGCACCGGCCTGTCGGCAGTGGCATGGAAGCGCGAATTGCGTCCGTGGTTCCCTGCCACAAAGTCGAGGTCTCCGTCCATATCGAAGTCGGCCACCACCAGGCTGTTCCACCAGCCGTCCACGGCGAGTCCGCCGAAGGCATCTTCTTTTTCCCTGAAGTTCCCCTGCTCGTTGAGCAATATCCTGATGGGCATCCAGTCGCCCACAAGAATCATGTCTTGGTCGCCGTCGCCGTCCACATCGGCCCAGCGCATATCCCTGAACATTCCCATCTCGCGGAGCCCGGGGGCCTGTTTATCGCTTACATTTTGCAGCCGGCCCGAGCCATCGTTTTCCAGGAGGTAGCCGTTTGTGGGCACACCATAGAGAAAGGGGCGGAAGCGGAGGCCTACAAAGAGTTCTGTGAACCCGTCGCTGTCATAGTCGCAGGGCCTTACACAGGCTGTGCTTTCGAAGCGCCCGTTCGGAAGGATTTGGGGTGATTTCCTGAACCGGCCTTTTCCATCGTTCAGATAGAGACGGTCGAAAAGGGGTGTGGCGCTTGAGGGGAATTCGTTTCCGCCCGAGGCTACGTAGAGGTCGGGATCGCCATCGGCATCGGCATCGAAAAAGGCGCAGTCGGTGTCTTCAGATATGGCATCGGCTGCAAACAGGCTTTCCTGGGTGGGAGCGAAGCTGCCATTGCGATGCTGCAGCATGAGCGTGCCGGCCTGGTCCTTTGCCCCACCAATGAAGACATCTTCGAGGCCATCTCCGTTTACGTCGGCCTTGCACATCCGGGGGCCCTCAGTCGACATCATGTGGTAGATGAGCTTGTCGCGGTTGAAATCCACAAAATCGTTCTCCCGATGGGTAAAGTCCAGGCTCTTTTCGGCGGCCACCTTTTGCAGCATGGCCTTTTCCGAAGGTCTGGCTATAAGTGGGCTTTCCGGCAGCCATGCATCGGATTGCTTCAGATGCAGGATGGTGTCTGTCTCAAGGCCGGTGAGCAGGCTGATGCGCTCGTCGGGCCATTCCACCAGCAGGGTATCGACCCGTTCGATACGACCGAGTCCCAGGTTGGGCCGGGGATCGACAGTCGATTTGAATCCCCTGACGGGCATCTGTTCGAGGCAGATGCTGCGGCCCTGGTGCAGGGCTGTTAGCTTGGCACCAATGGCATCGGTATTGCCTTTCTCTCCCTCTAAAACCACCTTAATGAAGTGGTTGTCGGGCCGTTGGCTGTCGCTTTCGTTCCGGTAGATGAACATGGGCATGTTTACGTTGTTCACTACCAGGTCGAGGTCACCATCGTTGTCGAGATCCCCGTAGGCCGAGCCGTTGGAATGGCTGGGTTCCGACATGCCCCACTCTTCTGCCCTGTTTTCGAAGTGGTAATTGCCCATGTTCTTAAAGGCATAGCTGGGTATTTTCACCGAGGGGATGGCGTCAATCAGGGTTTTATAGTCCACGCTGTTTCCCTTGATAATCGACATAACCATATCTCTGTTTGAGAAATACTGGATGTAGTCCTGGTCGGTCAGGTCCTGGTAGATCCCATTGGCCACAAAGATGTCCTTCATCCCGTCGTTGTCCATATCCAGGATGAGCGCACCCCACGACCAGTCGGTGGCATAGACCCCGGCCAGACGCCCGATCTCGCTGAAGGTGCCGTCGCCATTGTTCAGGTGAAGCATGTTGCGGGTAAACTGGTGGTGATAGCCATTTTTCACATTGTCGCTGTAGCTCTTCCACGAGTCGAAGGTGGTCTTGGTTTTCAGGCGGGCATCGTGCTCGGGAATCATATCGGTTACGAAGATCTCGGGGTAGAGGTCGTTGTTCAGGTCGGCCATATCGGCTCCCATCGAGGCTGCCGAAATGCTCCGGATGGCCTCGGTGAGGACTTCCTTAAAGCGGCCGTCGCCCTGGTTCAGGTAGAGGTAGTCCCGTTCGAAAAAATCGTTCGATACATAGATGTCCATCCAGTGGTCCCGGTTCACATCCCCGACTGTAACACCGAGCCCAAACCCAATTACACTGGCATAGATTCCGGCTTCGACACTTACATCTTCGAAATGATCGCCCTCGTTCCGAAATAGCTTGTCACCTCCAATGCTGTCGCGCACCAGGCGCTGGTTATCACTCTGCTTAAAACTTCCAATGGCCTTGAAGGAGTTGTTAAGGAGGTAGAGGTCAAGGTCGCCGTCTTTGTCATAGTCGAAAAAGGCCCCGTGGGTGGAGTAGCCCCTGTCGTCGATGCCCCATTCGGCTGCACATTCGGTGAAGCTCAAATCGCCGTTGTTGATGTAGAGTTCGTTGTGCCGCTCGTCACCCTCCACATTGCCCGAATTACAGACATAGATGTCGGTCCAGCCATCCCCGTTTACATCGGCCAGGCTCACTCCGGTCGACCACTCGCCATGTCCGCCGATCCCTGCGTGTTCGGAAATGTCTTCGAAGTGCATATTCCCCTTATTCAGGTACAGCACATTATTGCTCATGTTGGAGGTCAGGAAGATGTCGATCAGGCCGTCGTTATTGACATCGCCCAAGCCCACGCCACCACCATTGTAGAAGTTCCGGTAGGTATAGATGTTGAATTTCTTTTTCAGCTGCTCGTCGTAGTCCAGACGGTTTACGAAACCGGCCCCGGTTTCTTCGGCCGTCAGGAGGGTGAAAAGGGGGGCTTCCCGGTTCTCAATTTCTTGCTCGCAGGAAGGCCACAGGAATGAAGCCAGAAAAAGAAAGGCCGGCAGGCAGATGCGGTCTGTGGTCCTAGTCATTGTCAATTTCGTGTTTCGGGGGCAGTACAGCAGTGGTATCAATGCTTAGATCGCTGAATATGGCCCAGGCATAGGCGTCATCGCCTCTGAAAATGGTGATGCGCCGGTTTCCGTCGATGCGTGTCCAGGCCTTGCCATGGGTCGGATGGGCGACCTCAATAAAGCCCTTGCCATAGACGCCCTCGTACCAGTGAAGGACGTCCTCACTCAGCTTTTCGGCACTGAGTTCCTTGTTCCAGGGGGTCCAGCCATTGTAGATAAATCGTACAGGCATCCCCGAGATATGCCCTTCAATAAATTCGGGATAGAAATTCATGGTGGCCGGATGCCGGAGTTCGTCTCTGGTAAGATACTCTACCGCGAGGTTGTTGGTGCTCTGCTTAACCAGGCCCTGTCTGTTCAGTTCCCAGCAGGCCTCGTAAAAATCTTTTTCGTGCATGCCCAGGTACAGTCCCATGAAGAGGGAGTCGTGACGGATCCCACTGGCTCTTTCTCTTTTCAGCATTCTTTCGTAGCGGGCACGGGGTCCGCACGACCAGCTGATGATCAACAGGAGTATGAACAATGCGACAACAGGGATCGGTTTTCTCATTTCTTTTGTTTAGTAACGGTAATACTGAATCGTGTCGTTGTTTCTGATAATACTCAGCAGGCTGTCTTTTCCCACCTCGAGAATAAGAAAGTCTCTTATTTCTCCCTCTACAAGCAGTCCGGAACGATCGGCCTTAAGCGGGCCGAAACGGCCATTGCCCTCTCCCTGCAAATATAAGCCATATCCGGCCAAATAGCTGCCGGTTTCGGGTTTTGCACGGGATTGATTTCCCCCTAGCAGGAGATCGCAAAGGCCATCTCCGTCGAAGTCAGTTGCCTGGATTGCATATACCGGGAAGAATTGGGCCTCCCGGGGGAGTGCCTGTATGCGAAAGCGTCCGCCCCCCAGGTTGAGCAGGGCCACGCTTTCGAGCATATTTGCACGGAGGATCACAGAGCGCTGCAGGACCTCCGGGGCAAAGAGGTCTTCGATGTGCAGGTCCTTGTAAGCATCAAAGGAGGAAAGCTTTTCAGCGAGTGCAGGAATCTGGCGAATCAGGTCATCCTTCATGGGCAGGGGGTGGATGCTGTCCCCGAAATAGCCACAGAGAATATGTTCCACACTGCCATTCAGGTCGAAGTCGTTCACATAGAGTAGGAGGGGTTTGTCGGCGGAGGCCTTGAAACGGGAGTTGAGGCCGTGGTTGCCCACTACAAAATCGGGCAGGCCATCGGCATTCAGATCGGCACTTTCAATGCAGGTCCACCAGCCTTCGCTTCCCGCAAGGCCTGCCCCGGCGGAGGCCTCCCTGAGCGTGCCCGCTTCATTGATGAAGAGCTTAAGGGGCATCCATTCTCCGGCCAGGACTAAATCGGGGTCCCCGTCATCGTCCACATCCGACCAGCTGATGTCTGTGATCATTCCAGGCTCTTTCAGCTCCGGAGCCCGGGAGGCTGTCGCGTCTGAAAAGGTTCCCCGTCCATCGTTCTCGAGCAGGTAGCCCCGGGCCGGCACTCCGTAGAGAAAGGGCCGAAGCCTGCTGCCAACGAAGAGGTCGATGTCGCCGTCACCATCGAAATCGGCCGGTGCCACACAGGAAGAACTGCTATAGCGTCCGGCGGGAAAGATCAGGGGCGAGCGGCTGAATTTGCCCCGGCCGTCGTTGATGTAGAGCCGGTCGGCCAGGGCTGAAGCGCTTGAAGGGAATTCATTGCTGCCACTGCAGACATAGAGGTCGCTATCGCCGTCACCGTCTGCGTCGAAGAAGGCACAGTCGCTGTCTTCGGCAGTGGCATCGGCAGCGAACAGCGCTTCCGATGCAGGGCGAAAGTGTCCCCCGGGCTCTTGCATGTAAAGGCGGCTGGCTTCGTCCTTCGATCCGCAGATGAAGAGATCGCGGAGGCCATCGCCATTCACATCGGCCTGCGCGCAATGAGGCCCCTCGTTCGAGATCATCTGGAAGAGCAGGGCATCGCGGCGGAAATCGTCAAATTCGTTCTCCATATCTACATGAAGCAGTCCGGGCGGGGCTTTTACTTTGCTGAAAACCTGCGTTGCATGCAGGTCCGGGCTCTGCCCTGTCAGGGCAGTTTGTCCGGCTTGCGGATGGCTGGCCCCTGCAATGTCGAGATGCAGGATTTGATTGGCTGCAAGGTTGCAGAGCCGGCTTATGCGTCCATCGGGCCAGTTGACAATCAGGGAATCGACCAGGCTTTTTGCTCCCAGGCCAAAATGAATTCTGGGGTCCATGCTCGACTTAAAGCCACGCGCCGGTATGAGTTCCTGGTAGCGCAGCTCCCCGCCTGCATAAAGGGTAAGGGCGCTGCCGATGGCCCCGCTATTCATTCCTTCCCCGCTCAGGGCGAGGGTCAGATAGTTGCTGCCGGGCTCTTTCTGCGTCTCGTTCCTGTATAGAAAGGGGGGCATGTTAACATTGTTGACCACCAGGTCGAGGTCCCCGTCATTGTCGAGATCGCCATAGGCAGCCCCGTTCGAGAAAGAGGGAGTGGCCAGTCCCCAGGCAGCGGACTGGTTGCTGAAGCTGAGGTCGCGGTTGTTCCGGAAGGCGTAGTTTGGAACCGCTTCGGAGGGAATGTCATCAATGATCCCCAGAATGGCCTGCTCTTCCCTGGCAATGCGGGCACGCATAATGGCCGGGTCGGAGGTCATTTCGAGATAGTCCCGGTCGAGCAGGTCCTTGAAGATGCCGTTGGCAAC
Source organism: Bacteroidota bacterium (assembly GCA_002748055.1). GTDB lineage: Bacteria > Bacteroidota > Bacteroidia > Bacteroidales. The sequence continues at coordinate 3,865 of PDRI01000107.1, read as the reverse complement.
AAAGAGGTCCTTCCATCCGTCGTTGTCCAGGTCCATGATCAGGGCCCCCCAGCTCCAGTCGGTGAAAGAGACGCCACTGTAACGACCAATCTCGGAAAACTGACCGTTTCCATTGTTCAGCTGGAGTACGTTGCGGGCAAACTGCCGGTGGTAGCCCTTGTTCAGCTTGTCCTGGTAGCGGGCCCAGTCCTCAAAGAGGACCTTGGTTTTCAGCCTGCGATTGCCTTCTGCTGTCATTTCAGTAACAAAAATGTCGGGGAAGGCATCGTTGTTAATGTCGGCTACATCGGCTCCCATGGCTCCGAGGCTGGTTTCGGGCACTTGCCCGGTCAGGCATTCCCGGAAACTTCCGTTCTGTTGGTTGATATAGAGGTAGTCGCGCTCAAAGAAATCGTTCGACACATAGATGTCGGGCCAGCCGTCCCGGTTGATGTCGGCTACGCTTACCCCAAGGCCAAAGCCGATCTTACTGGAGTAGATGCCCGCTTCCACGGTGGCATCCACAAAATGGTCCCCTTCGTTCCGGTATAGCTTGTTTGCGCCCAGGGGATCTCTTTGCTCCCGCGCACCGACCTGCATGTCGAAATCGCTTACCGACTCAAAGGAGTTGTTCAGCAAATAGAGATCCAGGTCGCCATCCAGGTCGTAGTCAAAGAAGGAGGCGTGTGTCGAGAGGCCCAGATCAGCAATTCCCCATGCTTCGGCACACTCGGTGAAGCTGAGGTTGCCATTGTTGAGAAAGAGTTCGTTCTTCCGGTGGGGCACATCCGGGATGCCCGATTTGCACACAAAGATATCGGGCCATCCGTCGCCGTTCACGTCGGCAATGCTCACCCCCGTTGACCAGGCCCCTGCACAGGCTACGCCGGCTTCGGTCGTAATGTCGCGGAATTGGAATCCTCCCTCGTTCAGATAGAGGCGGTTGTCCTCAATGTTCCCACAGAAGTAGATGTCGTAAAGCCCATCCCTGTTAAAGTCGCCAACCCCGACTCCGGCACCATTGTAGAAATTTCGATAGGTATAGGTGTTGTAGGCCTCGGTGTAGCTCACCCGGTTAATGAAATCTATCCCGCTTTCTTCGGCTTTGATCAGGGTGAAGCGGCTTGCGGGTTTCATTCCTTCCCGGTCGGGTGAGCAGGAAACAGTCAGCAGGATAAGCAGCACCGGGAAAGGGCGACAAGGTTCCGGGAAATGCATGCACAAATATAAAGCAAAAAAGAAAAGGGCCATCCTCGCGAATGGCCCTCTTTCCTTTCATTTAGGGGTGTTATTCGGCGTAACCCGGGTTCTGCCGCAGGTTCGGGTTGGCATCCAGTTTATCCCTGTGAATAGGGAAGAGGTAGGTATGCTCACCGGTCTCAATAACGTCACCGGGATTTCCTATGGGCAGGGCCCAGAGGTTAACATCGTCGAAGAGCTCCCAGCGGATCAGGGCCTGGCGCTTGCCATTCTCGGCAAACATCTCGCGGCCAATCTCGTTGAGCAGTTCACCACCCGGTACATCACCACCGTCCATGTCAAAACTTACCGGACCATCCACCGTGGTGAGGTCGGCAACACCGGCACGCGCCCTGATCTGGTTCACCAACGGAAGTACATTGGGATCTGCCGAATTCAGGCGCCAGAGGGCCTCCGCTTTCATCAGCAGGACGTCGGCATAGCGGAATATGGCGTAGTCGTTGCTCATGTTGGGCTCGCCATTCATTCCGATCTCCCATTTTCCGATCCGGACACCGGCCTGGCGTAAGGCATTGGGGCCAAGTTCGTTGATCTGGGGTTCACCACTCCCGATGCTTCCAAAATTCAGAAGCTCACCGTCCGGATCATCGGTTCCAGCACCAGCATCCAAAGCCTTCGTTCCATCTGCATTGTACTGGTAGCCGGCAATGAAGTTTCCGCGGTTGACGGCACGCCCCTCCAGGGTGCCCGGATCCCCTTTGCGGAGGTCTTCGTCCTCGTAGGAGTTGTAGAATTCTTCGAGGGAGCAGAAGCCGTTCCAGGGCTGGTAAGCCAGGTTGTAAGTGTACTGGCTGGCATAGTGCAGGGTGCGGGCAGCCAGGTTGAAGCCGGTGAAATATACCTCGTCGAAAGGAATGGTGAAGATGAACTCCTTGGAGGCGCTGTTCTCTACGTCGAAGTTGGCAAAGTAATTGGATTCCAGACTGTAAAGCCCGCTGTTAATGATCTCGTCACAGGCGGCAACAGCGGCCTCGTAATTCGCGCTTCCGGAGTACTGCTTTGCGTTCAGGTAAAGCTTGGCCAGCAGCATCTTTCCGGCATAGTAGTTCATGCGTCCGTAGGTGGAGGCATCAACCACCTTGGGAAGCTGGGGAACAACTTCCTCCAGGTCGGCAACGAGCCAATTATAAACATCGGCACGGTCAACGGTCGCGGGAAAGGGATCGGCGGTTATGAAGGTGGTTACCAGCGGAACATTTCCGAACATGTCGATCAGCTGCCAGTAGAAGAAGCCACGCACAGCTCTCAGTTCTGCGATATAGGCTTCGGCAACATCCGGTTCCATAGTTCCATTGTCGACCATAAACTGGAATTGATAGATGAGGCGGTTACAGGTGGTTACCCCGCTGTAGCCGAAGGACCAGCCACCATTCAGAGCACCGTCCTCACGGGTCCAGGAGTGCAGGTGCCATCTTCTCCAAGCGCCACCATCGTCCCAGTCCTGTCCTCGTGTGGGCACGACCACCTCGTCGGAGGTGATGGTCTGAAGGGTAAAGGGATCACCCGAAGCCCAGTTTCCAAACTGGGTATAGGCGGCCCCCAGTCCGGCGAGGATCTCCTCGTCTGTCTTGAAGAAATTGTCCGGTGTAACCTCACTGTAGAGTTCCTCGTCCAGATCTGTACAACTCTGATTAAAAGCCCCGAGGAGAACCGCAAGGGCGATGGCTTTCACCAGGATTAGTGAATTTCTCATGTCTATGCTGTATGTTGTTTTCATAACGTCTGTTTTTCAAGGCTTAAAAACCGAGGTTAATACCCACTGAAACAGACCTGGTTCTGAACCAGGTATTCCTTCTGTCAATACCGGGGATCAGTACGTTTCCATCGTCGTCGTAGCGCGGGCTGGGATCTACACCGGAATACCTGGTGATGTAAAAGAGGTTGTTGCCGGCAATGAATACCCGGATATTGCTGAAGGTCGAACTGCCCGATACATCGAAGGTGTAACCCAGGCTGGCATTGTCGAGGGCAAAGAAATCGGCATCTTCCACGTGCTTTGAAGACAGAATACCCGAGGAGCTGTTCATCAGGGTTCCGTTTTCGGAACGCATCTTGTCTGCACTGGCAGGCAGGTTGTAAGAACCAATCATCTGCGGCACCTCATAGAAGCCCCGGAAGGTATTGATCAGATCGTGGCCAAATACCCCTCTGAAGAAGAGGTTCAGGTCGAGATTCTTGAAGCGGAAGGTGTTGCCCCAGCCAAGTTCTGCCTTGGGCAGGCCATTTCCGACAACGGTACGGTCGAGCTCGTCCACCGCACCGTCTCCATTGGTGTCCTCGTGGATCAGGTTACCGTCGTTGTCTATTTCAACAAAGGTCTTGGCCCAAAGCTGGCCAATGGGCTGGCCTTCCTCGGCACGAACCAGGGGAACGCCGGTTTGACCGGGAGACCCCATGGCACCCAGGTCGCGAACACCATAGTTGAGCTCGGCGCCGTTGAATTCGCCCGAGAGCGAAACCAGTTCGTTCTTCAGAGTGTAGGTCGGTGGTGGTCCTGGTGTAGAAGTCGAAGGAACCGTAGATTTTCCCGGCCATCAGGGAGAAATCCAGACCGAGGTTAATTTCGCCCTTCCTTTCCCAGCCCAGATCCTCGTTTGGGTTACTGATAGGCTGGTAACCGGGGATG
>PDRI01000106.1 GCA_002748055.1 Bacteroidota bacterium | reverse complement strand
CTGGGCCATTCCGGCTCTACCGGATATGAGCCCGGACAACACTAGCAATACAGCAAGGGAAAAGCCTGATACGTGTTTCATCCTGGGTCCGTTTTACCAGCTTCCACCTGCCCCTCCGCCACCGAAGGAGCCGCCTCCCCCGCCACTAAAGCCGCCAAAGCTGCTTCCACCTCCGAATCCGCCCGATCCTGAAGAGAAACTGCTCCAGCTTCCGGAGGAGCGCCTGCCCGACATCAGGCCCAGGGCCAGCCAGAGGGGGAGATTGCTTCGTCCCATTCCGGAACTTCTTCTGCCCCGTCCAAAGAGGAGGGAAAGCATGATGATCATAAAGATGAAGCCGCCCAGGGTGGATCCGCCTCTGCCCGAAGATGTTTGCTTGCGGTATTCCTCTCCGCTGAATTTTCCCTCAAGCAGGGAAATCAGCACCCCGGTGGCCGCATCAACGCCACCGTAGTAGTCCCCTTCTCTGAAGCGGGGCAGGATTTCATTTTCCACGATGCGTTTGGCCAGGGCATCGGTAACATATTCTTCATTCCCATAACCCGTGGCAATGTACATATCCCTGTCCTGCATGTCGATCAGGATGACAATGCCATTGTCGGTATCGCCTTGTCCCACGCCCCATTCCTCTCCGATCATGGGGGCCAGCATGGAGGCCGGGTAGCCCTTGTTGTCGTCGATACTTACTACAAATATCTGGGTGGAGGTTCGGTACTGGAATTCGTTCAGTTTCTGGTCGAGGCTTGAGGCCTCGGCAGAGCTGAGGATTCCGGCATAGTCGTTTACCCAGGATGAGGGGGTTTTCGGAACCGGGAGCTGTTCTTCGGCCTTCAGCTTTGTTGCAAAGGTCAGAAGGGAAAGGATCAGCCCGATCGACAGGCCTGTTTTTTTTAGGTATTGCATCATGGTTTATCTCCAAATGAAATGTCGTCCGCCAGCTCATTCACATCTCCTTCCTGGTAGGGGAAGTGTTCCTGCAGTGCTTTTCCAGCCATACGAATGCCCTCTGCAAGCCCGTCGCTGAAATTGTTTTCTTTAAATCTTTCCTGCATGTGTTTGCTGATTTCGTCCCAAAAGGTATCGGGGCATGCGGCGTTGATACCCGCGTCGCCCAGAATGGCAAATTTGCGGTCCTTTACAGCCAGATAGAAGAGCACGCCGTTTCGCTGCTCGGTTTGGTGCATGTTCAGCTTCCCGAACCACCAGGCTGCCCTGTCCATGACATCTTCTTTACAGTGGTTGTCGACGTGGACCCTGATCTCGCCCGAGCTGTCCTTTTCAGCCTCACGAATGGCATCCCGGATCATCGCTTTGTCGCGGGCCGTGAAAAAAGTGCTTGCGTTCATCAATCCAGGTCTAAAATTCAACTACCGGCGCAGTTTCCGACCCGGCGGAAGCCTCAAAATAGCCTTTCTCTTCCAGGCCGCCAATGCCTGCAATAAAGCGGGCAGGGATGCGTCTGATTTTCGTGTTGTAGGCTTTGGTGACCTCGTTGAATTTCCTGCGCTCCACGGCTATACGGTTCTCGGTGCCTTCCAGTTGCGACTGGAGTTCAAGGAAGTTCCGGTTGGCCTTCAGGTCGGGGTAGCGTTCAACGCTGACCAGCAGTCTCGACAGTGCCGAACTGAGGCCGTCCTGGGCCTGTTGGAAAGTGGCAATGGCCTTCGGACTCAGTTTTGAAGGATCAATGCTTACACTGGTGGCCTTTGCCCTGGCTTCGATAACGCCTGTAAGGGTTTCCTGCTCGTGTTCGGCATAGCCTTTGACCGTACTTACCAGGTTCGGGATCAGGTCGGCCCTGCGCTGGTAAACGTTTTCCACGTTTGCCCACTGGCTGGTAACATCCTCTTCAAGGGGAATGAAACCATTGTAGGTACGCACACTCCATAAAACCGTCAGCAGGATGATGACAGCCAGGATGATCAGGGTTTTGTTCTTTTTATTCATGGTATCGGATTTAGATTTTCAGCCCGGATTATTGTAGCCCAAAAGTAACAAATCCCGGGCCATCTGACTGAAAGCTGCCAAATTATCGCTAAAATTTCGATAAAGCCTGATTTGTGTTAATTTTGACAGCCAATTCTATTCCTGGGGCACCGATGGTATTCAATTCCTTCGTATTTCTGGTTTTCGTTGCACTCTTTTTTGCCCTTTTGTATCCCATCAGACGCCAGCAGAACCTGCAGCTTCGATGGGGTTTCCTGGTACTTGCATCTTTTGTTTTTTATGGCTGGTGGGACTGGCGTTTCCTCTTCCTCATTCTTGCGAGCGGGTTCATCGATTTCTTTGCTGCCCTGGGGATGCGGCGTTGTCCTTCCAGAAAACGGCTCCTGCTGCTGCTTTCTCTGGCCGGCAACATTGGCTCCCTGGCCATTTTTAAGTATGCCGGTTTTCTCGCCGGGAATATCGACCAGCTTCTGAGCCTTGCCGGAAGCAGCTTTCGCCTGTCGGAACATATTCCGGAGTTCATGCTCCTGCTGCCGGTAGGGATTAGTTTCTATACCTTTCAGTCGATGAGTTATAGCATTGATGTGTACAGGGGACGACTGCAACCCACAGGCCAGGTACTGCATTTCTTTGCTTACCTTTCTCTTTTTCCCCAGCTGGTCGCCGGTCCCATTGTCAGGGCCCGCGACCTGATTCCCCAGCTCAGGGCACTTCGGCCAACCACCGAGACAGAACGATGGAATGGTTTCAGGCTCATCGTAATAGGCTTTTTCAAGAAGCTTGTACTCGCCGACAATATTGCGCCGATGGTGAACGCGGGATTTGCCAACATCCATACCACGCAACACGCCGGATTCTGGTGGATCATCATGGTCGGGTTTGCCTTTCAGATCTACTTTGATTTCAGTGGGTATTCCGATATTGCCCGGGGCCTGGCCAAATGGATGGGCCTGCATTTCAGGCTCAATTTCGATCATCCCTACCATGCCCGGTCGCTGCGTGAATTCTGGACCCGATGGCATATTTCACTCTCCACCTGGTTCAGGGACTATGTCTACATCCCGCTTGGTGGTTCGGCAAAGGGCCCCGGGCCCGCCCATCTCTTTATGTGGATTACCATGCTGGTGAGTGGATTGTGGCATGGAGCCGCGTGGACCTTCGTTATTTGGGGAGCCCTCCATGCATGCTGTCTTTCTGTGGAGCGACTGACAAAATGGCCGTCTCTGCTGCGGCGTTTTCCGGGAGGCGGTTTTGTTTCCCTGTTGCTCACCCAGACATTCGTGCTCATAGGCTGGGTTTTTTTTCGGGCCGAAAGCGGGATCGATGCACTTCATATTCTGCAACATATGTTTCGGGGCGGTCCCGGGGGCTTTGTGTTGAGCCCGGATATCAGGAATGGCCTCTTCTGGATTGGGATGGCCCTGCTGATTGAAGTGCTTTGTTACTTTCGGATTAAACCCCATCGCTTTCTTCCTGCCGGCATGCACCGGATGGCCGAGCTGTTCTATGTTCTGCTTATGTTGCTTGCCTGCATCTATCTGCGGGGTGAGGGTGATGTGTTTATTTATTTCCAATTCTGATGAAGGCTCCCGGCAGGATATTTACGGTTTTGGTATGGACAGCACTGCTGGCAGTGCTCTTTTTTGTCCTTCGTGACGAAATGGATACAGAGGAATTGAAGAAAAACCGGTACTGGCTGGCTAAAACCAGCAGCGGGGATCAATACCCCATCGTTTTTGGCGGTGATTCAAGGGTTTTTCGTGGCTTATCACCTGCCGTTTTTTCCTCCAATTTCAATGATATACCGGCTTACAACTATGCCTACTGGGCCAATGGTTATGGCAAGGACTACCTGGAAGGGCTTTATGCCCGCCTCGACAGCAGTGCTGCATTCCGGATGATTGTACTGGGGGTGAGTCCGCACTCCCTGACCAAAAAAACGGCCCGGTCGCTCCATTATCAGTATGAGTTGAAGCGGGCAAAGGGAAATGTCCGCCGGCTTATGGCCGCATCGAGACTGGAAGAATTCTTCGCTCCCTACCGGGTGCTGGAACTGTTCGACCGGGCCCTGGGCCGGTCGGCTCCTCACAATATCAGAATCATTTACCATGACGATGGCTGGGTGGAGACCTGGTGGCTCAGACCCGATACGACCCGTGCAGAGCGGTCTTACAGCACCCTGTTTAAGGACGATCCTGTAGATGAGGAGGTTGTTAGTGCATTTTTGTCCTGCGTCTCGGGATGGACGAAGGAGGGCATCCATGTTGTCGGCTATCGTCCACCAGCCTCTTTTGCGATACGTGCCTTCGAAGAGGGCATGGGTGAATTCTCCGAGGCAGAGCTGGTGGCCCGATTTGAGGAAGCCGGAGGAATCTGGATTGACGTGGCTCCCTGGGACTACCTGACCTACGATGGGAGTCACCTCGAACATGAATCGGCCCGGCGGCTCTCGGGCGACCTCGCCCGGGCAATCTCGGAGCGCCTGGGTAAAGGAAGTTACTGACAACTGTAGCTTGTTGTTGCTTCATTGTGTTGTAAAACCATTGCCGCGATAGCAATCGGGATGTCGGATTAGGTATTTTTGAGGATCAAAGCAAAACAGATGGACAGCAAAGCATTCAAGGAAGCGATCCTGGAAGGGATTCCGGATCAGCTGCCGGCCCTGAGGCCGCTCGATACGACACTTAACCATGCTCCAAAGAGAAGGGATATCCTCACTTTGGAGGAAAAGAAACTGGCAGTGCGAAACGCACTGCGTTATATTCCGGTGCAACATCATCCGGCCATGTCAAAAGAATTCTTCCGCGAGTTGGAAGAGACCGGCCGGATCTATATGTATCGTTATCGGCCCGACTATGTAATTGGTGCCCGTTGCCTCGATGACTTTCCACACCGATCGAGGCAGGCAGCAGCCATTATGCTCATGCTGTCGAACAACCTCGACAGGGCTGTTGCTCAGCATCCCGACGAGCTGATCACCTATGGAGGCAACGGGGCGGTGTTTCAGAACTGGGCCCAGTATCGCCTTTGTATGAAATACCTGGCTACGATGACCGACGAGCAAACCCTTGTGCTGTATTCGGGGCATCCCATGGGGCTCTTTCCTTCTCACCGGGACGCTCCCCGGGTGGTGGTCAGCAATGGGATGGTGATTCCCAACTACAGTTCCCAGAACGATTACGAGCGGCTCAATGCCTTGGGTGTTACCCAGTATGGGCAGATGACCGCAGGCTCCTTTATGTATATCGGGCCACAGGGCATCGTTCACGGAACCACCATTACCGTATTGAATGCCGGCCGCCTGCAGCTTGGGGTCGGAGACAAGGGCCTGGCCGGAAAGGTATTTGTGACTTCCGGTTTGGGCGGGATGTCGGGGGCCCAGCCAAAAGCCACGGTGATTGCCGGAGGTATCTGTGTGATTGCGGAGGTCAATGCCAAGGCTCTGCAAACCAGGCTTGAGCAGGGCTGGGTAGATGAGGCCTTTGAGGACCTGGAGCTGCTTGAAAAGCGTCTTGAGCAGGCACGCTCGGCGAAGGAGGCTGTATCCCTTGCCTATCTGGGGAACGTGGTTGACCTTTGGGAGTATCTGCTCGAGCACAATGTGCAGGTGGATCTGGGTTCGGACCAGACCTCGCTACACAATCCGTGGGCGGGGGGCTATTATCCTGTAGGAATCGGTTTCGAAGCGGCAAATGTGATGATGTCGGAGGACCCGGCAGGCTTTAAGCTGGCTGTTGAAGCCTCCCTGCGCCGTCATGTAAAGGCCATTAATGCGCTTACCGAGCGCGGAATGTACTTCTGGGACTATGGGAATGCCTTTCTGCTGGAAGCGGGCAGGGCCGGGGCCGACATCATGCTTGAAGACGGGCGTTACCGCTATTCTTCCTACGTTCAGGCGATTATGGGGCCACTCTTTTTCGATTATGGCTTTGGCCCCTTCCGTTGGGTCTGTACTTCTTCCGACGAAGCCGACCTGGCCATGACCGATCGGATCGCCGCAGAGGTTTTGGAGGAAATGTTGAACAGGGTTGAAGAGGACATTCGCGGCCAGGTTGCCGACAACCTGCACTGGATCAGGGAGGCGGCCTCGCATAAGCTGGTGGTGGGTTCACAGGCCCGCATCCTCTACGCCGACAGTGAAGGCCGGATCGCCATTGCCCGTGCCTTTAACCAGGCTATTCGGGATGGTCGGATCTCGGGGCCTGTTGTGCTTGGACGCGACCACCATGATGTGTCCGGCACTGATTCGCCTTATCGCGAGACCTCGAATATTTATGATGGATCGGCCCTGACCGCCGACATGGCTGTGCAGAACGTCATCGGCGATGCCTTCCGCGGGGCGACCTGGGTATCGCTTCACAATGGTGGCGGGGTTGGCTGGGGCGAGGTGGTCAACGGTGGATTCGGCATGCTCATTGATGGCAGCGAGGAAGCGGACAGGCGACTGGCCTTGATGCTGCACTGGGACGTAAACAACGGCATTGCCCGAAGAAGCTGGGCCCGTAATAAGGGGGCCATGGATGCCATCCAAAGGGAAATGGAACGTACACCCGGACTGGAAGTTACCTTGCCAAATCTGGTCGATGATGCACTGTTGGACGAGCTCTGATGAGGTTGCCGGTTAAGGGGCTCAGTACTTCCCTTCGTTCAGCATCACCAACATACAGTCGTTTGTGGTTTCGATGCCTGCCTGGCTTAGGGTGGACATGAAGTCGGGATTCTCGGTTCCCGGGTTAAAGATGACTCTTTTCGGCCTCAGGGACAGGATGTAGTCGTAGTAGGCTTCCTGCCGTGCTGCGCCAATGTAAAGCGATACGGTGTGCACATTCTCCAAAGGGGGCATTCCGCTTAGGAGCTGAATGCCGGCAATCGCTCCTTTCTTAAATCCCACCGGCACCACTTCCTGTTCGTGTCGCCGAAGACTCTTCACAGCCTTGTAGGAAAAGCGGATGGGATTCGGACTGGCCCCCAGGACCACCGTTTTCTTCGACAGGGTCATTTTAAGGATGATCTTGTTTGTGGAGCAGAACAAGGGCATAAGCGGAAACGCCTTCTTCACGGCCTGTGAAACCGAGCTTTTCTTCGGTGGTGGCCTTTACCGAGACTGCGTCGATGTCGATCTGCATACAGCTGGCGATTTCCTTGCGCATTTCGGGGATGTAAGGCTTGATTTTCGGTGTCTGCAGGCAGATGCTGCAGTCTATATTTCCGGGTAGATAGCCCTTTTCCCGGACCAGTTCCATACAGCGGCGCAGGAGGATGCGGCTGTCGATGCCTTTGTAGCCGGGGTCGTTGTCGGGAAAGTGCTGACCAATGTCGCCAAGTGCAAGGGCACCCAGGAGGGCGTCACATATCGCGTGAAGCAGCACATCAGCGTCGGAATGTCCAAGTGAACCCTTTGAATGAGGGATTTTAATTCCGCCCAATGTGAAGGGCAGGCCCTCTTGCAGGCGGTGGACATCATAGCCAAATCCTATCCGGAAATCCATTCCCTATAAATTCAGGCTGGCAAAATCAAAGCCCAGGGTGAAGCGCAGTGTGTTGGCCAGCGGGCTGTGCTGCCCATTGGTTGGGATCAGGTAGGAAAAGTCAAGTGAAAAGACATTGAGTTTCAAACCAACGCCGACTGTAAAAAACTTTCGGTTTCCTTTTGTTTGATGCTCGTGGAAGTAGCCGCTTCTGATGGCAAACTGTTCGCGGTACCAGTATTCCACCCCCGCACTGTAGGCAATTTCATTCAATTCCTCGCTGATGACGCTGAAACTTCCATCCGCTTTTTCGATACCGGGTGCATCATAAAAGGACTGAATCATGCCCAGAACAACCGATCCCGGTTCCGGCTTCCCCCGAAGAACTTCCAACTCGCCCGTTTCTTCATTTTCTTTCATCTTGGGAGGAGTGGGGACAAGCAGTTTGTGCATATCGAGGTTGAAGGCTACACTGTTGTACTCGTCTATGTTGTAGGTAAACCGCCCACCGATGGTCAGGTTGGTGGGGATGGGAGTTTTGGTGGCATCAAGGGTATAAGAAATGGGGGTCCCCATGTTGGTCAGACTGACCCCTGCGGCCCATTCGCCATCGCTTTCTCCGACATTTACTTCGCGTTGGTAGTAGAAACCCAGATCAGCCGCAAAGGAGATTCCGGGGTAGGTTTCCTGGCCATCCGCGCTCCGCTGGCCGCTGGTGAGATCGGAGCGGATGAAACGAAAGGCGATCCCTCCCGAGAAATGGTCGGTGAACAGCCTTGAATAGCCTGCGTCAATGGCAAATTCGTTGGGGTTGTATTGGCCCTGAACGGTTCCGATGAGGTCGGTGAAGAGCACATTCCCAAGCGAAAAATAGCACAGGGAAGCAGAAATGACCTGCTGGTCATCGATGCGGTAAAAGCTCGAAAGATAGGCAAGATTGATGTCGGGGATCAGATTCCTGAGCCAGGGTGTATAGGTAATGGCAAAGCCGCCATCGCTATCAAGGAAGGCGTATTTTCCAACATTCCAGCGCTGCGAATTTATATCTGGTGAACTGGCCACACCAACGTCGCCCATGGCTCCCGCCCGTGAATCGGGAGCAATACCCAGAAAGGGAACGGAGGTCGGTATGGCATTCAATTCGGAGCCGGCGCGTTCTCCTGACTGGATTTGTGCACTAAGGGCAATTGGAGCCAATAGCAATATAGCGCTTAATGCGACCAGGTTTTTAGCTTTTAGTCCTTTGAACATGTGTGCAATTTTGGTCAATAAATATAGCATGATTTCGGCAAACTGCCGAAACCTCCAATACAAATAAAGTACGGGTGTTCGGAGCTTTTAGTATATCTCTTCCGGGAAATATTTTCATTCTAACGGGCAATTATCAGTTTGCCGGTGTCTGTAGCCCTCAGGCCATTGTTTCCGCTTAGCGTAACCCTGTACAGATAGAGGCCTCCGCCAAGCATCGCACCTCCTTCCGAACGGCCATCCCATTCCAGGGGATCGAGGCGGTACCCACTGCTTTTTACCGGAATTCTGATCAGTCTGACCAGTTCGCCCTCAAGGCTGTAGATACGCAATTCCAATTCAAGGCTTTCACCTGGCATATTGTGGGCAATATTGAACCAGGTCCGGTCGGTGAAAGGGTTGGGATAGGTGAAGAGCTGTTCGAGGACCATTTCTTCCGAATCGACCACGACGAAATGAATGCTGGCTTCACTTGAATTATTGTGAATGTCCCAGATTTTTACCCTGATCTCGTGTGTACCTGCCTCCAGATTGCGGTAGGGATAGACTACACTTCCGGTGTTGTGTGAATTGATGTCGGCCTGGAAGAAGTTGTTCAGAATCAAGGTATTTATCCGGTCATCGTCGAGGGTGGCCGTGATGTCGTGTCCGATGCCGTTTCCACTGGTGTTGATCCCGAAGTTATCCCTGACTCTGGCCAGCAGAACAGGGTGGGGATCGGTAATGCCGCCATCCCTGAAGAGGGTGTCGTTCATATAGAGTTCAATCTCGGGATGGCTGTTGTCGGTGGCCCCTATGCTCCCGATACCTCCGACCATTAGTTCACTATGATAGCCCTGGGCATCACTTTCCGGGCTCAGGGCATAGTAACTGATTTTGCCCTTTCCTACCGCATAATTAATGTCTTTGGGAACGTAGAAGCCAAAGCTGAAACGGCCGTTTACTACGGCAGCACGCCCGCTGTAAAGGGTGCTGTTTCTGGCTTCGAAGGACCAGGGCGAATCTCCGTCGTTGGCCAGGGTTTCTACTTTCTGTTCCTTGTCGAAAACCAGGGGATAGATTTCTCCGTTGAAGGCATCCAGCAACTGGCCCGACTCATTTTCGATATGCCCGCTTACGCTCACCCATTCGAAGGCCGAAAGGGTGTCGTTCAAATCACCTGCCACCAGCCCGTTTAGGGTGTCGGTCACGACCCGGTGGGTCGGATAAACCAGACGCATTGACGGATCTCCGAGCAGGGTAAAGTTGCGCTTGTTTATTCCTGAGCCAGTATTGTTTTTCGCGTAAATGATAACATCGCCCATGCGGGGATAGCTGCCCTGCTCATCCTTTTCAAAGATGAGTTCATAAAAGCGCTCGTTAAGCACATGGTTGGGGCCCGAATACACGAGGCGGGTGGTCGTGAACAGGGCGATGCCCCCCCCTTCGGGATTCAGCAAGATGAGCTCACCTGCCGAGGTTTTCTCCTCGTCATTCAAATGATTGTAGTCATCGTATCGACTGAATTCACAGGTGGCTGTCATAAAGAGAGGCAGCCTGTCGCTGTTGTTCCAGGCATTAATATCGGATTTGGTCAGGATTTGTTCATGCGCCAGGCCGGATGTGCCTCCGTGGCCGGTATAATTGACGATTAGTGCGCCCTGGCTGACCTGGTCATTGATGGCACGGGTAACTTCCGGATAACTGAATCCGGTGGCCAGCCGCTTTTGAGTGTAGGCGTCCAGAAAGACCTTATTGATATTGTAGCCTGGATAGTTGGCTTCGACAAATTCGGCCAGTTCGTTGGCCTGTCGCATGTGGATGTTCGCATCCTCATCATCACCGATGAAGCAGAGCCTGTTTTGCCATGCCCCCCGGTTTTCTTTCAGGTCGTAGCCTGTCAGTTTATCTACCAAAGCAGCGGCCTCTGCAGTATCTGAAACCGGCAGACGTCCAATCCCGATATCGAGCATACCGCTGTACATCGATTCGTCTGTGTCGAGCAGACCGTAGAAATCATCTGAAGTGAAGGACTGTGTGGGCGAGAGCGAGTTTGCAGATTGGTAGGTCAGTATGCAATTGGGATTGAATTTCGTATGGTTGCGGTTGTCGTAGGAGCCGTCTCCAAAAAGCAGGAGGTATCGGCAGAGCGGTGCGCCTCCTTCGCAGCGGTCGTAAAACATCTTCATAAAGTTCCGGATGGCGCAAATATCCGGCGTGCCTGAGGAGAACTCATTGAAGACAGCCTGTTGTGGCACCACCTCAACCAGGAGCCCGTCGTGATCTCGCCGGTGCGCAGCGAGTTTTTCGGCCTGGGGGAGAAATTCTTCGGGCGCAATAATGACCAGGTCGGTCCGATAGAGCCCATGCAGGTTCTGTTGCCCGATCGGGCCAAGTCCTTCGCCATCCATTTCCGGCTTTGGGAAGCTGCCGTTTGCATCGAAAGCCACAAATTCCCGGAGTTCATCGCTGGCCAGTCTGAAGATGGCCTGGTTGCCCTGCAAATCAAAAGGAACGTTTAAGGCCTTACCCGGGTTGCTTACATCCCAGATGACTGTTGAGGAGGAGGCATTGTTGAGCACAAACTCGGTGATGTTGCCGGGCCCGGCACTCCCGATATCCCTGAAAGCGAGGGCGTCACCACGCAGACTCAGGGGGCTTCGCCCGTTAATGCAGATGTAATTCAACCAGCCCTCTGAACTGGGGTCGGGCCGGTTGTAACTCAGGGTAAAACTGAGCTCGTTTCCGGAGGGCAGGTAGCTGAAGACCTTCCTGCTTTCAAAGGCGTAGATGGCCGTGTAGCTGCTTCTGTTTGTAGCTGCGCACTGAATGCTTCCCAGAAAAGACCCGTCTGCTTCAACCGTAAAGGAGGACGCTACATTCGACCTGGCGGCCACTTTGACCTCGGCCCTGATCTCTTCTCCGGCTAGCATTTCGGGTAGCTGAAAGGCGTAGTGATACTGATGCTGAAGGCCGAATAGGTCACCGTACCATTCTCTTCCCGATCCAATCAGGTTGTAGCTTTCTTTTTCAATGTAGTCGCAGTAGTTGAAACTGCTAACCGTATGGGTGGCCTCCTCCGTGGAGAGACTGCATGTTTCCGGGGAAGGCCCCTGTCCCCGGCTTTCGCTGATAAAGTAATAGCCTTTCCAGGAAT
>PDRI01000105.1 GCA_002748055.1 Bacteroidota bacterium | reverse complement strand
GGACCTGTTTTTGCAGGCAGGTTGATTCGCTACCGCGACCTGGTAGGCGGTTTTTATGCATCAGAACAGCTCAGAGAGGTATATGGATTGTCCCGAGAAACCATTGCCGACATCCTTCCCCATCTGGCTTTCGATACAAGCCACCTAAGGCTCATTGATCTGAATCATGCCTCTTTTCGGGAGATTCTCAGGCATCCCTACCTGGAATACGAAGACGTACGGGCACTGCTTCGTTACCGGGATGTGCAGGGTGGTTTTTCAGACCTGGAGGAGATCCGTGAGAGCGGCCTGCTTTCCGATACCGTGTATAAACGCATACAGCCGTATTTGCGAATTTCCCCGTTCTAAATTGATTGTCAGTGCGCTTATCGGATAGGGCCTTGCAGGCCTGCCGGTTGCGCCGGCTATTCTGGTTCCATTTAGCTTTTCTGAGGGATTGATTTTCCCTGATTATTTTGTATCTTTAGAGGGAAGTGAAACAATTGACAAAATTTCGGAAATAGATATATCGCAGTATGCTTGTTGTAGCCAGTCGTTTTAAAAAAGTGGAAATTTAAGTTGACAAATCGAAATTGAATCTCTAAATTTGCGGCTCGAATTAAAAAGCGTTTAAAATGATTGTAATTCCCATTAAAGAGGGTGAGAATATTGAGCGGGCCCTGAAGAAGTTCAAACGCAAGTTTGAAAAGACTGGCGTAGTTAAGGAACTGCGCAGCCGTCAGGCCTACCAGAAACCCTCTATTACCAGGCGCCAGCAAAAGCTGAAGGCCATCTATATTCAGCAATTGCAGCAGCAGGAAGACTAGGCGGTACCCGGGGTTTTGGCAGATGTAGATGCACTGCCCATGACCAGGATTGAAGATTTTCTTATATATCTGGAGGCTGAAAAGCGTTATGCAAAGCATACGGTAACAGCTTACAGCAATGATCTGGCACAATTCCATGCCTTTTGCCGGGAAACCGGAAGTGAGGGTGTGGATTTGCATTTTCGGACCATCCGTTCCTGGGTGGTCGATCTGATGGACCGGGGGTATGCGCCCAGATCGGTTCATCGCAAGCTAAGTTCCCTTCGCGGCTATTGTCGCTTTCTGATCAGGAGGGGGGAGCTTGAGCACAACCCCGTGGATAAGGTCTTAAAGCCCAGGCAGAATAAGCGTATCCCCACCTTTGTTGAGGAATCCCGAATGGAAGATCTGCTCGAAGACTTCGATTTTGGGGATGATTTTGAAGGCTGTCGCAACCGACTAATCATAGATGTACTCTATCAGACCGGAATGCGGCGTAGTGAATTGCTTGCCCTGAAGTTGCAGGATATAGATGCACGGGAACTAACTATTCGGGTGCTTGGGAAACGCGACAAGGAACGGATTATTCCGGTGCATTGGGCTCTTATCAAGGCCATTGATGACTATCTTGGGCTCCGCAGAGAGGTGGCCGGGCCGGATGCAGATAAGCGGCTTTTTTTAACTGCTGCCGGAAAGCCGGTGTATGACGGCCTGGTTTACCGGGTGGTGAAGCGCTATCTGAGTATGGTATCGACCATCGACAAAAAGAGTCCGCATGTATTACGGCACAGCTTTGCCACGCATATGCTGAACAACGGGGCCGATCTGAATACGATCAAAGAGATTCTGGGACATGCGAATCTTTCCGCCACCCAGGTCTATACACACAATACCTATAAGAAGTTAAAGTCAATTTATAATCAGGCCCATCCAAGGGCTTAAAAGTTAGGAGGTAATCATGAATACTAAGATGCATTCCATTCGGTTCGATGCCGACGAGAAGCTGCTGAACTTTATCGATGCCAAGCTCAATAAGCTGTCGGCTGTATATGACGATATTCTGGGTGCAGAAGTCTATCTCAGGCTCGATAAGGACCAGGAGCGGGAGAATAAGCTGGTGGAGATTAAACTGGATGTGAAAGGACAGACCGTGTTTGCCAAAAAACAATGCAAAACCTTTGAAGAAGCAACGGACCAATCCGTTGAGGCACTGAAAAAACAATTGATGAAACGGAAGGAAAAGATCCGGAAAAAATAGGGGCGCAGACCCTCATAAAAAGGCTGCTCCGGCAGCTTTTTTTTTGCCCTCGAAAAAAGAAACAGCTTTTTTTGTTAACTAATCAAAATATTCATACATTTGCGAACCGATTTCGGAGGGGTTTCCTTTGACGTTCTTTGTATGCCGATGTAGCTCAGTTGGTCAGAGCAGCTGATTTGTAATCAGCAGGTCGTGGGTTCGAATCCCTCCATCGGCTCTGATTAGCGGTCGGACGTACTATTATTATTGAAACAACATCACACGGGGAGATACCAAAGTGGCCAACTGGGGCAGACTGTAAATCTGCTGTCGTACGACTTCGGAGGTTCGAATCCTTCTCTCCCCACTTCTATTCTGAGGAGTAGATGCGGGAATAGCTCAGTTGGTAGAGCACGACCCTTCCAAGGTCGGGGTCGCGAGTTCGAGCCTCGTTTCCCGCTCCAAACTCTGAGGTTGCCGATGTAGCTCAGGGGTAGAGCGTTTCCTTGGTAAGGAAGAGGTCCCGGGTTCAAATCCCGGCATTGGCTCAGAACTGTATGAACAAAAAGTAAACAAACTAGTAGCAAATTAATTTTTATTAAACGTTATGGCTAAGGAAAAATTTGATAGGTCCAAACCGCATGTCAATATCGGTACTATCGGTCATGTTGACCACGGTAAAACCACTTTGACCGCTGCTATTACCCAGGTTCTTGCCAAACAGGGGCTTTCAGAAGTAAAATCTTTCGATTCGATTGACAACGCTCCGGAAGAAAAAGAACGCGGTATTACGATCAACACTGCTCACGTTGAGTATGAGACAGCCAACCGTCACTATGCACACGTAGACTGCCCGGGTCACGCCGACTACGTTAAGAACATGGTAACCGGTGCTGCCCAGATGGACGGCGCGATCATCGTTGTTGCCGGTACGGATGGTCCTATGCCCCAGACCAGGGAACACATCCTTCTGGCCCGCCAGGTGAACGTCCCCCGTATCGTTGTATTTCTGAACAAGGTCGATATGGTTGATGACGAAGAACTCCTTGAGCTGGTTGAAATGGAGGTTCGTGAACTCCTCGATTTCTACGAATTTGATGGTGATAATGCACCGGTTATTCACGGTTCCGCACTTGGTGCTCTGAACGGTGAAGCCAAGTGGGAAGAGAAAGTGATGGACCTGATGAATGCCGTGGATGAGTACATCCCCATTCCTCCCCGTGACACTGAGAAGCCTTTCCTGATGCCTGTTGAGGACGTATTTTCTATCACCGGACGTGGTACTGTGGCTACCGGACGTATCGAAACCGGTGTATGTAACACAGGTGATGAAGTAAACCTGATTGGGCTTGGTGCCGAAGGTAAGAAGACTGTAATTACGGGTGTGGAAATGTTCCGCAAGATTCTCGACACCGGTGAAGCTGGTGACAACGTAGGTCTGTTGCTCCGTGGTATCGACAAGAAGGAAATCAAGCGTGGTATGGTTATTGCCAAGCCCGGTTCGATTACGCCGCACACCGAATTCAAGGCGCAGGTATATGTGCTTAAGAAAGAAGAAGGTGGACGCCATACACCTTTCCACAACAACTACCGTCCCCAGTTCTACCTGAGGACACTGGATGTAACAGGTGAGATCCGGCTTCCCGAAGGAACAGAAATGGTAATGCCCGGTGATGACGTGGAAATCAGTGTTAAGCTTATTTACCCTGTGGCTATTAACGTCGGTCTGCGTTTCGCCATCCGTGAAGGAGGACGTACTGTAGGTGCTGGTCAGGTGATCTCAGTCGAAGAGTAAGAATAGTTTTTTTGTAAGGCAGAGAGCACGGGTCGGATCTTCATGACCCGGCTTCTCTGTTTTGATACGATAGTACACGGGTGTAGCTCAGTTGGTAGAGCACTGGTCTCCAAAACCAGGTGTCGGGAGTTCGAGTCTCTCCTCCCGTGCTAATTTTAGCCAAGAATGAAGCGAATCATAAATTACCTAAAGGAATCCTATAACGAGTTGGTGCACAAGGTTACCTGGCCCACGTGGAAGGAACTTCAAAACAGTGCACTTGTGGTCATGGTGGCTTCACTGATCTTTGCATTGATTGTGTTCGCCATGGATTTTGGATTTCAGAAGATCCTCGAAGGCATTTATAAACTTGTGTAATCCATGAGTGATCTGGAAAAAAAGTGGTATGTTCTCCGCGCCATCGGTGGCAAAGAGAAAAAAGCCAAAGAGTATATTGAAAGTGAAGTGAGCAGGTTAAACCTGCAGGACTACATTGCTCAGGTACTGATTCCCGCCGAGAAGGTTTATCAGATTCGGAACGGGAAAAAGATCAGCAAGGAACGCAATTACTTTCCGGGCTATGTCCTCGTTGAGGCTGTTCTTACCGGAGAGATTCCGCATATTCTGAGAAACATTCCCAACATTATCGGTTTCCTCGGATCGGACGGTGATCAGATGCCTACTCCGCTGCGGCCCAATGAGGTAAACAGGATTCTTGGGAAGGTGGATGAACTGTCGGCCAGTGATGAGGAAATCACGGTTCCTTTCTTCGTAGGCGAGTCGGTGAAAGTTATCGACGGGCCGTTCAATTCTTTCACCGGCGTCATTGAGGAGGTGAATGAAGAGAAGAAGAAGCTGAAGGTGATGGTGAAAATCTTCGGTCGTAAAACACCGCTTGAGCTCAGCTTTATGCAGGTGGAAAAGGAAGGATAACACCCCGGAAAATCGGGCGAAAGCCCACATTAAAAGATTAAACGAATTACAATCTCCAGACAATGATATATCCCTGAATGCTTCCTATATGGTTGTCAGCGGATGTTGTAAGCGGTAAGTATATAAATATTTGAAAAATGGCAAAAGAAGTAGAAGGCTTAATTAAGTTGCAAATCAGGGGCGGTGCTGCTAACCCTTCCCCTCCCGTGGGACCTGCATTGGGTGCCAAGGGTGTCAACATTATGGAGTTCTGCAAGCAGTTCAATGGCAGAACCCAGGAACAGGCCGGTAAGCTCTTGCCAGTGATCATCACCGTGTATTCCGATAAGTCCTTTGATTTTATCGTGAAAACACCCCCGGTAGCAGTTCAGCTGTTGGAGAAGGCTAAACTGAAAAGTGGATCGGCCGAGTCGAACCGTGTGAAAGTTGCTGCCATCACCTGGGATCAGGTGCGTGAGATTGCTGAAGCAAAGATGCCAGACCTGAACGCGTTTACCGTGGAGTCTGCTATGAAAATGGTTGCCGGTACCGCACGGAGTATGGGAATTACAGTAAAAGGAGAATTTCCGTCTAACAATTAATAGTGTTAAAGATGAGTAAACTTACTAAAAACAGGAAGTTAGCTTTAGAGAAGTTAGACAAGGATAAGTTCTATAGCTTGAGCGAAGCGGCCGGGCTTGTAAAGGAGATGACCACCACCAAATTCGACGCATCGGTCGATATCGACGTTCGTCTTGGTGTGGACCCTCGGAAAGCCAATCAGATGGTTCGTGGCGTTGTCACCCTTCCGCATGGAACGGGTAAGTCGCTGAAAGTACTTGTACTGTGTACCCCCGATAAAGAGGATGAAGCCAAAGAAGCCGGAGCCGACTACGTCGGGCTCGATGACTATGTTGAGAAGATCCAGGGTGGTTGGACCGACATAGATGTCATCATTACCATGCCCCCCGTAATGGCAAAGGTCGGGAAACTTGGTCGTGTACTGGGTCCCCGTGGTCTAATGCCTAACCCCAAGAGTGGTACAGTAACCATGGAAATCGGGAAAGCCGTCAAAGAAGTGAAGATGGGTAAGATCGATTTCAAGGTAGACAAATACGGTATCGTACATACCTCTATTGGTAAGGTTTCTTTTAGCGCAGATAAGATTTCAGAAAATGCCCGTGAGTTTGTTAACACGATCAACAAGCTGAAGCCTACTGCAGCGAAAGGGACCTATATCAAGAGCATTTACCTGTCCAGTACGATGAGTCCTGGCGTTAAGGTAGATCCTAAAGCTATCGAAGAATAACAATCGCTAAAGTGTCTCAATAATGAGAAGAGAAGAAAAGGATATGATCATTGACGATCTGGCTCAAAGACTGGACGAGACCAAGCATTTCTATCTGACCGATATTTCCGAGCTGAATGCAGAGGAAACATCCAGTCTCAGAAGGAAGTGTTTTGAGAAAGAGATCAGTCTGCTGGTGGTCAAGAATACCCTGCTGCGCAAAGCAATGGAGAAATCCGAAGGCGATTATGAAGATCTCTACGATGTTCTGAAGAACTCGACTTCCATCATGTTCTGTGAGACAGGGAATGTACCTGCCAAACTGATCAAGGAATTCAGGAAGACCAAGGAAAAACCTGTCCTGAAGGCTGCATTTGTGGAAGAATCGATCTATGTAGGGGATGAGCAACTGGAGGCCCTGGCCAACATCAAGTCGAAGGACGAGCTGTTGGGCGATCTGGCTATGCTGCTGCAAAGTCCTGCGAAGAATCTGGCTTCGGCCCTTGCATCTAGCGGATCCAAATTGGCTGGCGCACTGAAAACATTATCCGAAAAAGAAAATTAGAAAACAGTTTAAATTTCAATAAAAATGGCTGACATTAAACAAATTGCTGATCAGTTGGTCGAACTGACCGTTAAAGAAGTAAACGAATTGCTCGAGGTACTGAAGGAAGAGCATGGCATTGAGCCTGCAGCTGCTGCAGCTGTAGTTGCCGGACCCGCTGCAGGCGGTGCTGAAGGCGGTGCTGAAGAGAAGACCGAATTTGACGTGGTCCTGAAATCCGCTGGCGGAGCCAAGCTTCAGATTGTTAAGCTTGTGAAGGAACTCACCGGTCTTGGTCTGAAAGAAGCCAAAGCTGTTGTTGACTCTGCACCCGCGCCCATTAAAGAAGGTGTTGGTAAAGACGAAGCCGAATCCCTCAAAACTCAATTGGAAGAAGCCGGAGCTGAAGTTGAGCTTAAATAACAGGGCAATCGCACTATCCACTTACAGGTTTAGATCCCCTTTACCGGGGGTCTAAGCCTTTTTGCAGTTATATTCAATCACCTTCATCCACGGATTAAATCGCGATGTCAATGCCAGATAAAACAAACGAACGCATAAGTTTCGCTTCCATTAAGAATCAGCTGGAATACCCTGATTTTCTGGAAGTACAGTTGAAGTCCTTTCAGGATTTCTTCCAGATGGAAACCACGCCTGAGAACAGGACCGACGAGGGCCTGCACCAGGTCTTCCAGGAAAATTTTCCCATTACCGATACCAGGAACAATTTTGTCCTGGAATTCCTGGACTACACCGTCGATCCTCCCCGTTACTCGATTGATGAGTGTATCGAGAGAGGGCTGACCTACAGTGTTCCCCTTAAAGCGAAACTGAAACTTTACTGTACCGACCCCGAGCATGAGGATTTCGATACAGTCATTCAGGACGTTTACCTGGGTACTGTGCCTTATATGACCGACAGGGGGGTATTTATTGTGAACGGAGCTGAGCGCGTTGTCGTAAGCCAGCTTCATCGCTCACCCGGTGTGTTTTTCGGGCAGAGTCTTCATGCGAACGGTACCAAGCTTTACTCGGCCAGGATCATCCCCTTCAAGGGTTCCTGGATCGAGTTTGCCACAGACATCAACAATGTGATGTACGCTTACATCGACCGGAAAAAGAAATTACCGGTGACGACCCTTTTGCGGGCCATTGGCTACGAAAGTGATAAGGACGTCCTGGAAATTTTTGGGCTGGCCGATGAAATCAAGGTTTCGAAGACCGCGCTGAAAAAGCTGGTTGGCCGTAAACTGGCTGCCCGTGTACTGAAGAGCTGGATCGAGGACTTTGTGGATGAAGATACCGGAGAGGTGGTATCCATCGAACGAAACGAGGTCATCATCGATCGTGAGACCGTGCTTGAAACCGAGCACATCGATGAGATCATTGAGTCGGGTGCCAAGACCATTCTCCTTCACAAGGACATGGCAAGCATCAACGATTTTGCCATTATTTACAATACCCTTCAGAAGGACCCGTGCAACTCCGAGAAGGAAGCTGTGATGCACATCTACCGCCAGCTCCGTAATGCTGAGCCGCCGGATGAGCCGACCGCCCGCGACGTGATCGACAAGCTCTTCTTCTCAGACAAGCGTTACGACCTTGGTGAAGTGGGCCGTTACAGGCTGAATAAGAAACTGGGTCTGGAAACAGAGATGGAGAACCGGGTCCTGACCCGCGAGGACATCATCCAGATCATTAAGTACCTCATTGAACTGATCAACTCCAAGACCGATGTGGACGATATCGACCACCTCAGTAACCGCCGTGTCAGAACGGTAGGGGAGCAGTTGATGAACCAGTTTTCTGTGGGCCTTGCCCGTATGGCCAGGACTATTCGTGAACGAATGAACGTTCGTGACAATGAAGTCTTTACACCGACCGACCTGATCAATTCCAAGACCTTGTCCTCGGTGATTAATTCCTTCTTTGGAACCAATCAGCTGAGCCAGTTTATGGACCAGACAAACCCCTTGTCGGAAATGACCCACAAGCGCAGGATGTCGGCCCTGGGTCCGGGTGGCTTGAGCCGCGAGCGCGCCGGTTTCGAGGTGCGTGACGTTCACTATACCCACTACGGCCGTCTGTGCCCGATTGAGACTCCGGAAGGCCCGAACATCGGCCTGATCTCTTCGCTCTGTGTATTTGCGCGTATTTCCGACCTGGGCTTCATCGAGACCCCCTATCGGAAGACCACCAATGGCAAGGTGGAGCTGGCCAACGAAGGCATTGTTTACCTGAGTGCCGAGGAAGAGGAAGACAAGCTGATTGCACAGGCCAACGCTCCGCTCAATCCCGACGGAACTTTTGTGAACCAACGGGTGAAGGCACGTTACGAGGCCGATTATCCCCTTGCAGAGAAGGAGGATGTGGTCCTGATGGACGTGGCACCAAATCAGATTGCATCCATTGCAGCCTCCCTGATTCCGTTCCTTGAGCACGACGATGCTAACCGTGCGCTGATGGGATCGAACATGATGCGCCAGGCCGTACCACTGGTCTATCCCGAGTCTCCGATTGTGGGAACCGGCATTGAGGGCAACGTGGTCCGCGACTCCCGCCTTCAGGTAGGAGCTGAGGAAGACGGGGTGGTCGAATTTGTTGACGCCAATGAGATCGTGGTCCGCTATGAACGATCCGAAGAGGAACGTTTCGTAAGGTTCGACGACGATGTCAAACGCTACAAGCTTCCGAAGTTCCGGAAGACCAATCAGAATACCTGTGTGAACCTGACACCGATGGTCAGGAAGGGACAGAAACTGAAGAAGGGGGACATCCTTACACAGGGCTATGCCACACAGCACGGAGAACTGGCACTTGGCCGTAACCTGATGGTGGCCTTTATGCCCTGGAAGGGCTACAATTTCGAGGATGCCATCGTGATCTCCGAGCGACTGGTTCGGGAGGATGTATTCACTTCCATTCACGTGGACGAATATTTGCTTGAGGTTCGTGATACCAAGCGTGGTTTGGAGGAGCTAACCTCCGACATCCCCAATGTAAGTGAGGATGCCACCAAGAATCTGGATGAGAATGGCCTCATCCGTATTGGAGCCGAGGTCACTCCGGGGGATATCCTCATTGGGAAGATTACCCCGAAAGGGGAAAGCGATCCGTCTCCGGAAGAGAAGTTGCTTCGCGCCATCTTTGGTGATAAGGCCGGCGATGTGAAGGATGCCTCTCTTAAGGCTGGTCCTTCGCTCTATGGGGTGGTCATCGATAAAAAGCTCTTCTCGCGTACCATGAAGGAGCGAAAGTCCCGCCCGGCCACCAAGCAGATTCTCGAGAAGATTGATGATACCTATAACAGGGACATCGCCGAATTGAAGGGGCAGTTGATCGATAAGCTTTTCGAGCTTGTCAATGGCAAGACTTCTCAGGGCGTGAAAGACTTCCTGAATGTGGACATCATTCCCAAGGGCACCAAATTCACCCTGAGGCAGCTTCAGGAGCTTAACTTTGCCAATGTGAATCCGCTGAAGTGGACCACCGACAAGCATAAGAACGACCTGATTCGCGATCTGCTGCATAACTATATGATTAAGTTTAAGGAGATCGACGGACTCTATAAGCGCAAGAAGCACAGCATCACCAGTGGTGATGAACTGCCCACCGGCATTATCCAGATGGCCAAGGTATATGTGGCAAAGAAGCGAAAGATTACTGTGGGTGATAAAATGGCCGGTCGTCACGGGAACAAAGGGATCGTAGCCAAGATTGTCCGTTCCGAGGACATGCCTTTCCTCGAAGACGGAACCCCGGTCGACATTGTGCTTAATCCGCTGGGTGTGCCTTCCAGGATGAACCTGGGACAGATTTATGAGACAGTGCTTGGCTGGGCAGGCCTGAAACTTGGTCAGAAGTACGGGACGCCCATCTTCGACGGGGCAAAGATCGACCAGATCAATAAGCTCACCGACGAGGCAGGTGTGCCCCGCTTCGGGAAAACGTATCTGTACGACGGTGGAACGGGTGAGCGTTTCGACCAGCCTGCAACCGTGGGTGTGATCTATATGCTGAAGCTGGGTCACATGGTGGAAGACAAGATGCACGCCAGGAGTATCGGACCCTACTCCCTCATTACGCAGCAACCGCTTGGTGGTAAAGCCCAGTTTGGCGGCCAGCGTTTTGGTGAAATGGAGGTCTGGGCGCTGGAAGCCTTTGGCGCGGCCAACATCCTGCAGGAGATCCTCACGGTGAAATCCGATGATGTGATTGGCAGGGCCAAGGCCTACGAGGCCATCGTGAAGGGCGAGCCCATGCCTACCCCGGGAATTCCGGAGTCGCTTAACGTACTGCTCCACGAGCTGCGCGGTCTGGGACTCAGCGTGAACCTGGTGTAATCCTGTTGCACGCGGGCCCCTTCGGGCCCTTTGGAAACATAGTCGAAACAAAAAACAACATTACATATGTCATTCAGGAAAGACACCAAAGTAAAAAGCAGCTTTAACAAGATTTCCATTGGATTGGCTTCTCCGGAAGAAATTCTGGAACGTTCGAGTGGAGAGGTCCTGAAGCCCGAGACCATTAACTACCGGACCTACAAGCCGGAGCGGGATGGCCTGTTTTGCGAGCGCATCTTCGGGCCTGTCAAGGACTACGAGTGTCATTGCGGGAAATACAAGCGAATCCGTTATAAGGGGATTGTCTGCGACCGTTGCGGCGTAGAAGTGACCGAGAAGAAGGTCAGGCGTGAACGCATGGGCCATATCTCTCTGGTGGTCCCGGTGGCACACATCTGGTACTTCCGTTCCCTTCCCAATAAGATCGGTTACCTGTTGGGCCTGCCCACCAAGAAACTCGATTCCATTATTTATTATGAGCGCTATGTGGTGATCAACCCGGGCATCAAGCAGGCCGACGGGGTCAATTACCTCGACTTCCTTACCGAAGACGAATACCTCGAGATTCTGGCCAGTCTGCCCAAGGAGAACCAGATGCTGGAGGACGATCATCCCGATAAGTTCATCGCCGGAATGGGTGCAGAAGGTCTGCATGCCCTGCTGAGTCGTCTGAACCTCGATGAATTGTCCTACTCTTTACGTCACAAGGCCAGTACCGAGACTTCCCAGCAACGGAAGAACGAGGCCCTGAAACGTTTGCAGGTGGTAGAGGCTTTTCGTGCTTCTAAGGGGGTGAACAGGCCCGAGTGGATGATTGTGAAGGTTGTACCGGTGATTCCGCCCGAACTGAGGCCCCTGGTGCCTCTGGACGGGGGACGCTTTGCGACCTCCGATCTGAATGATCTTTATCGTCGGGTCATTATCCGAAACAACAGGCTGAAGCGTCTGATCGAAATCAAGGC
>PDRI01000104.1 GCA_002748055.1 Bacteroidota bacterium | reverse complement strand
TACGATTCTGGGTGGCGATGCGGCCGTCTTCGATCCCTCTGTAGCGGGCAGCTATACCATACATTATACCTATAGCGATGCGAATGGCTGTGCCGATACTCTGGAGGTGAGTACAACCGTGAATCCTCTTCCGGTGGTTTCCTTTACCGGGATGGATGCGGAATACTGTGAGAATTATGCCGGGGATACATTGACGGGTTCTCCGCTGGCCGGAAGTTTTAATGGAACCGGAATTACCGATTTTTCTGATGGAACGGCATTTTTTCAGCCTTCGAATACAGGGAATTACACGATCACCTATGTCTTCAGCGATGCGAATGGCTGTACCGACAGTGCAGCAAGTGCTGTGACGGTCCACCCCTTGCCCGTGATCTCATTCTCTGGCCTTGATTCCGAGTATTGTGAAGGAAGTGCAAGTGTAAACCTGCTTGGTTCTGAAGCAGGTGGAGTTTTTAATGGAACCGGAATTACCGACAATGGTGATGGAACGGCCAGTTTTGATCCTGCCATACCCGGAGATCACGACATCAGCTATGTCTATACCAATGCGAATGGTTGTAGTGACACTGTAATACAATCTGTTCGGGTTCATCCACTTCCGGTGGTCGATTTCACAGGGCTGCCTTCCAGCCTGTGCGTGGCCGATGCACCTGCCCTTCTTACCGGAAACCATGCACCTGATGGGCAGTTCTTTGGCGGGACGGTTCTTGACCAGAGCAATGGTACGGGACTGTTCAGTCCCGTGATGGACGGCAACTATGAGATTTACTATGCTTACACCGATCCAAACAGCTGTAGTGATACCACCATGTACAGTGTCATCGTCCATCCTTTGCCGGTGGTTAGTATAGCCAGTTACGACAGCATCTGGGATGTGAATGATCCTCCCTTTGCTATTGCAGGTTCCCCATTGGGAGGGAGTTTTAGTGGTAAGGGAATTTCGGGCACGAATTATGATCCGTCTTTGGCCGGAACAGGCTATGATACAGTAGTCTATGCTTATACCGATGGGAATCTCTGTACCAATTACGACACGATCATTTTCGAGGTCAGGGACTACGATTTCAAGGCCGGAGCTCGCATCTTGTCGGACATTGATAACTGGTGTTCGCCGGAGGCCTATTACACGACAACCGGCGCTACCGGTGACGAGAATCAGGGGAGTTGCTGGGCCAGTGGCCCCAATAATAACCGTTGGTTCATGTTTCAGGCCACGACGACAGAGGTCTTTGTTGAGGTCAGGACCGGGGGCACTGAGGGTACGAACCGGAATCTTCAGTTGGCACTCTGGCAGGCCGACGGCACTGAACTGGCTTGTCGGCGATACTGGAACAGTAGTTACAATGATGTATCTTTAGGCTATGTAGGACTGACACCCGGCGATTGGTACTATATTTCTGTCGATAATTATGTAGGAAGGCACGGGAGCTTCACGCTTTGTGTCGATGACGAAGTGGACTATGATTTCTGGGAAGGGGCGATTACCGTGCCACATACCAGTGGCTGGCGATCTGCTGATGGAGAATATACCTCCCGGAATGCTTCGCCAGACCGTTCCGCTGCTTCCTGCTGGAATAGGCCAGTCAATTCGAACCGTTGGTTCACCTTTACAGCACTCAAACCTACTGTCACTGTCGATGTGTTGATCGGCGGTGTGGAGGGTACCATGCGCTATCCTTATGCGGCGATCTGGAATGAGGCAGGAGTTGAGGTAGCCTGTGTCCGTTATACCACTCAATATAATGATATTCGCCTGGGTACAGATACCCTGACCGTAGGGAATCGCTACTATATCTCTGTTGACCACCACGACAATCCTGCCTTTCACGGAAGCTTCACTCTGGCTGTGGACGATGAAGTTGACTATGATTTTAAGGCCGGGGCTTTGGAGATTCCGCACACCGGAGGGTGGGAATCTGCAGATGCAAGCTATACGACTGTGGATGCTACAGCCGACGGGATTAAGGGCAGCTGCTGGCCAAACGGGCCCAATTACACCCGCTGGTTCAAATTCCAGGCTACAACTACCGAGGTTATGGCCGAGTTGCTAACCGGTGGGGTTGAGGGCAGCCTCCGTTATCCGATGTTTGTGCTGCTCGATGAAACAGGGACTGAGCTGGCCTGTGCCAGATATGTCAGTGCATATTCAGATCTTACACTGGGTTATTCAGGTCTGGTGCCCGGTAATTGGTACTATCTCTTGGCAGATAACCACCAAGCCGGCGGATATAGAGGAACCTTCAGCCTTAAGCTTGATAATGTCCTGGACTATGATTTCAAGACAGGTGCCGTAGAGATAACGAATCCCCACAACTGGTGTTCGGCTGATGCCCAATATACTACGGTAAATGCTTCTGCCGATGAGGATGCCGGATCCTGCTGGCCAAATGGCCCCAACTTTAACCGTTGGTTCAAATTCACAGCAACCACCAACGAGGCCATGGTACAGCTGAAGACCGGAGGGGATGAGGGCACGCTCCGTTTTGGCTTTCTTGCGCTCTGGGATGACTCCGGGAACGAGCTGGCCTGTGCCAGATATTCAAGTACCTATTCCGACATCAATATGGGCTATAGTTCCCTGACCCCGGGGAACACATATTATATTTCAGTGGACAATCATGGAGGCAGCATACATTACAGAGGAAGCTTTACGCTATGTGTGGATGATGAGGTGGACTATGATTTCCCGGAAGGAGCAGTTGAGCTGAGCGACCTCAACAACTGGTGTTCGGCCGATGCAGCCTATACCACCCTGGATGCTACCGGCGATACCCTGCGTGGTTCCTGCTGGCCGAACGGGCCAAATAATGACCGTTGGTTTAAGTTCCAGGCCACGACTAATGAAGCCCTGGTAAGGTTGCAGACAGGCGGGGATAAGGGATCACTTCGCTATCCTTTGCTTGCGCTTTGGGATGCCTCCTTCAATGAGATTGCCTGTAACCGTTATACTGGGGCATACAATGACATAAGTGTGGGCTCGGCCAGCCTTACGCCGGGCGATTGGTATTATATTTCGGTCGATAATTATAGCGGTCTCCATAACAGGGGGACGTTCTCGCTTTGCATTACCGACAAAGTGGACTATGACTTCCGTGAAGGGGCAGTTGAGCTGATCGACCTTAACAACTGGTGTTCAGCAAATGGCTTTTATACTACGGTCGATGCATCGGCAGACCAGGTTGCCGGTTCCTGCTGGCCAAACGGTCCAAATTACAATCGCTGGTTCAAGTTCCAGGCTACGGATAGTGAGATTATGTTTAATATCCGGACTGGCGGAGACTATGGAACGCTTAGCTATGCCTTTGCAGCATTGCATGACAGTGCAGGGAATGAGATAAGCTGTTCCCGCTATAGCAGTCGGTACGATGATATTCAGATTGGGTCTGCAGATCTTGTGCCCGGCGATTGGTACTATCTGCAGGTAGATAACTATCGTAACCTGGGACACAGGGGAAGCTTTACCTTGTGTGTGAACAATGAGGTGGACTATGACTTTAAGCCGGGTGCAATCGTATTGAACGATATAGATGCTTGGTGTTCGGATCAGCAGGCCTACACTACAGTGGGTGCGTCTGCCGACGAAGCAGCCGGATCGTGCTGGCCTAATGGACCCAACTATAACCGTTGGTTCCGCTTTCAGGCCACGACTACGATGGTGGATGCTACTATACGTACAGGCGGTGGTGATGGTACGGCTTCCTTTATGTTTGCAGCCCTTTGGGACAGCGTTGGGAATGAGTTGTTGTGTAATCGTTATGGCTCCCGTTATTCGGACGTCCATCTGGCATATACCAGTCTTGTTCCGGGTGAGTGGTACTATATCAGCGTGGACAACTACACTAGCCTTGGTTACAGGGGTACCTTTACGCTGTGCATGGACGATACCGTGGACTATGACTATCCGGAAGCTGCGGTGGTCATTCCGAGTATTCAGGATTACTGTTCGGCCAATGCGGCTTTCACAACCCTTGGGGCATCGGCCGACCACGTGAAACCGGTGAACTGGAACACCGGGCCTAATTTTAACCGCTGGTTTAAATTTCAGGCCACAGCTTCCGGAGAGGCTACAATTACTCTGAAAATCGGGGGTGATGAGGGAAGCCTTCGTTATCCCTACATCGCTCTTTGGGACACGACACTGGTTGAACTGGAAAGTAAGCGCTATTTAGGCCCTTATGATGACCTGGAGATTGCTTATTCTGGTCTGACACCAGGTGAGTGGTATTTCATATCGGTAGATAACCATAATCACATTGCACATCGGGGGACCTTTACGCTTTGCATCGACGATGAGATCAATTATGATTTCTTTGCCGGTGCTATAGAACTGAACGACCTGGATGGTTGGTGCTCCGAATATGCCATTTACTCTACAGTTAGTGCAACAGGCGATGAAGCAGCTGCAAGTTGCTGGCCAAATGGGCCAAACCGTAATCGGTGGTTCCGGTTCCAGGCAACCTCGACGGATGTTTCAGCTCAGGTGAGGACAGGCGGATTAGAGGGTAGCTTACGCAGGCCTTATATAGCCCTGTTTGACACCCTCAAGAATGAAATTGCCTGTGCGCGCTGGGTAACAGACTACGGGGATGAAGAAGTCTATGCTACAGGGCTTACGGTTGGAGACTGGTACTATATAGCGGTAGACAATGGGGCAGGCCAGGGTTCTTTCTCTCTTTGTTTAACCGATCATGCCGTAAATGATTTCAAGGCAGATGCCATTACCATCAGTGATTTGAATAACTGGTGTTCCGGTGATGCGAAGTACAGCAATGTGCTGGCTACGGATGATGAGGCACCAGGTTCATGTTGGGGTGGGGCCATTAATAAGAATGTCTGGTTCCGCTATCAGGCAACCTCCTCAAAGGCAACCATTTCCGTAAGCACCGGAGGTGATTACGGGCAGATGGAAAATCAGCAGTTTGCCATCTGGGACGATAGCGGAAACGAGCTTGCCTGTGCGGGTCCGCTTTCCGGGCAGGGAGATCTTTCTGTTGAAGTTTCCGGGATGACTGTGGGCGGTTGGTATTACATCTCGGTAGATGATGATATGAGCCCCGGAACTTTCAGTATTTGTGTTGATGATATTATTGACTATGATGTGCCTGAAGGTGCATTTGAGATTACTGATCCTGGCAACTGGTGTTCCCCAAATACAGGGTTTAGCAATGCAATGGCTACTGCAGGAACCGAATCAGGTTCTTGTTGGGAGGGTTCGGATTTCCGGAATGCCTGGTTCACCTTTGTTGCACCTTCTACAGTGATAGATATTCAGGTTAAGACGGGGAATGTTTATGGCACCATGGATCGCCAGCAGATTGTCTTGATGGATGATGGCCTGAACGAGATAGCCTGTGCCGGACCAGATATACTTGAGGGTGTAAGGCCTCTACAGGCCGATAATCTGATCCCGGGCGAGCGCTATTATATTGCAGTAGATAATGGCGAAGCGAATAGTGGAAATACGGGTACTTTTAGTATCTGTACGGATACTGTACTGTCCTATGATTTTATGCAGGGAGCCGTGGTTCTTCCGCACAACTATTGTAGTGCTGATGCCGAGTACACGATTGTTCAGGCTACAGATGATCAGGGGGCAGCTTCCTGTTGGGGGGGGAGTGAACTCACCAATGTATGGTTCCGTTTCCAGGCTACAACGCCCAACGTAACTGTCACGCTCAAGACTGGAAATATATACGGAACCCTGAGGAGAGGACAGATGGCCATCTGGAATTCGGCAGGCGACGAAGTGGCATGCAGGGGATCCGATATTGTTGAAGGCACGATGCAGATGATGAGTGACACGCTTACTGTTGGTGCCTGGTACTGGATTGCAGTGGATATGGATGAATCCAAGGCTAATCGACGAAAGGGTAGCTTTAAGCTTTGTTTGGAAGATGTCTTGAATAACGATTACAAGGAAGGGGCATTGGAACTAAACCACGACATGGGTTGTTCTGCTGCTGCAGCCTATAGCAACAGGCTGGCTACAGCTGATGGGGTAACCGGATCTTGTTGGGGAACCAGTAATGAGAATAAAAACGTCTGGTTCAAGTTTCAGGCAACTACCCCTTATTTGAAGGCCGAGCTAAAAACGGGGAATATATACGGAACTATGCGCAGGGGGCAGCTTGCCCTTTTCAATGCCGATGATGTTCAGGTCGACTGTACCGGAGATGTGTTGAATATCGGAACCACTGTAATGCTGGCCGATACGCTTACCGTTGGGAATTGGTATTGGATTGCAGTGGATGATGACCACTACAGCGGCACCTTCACCCTTTGCCTGGATGATGAACTCGACTACGACTATTTTGTGGGTGCCTATGAGCTTCCTCATTCTTATGGGTGTTCTTCCAATGCGGAGTTTAGTAATTTCCAGGCAACCGCCGATGAAGTACCCGGGTCATGTTGGGGTAGCTATAATGGACTCAAGAATGTGTGGTTCAAGTTTCAGGCGACCAGTACCGAAGCTACAGTGAGGATCCGTACGGGCAATGTTTACGGGACCATGAGTCGCGCACAAATGGCTATGTTCAACAGTTCATTGCAGGAGGTGGCCTGTTCTCCGGATGTTGTGAACTATGGCATCAATGAAATGGTAGTTGATTCGCTGACCATTGGGAACTGGTACTATATTGCCGTGGATGACGATAGCAGAAGCGGAACCTTTACCCTCTGTCTGGAGGACGAGCTGTCCTTCGACTACCAGGCAGGTGCTGAAGAAATTGCACACGACATGGGGTGCTCCCCCGAGGCTGCTTATACCAATGCATATGCTACCGAAGATGGGCCGAAGGGCTCCTGTTGGGGTAGTTACAATGGCACCAAGAATGTTTGGTTTAAGTTTCAGGCGCTTTCGCGCTTCCTGTCTTTTGATTTAAGGACGGGGAATGTATATGGTTCCTTACGACGGGGACAGATGGCTCTGTTTAATGCTGCCGGCGAAGAGGTAGCCTGTATCGGAGACATCTATAACGAGGGAACAACCAGGCTGTTTGCCGATACACTAACTCCGGGTGAGTGGTACTGGGTTTCTGTTGATGATGACAATCGAAGTGGGAGTTTTACGGTGTGCATCTCAGATGAGCCATCCTATGATTACTGGGAGGGCGCCATAGAGCTCCAGCACGATCAGGGCTGTTCAGCCGATGCGGCCTATTCCAACATTGCTGCTACACCGGATATGTTTGCAGGATCATGCTGGGGAAGCCACAATGCACTGAAAAATGTCTGGTTCAAGTTCCAGGCTACTGCGCCTACTATCACAGCTGAATTGCGTACGGGGAATATTTACGGTACGATGCGCCGGGGACAGATGGCGATGTGGGATGAGTCCTTTAACGAGGTTGCCTGTATAGGGGACTATATCCATGAAGGTTTTACAAGTATGAGTACCGATTCTCTGACTGTTGGAAACTGGTACTATATTTCTGTGGATGATGATTATGTGAGCGGTTCCTTCTCTCTTTGCCTGTCGGATGAGGCCACTTATGACTTTTTCGGAGGAGCACTTGAGTTGGCACACGATGGAGGATGCTCGGCCGAAGCAGCCTATACCAACCTCTGGGCAAGCCCGGATCGCTCGATGGCTTCCTGTTGGACAGGTACTGATCCGGATGACAATAAAAATGTTTGGTTCCGCTTCCAGGCTGTGAGTACGGATGTAACGCTCAGCTTGCTTAACTACAGTGTATATGGAAGCATGCGCTATCCACAGATGGCTCTCTGGAATGCGACCGGTACAGAATTGAAGTGTATGCCTCGCATTCACGATCGCTCGACCCATACTTTAAGTTACGATGCGCTGAATGTTGGGGATTGGTACTATGTCTCAGTCGATGATGCACTTACCCCCGGAACCTTTACCTTATGTATTGATGATGAGCTGGACAATGATTACAAAGCAGGAGCTTACGAGATTACAAATCCAATCAGGTGGTGCTCGGGTGATGCGCAGTTCAGCAATGCTTATGGCACGCCCGATGAGTCGGAAGGCTCGTGTTGGGTGACAGGCGACAACAAGAATGTGTGGTTCAAGTTCACAGCCGTATCTGCAAATGTGAATGTAACGGTAAAAAATGGAACAACCCTTGGTAATCTTCGCGATTTGCAGGCAGCACTTTGGAATGAGGCAGGGGAAGAATTGGACTGTGAAAGTACAGAGGGAAGTTATACAGCTGTCAGTCTTTCCAGCGACACGCTTACCATTGGTGAAACCTACTATGTGTCTGTAGATGACAGTGAATACAGTGGTAGCTTTAGTTTATGTCTCGATGCGGATCCGTTGGCGGCTGATATTACAGGAAGCAATGTATCCTGTAACGGCCTGGCTGATGGAAGTGTTTCGGTGACTGCAGAGGGCGGTTTGGGTGTTGGGTATAGCTATGCCTGGACCAGGAATGGTGTCCCGATGGTCGACAATAGCTCAAGCCTGAGCGGTCTTGATCCGGCTATATATGAAGTTACTGTAAGTGATATTGGCAATCCATCTGTAAAGGTTGTATTGAGTTACACGGTTACCGAGGAACCCGCACTAAGCTTAAGCCTTGCCAAGACAGATGACCTTTGTCCCGGCGATGGCAATGGGACTGTTACAGCCACGGCAGGTGGTGGAACAGGCATGGGGTACAGTTATAGCTGGTTCAGAAACGACCTTGCAATTCTCGATCTTACGCCTGCACTTAACGGACTTGATTCTGCTGAATATCGGGTAGTCGTTACTGATGCAGGAGCTACAAGCTGTACGATAACCGACAGTATTGTTGTTCAAAACCTGAATACCAACTCTATTGCTCCAAATGGTGTTACTATCAGCAATGACAGTACCTGTGAAGGTACGGCGAAAACCCTTACTGTACAGGGAGGAAGCCTGGGTACAGGAGCAGTCTGGAACTGGTCAGCTACACCGACTTTTATAAGCAGCAATGGTTTGGGAGCCAGCGTAAATGTAAATCCGTCAACAAATACCTTGTACTATGTGCGGGCGGAAGGCGCTTGCAATGTTACTTCGGCCGACAGTATTCTGGTTCATGTTCTGAGTGGCTCAACAGATCCGGCAGGCATTAATCTGAGCAATGACAATACCTGCGTAGGAACGATAAAGACATTGTCTGTAGTTGGCGGTAGTCTTGGAGATGGAGCCACATGGGAATGGTATTCCGACGCTGGATTTACCACCCATGTTGGTTCGGGAGTAACGCTGAATATAGATCCCTCAGCTACGACCACCTATTATGTACGGGCAGAGGGAGACTGTAACAATACCACAGCTGTCAGTCAGGTGGTTACCGTTCGTGTACCCTCTACTGATCCAAGTGGTATTTCCATCACAAATGACAATACCTGTCAGGGGACTGTAAAAACACTTACGGTTCTTGGCGGAAGCCTCGGTACAGGTGCAGATTGGTACTGGTACGACAATGCAGGTTTGACTTCGCAGGTGGGTTCAGGTGCCAGCCTGAATGTGGATCCGGCTGTTGACATGACCTACTATGTGCGCGCCGTAGGAGATTGTAATACGACTTCCGCTGTTAGCCAAATGGTCGAAGTACGTGTACCATCGACCATTCCTACGAGTATTTCCGTATCCAATGACAATAGCTGCCAGGGCACAGCCAAGACCCTGACTGTAGTTGGTGGTAGTCTTGGTGATGGAGCTAACTGGTACTGGTATTCGGATGCTGCACTTACGGTTGCTGTGGGCAACGGGCTTTCCATCACGGTTGATCCTTCAGTGAATACCACCTACTATGTGCGTGCTGAAGGGGACTGCAACAATACAGCTGTAATTAGTACCCTGGTTACAGTGAGGACAGCTTCAACCGCTCCGACCGGAATCAGTATTGGGAATGACAATACCTGTGAGGGTACCGCCAAAACTCTAACAGTTCAGGGTGGGAGCCTTGGAGCCGGGGCTGACTGGCAGTGGTATTCCGATGCAGGCTTCACTACTAATGTGGGGAACGGGGCATCAATCACAGTTGATCCGGACGCGAATGTGACCTATTATGTGCGTGCCGAGGGCGATTGCAATACTACAGCCGCGGTAAGTGCTCTTGTTACAGTGAAGACACCTTCAGTCGCGCCTTCAGGAATCGTATTGAGTAATGACAATACCTGTGTAGGTACGCCAAAGACACTTACTGTTCAGGGTGGCAGTCTTGGAACGGGGGCCATCTGGAACTGGTCGACCGATGCCGGTTTCAGCAGCAGTGCAGGTACAGGGGCATCCATAACCATAGATCCTTCCATTAGCGCGACTTACTACGTGCGAGCCGAAGGCGACTGTAACATCACTTCAGCTGTCAATCAACAACTGCGGGTAAAAGTACCTTCAGTTGCTGCAACCGGCATTGCAGTGGACAGTGACAATAGTTGCCAGGGAACAGTCAAGAAACTAAGGGTTCAGGGTGGTAGTCTGGGTGATGGTGCTGATTGGGTCTGGTCTTTGACGGCAGCCTTTTCGACAACAATTGGTACCGGTGATTCAATTACGGTCGATCCAGGTGTAAGTACCACTTACTATGTGCGAGCCGAGGGCGATTGTAATACGACTTCTGCTGTCAGTCAAATGGTGACAGTCAAGACTTCATCGATTGATCCGACCGGTATCGGGGTCAGCAATGACAACACTTGTGAGGGCACAGCCAAGGTCCTGACAGTTCAGGGTGGCAGCCTTGGTGATGGTGCTAATTGGTACTGGTACTCGGATGCTGCACTAACGGTTTCTGCTGGTACCGGATCTAGTATCAATGTGGATCCGGCACTGAGTACGACCTATTACGTACGTGCACAAGGCGATTGCAACAATAGTGCTGTTGTGAGTCAGCTCGTGACCGTAAAACTTCCTTCCACGGATCCCACCAGCGTCTCCGTGGCTAACGATAATACTTGTCAGGGTACATCCAAAACATTGACGGTTCTGGGTGGAAGTCTTGGCGATGGTGCTGATTGGCACTGGTATAGCGATGTCAGTCTCACAGCTGGGGTTGGAAGCGGGCTTAGCATAACTGTCGACCCGGCTGTGAATACGACCTACTATGTCAGAGCAGAGGGGGATTGCAACAATACGGCCGTGGTGAGTGCATTGGTAAATGTCCGCTTACCTTCTACATCCCCGACCAGTATCAGTATCAGCAATGATAACACCTGTCAGGGGACATCAAAGACCCTGAGCGTTCAGGGTGGCAGCCTTGGCAGTGGTGCAAATTGGCAATGGTATTCAGATGCTGCATTCAGCCTGAGCGTTGGGAACGGGGCTTCAATTACAGTTGATCCATCAGTGACTTCTACCTATTACGTTCGCGCTGAAGGCGATTGCAATATAACTGCTGCGGCT
The DNA here is from genome assembly GCA_002748055.1 of Bacteroidota bacterium. GTDB lineage: Bacteria > Bacteroidota > Bacteroidia > Bacteroidales. Next base: position 645 of record PDRI01000104.1, on the reverse strand, counting down.
AGTGCTGTGGTGACGGTGAAGTCGCCTTCTGTTGCAGCCACGGGTATTGGACTAAACAATGATAATACCTGTCAGGGTACACCCAAAGTTCTTACGGTACAGGGTGGCAGTCTGGGTGATGGTGCGATTTGGAACTGGTCGACTGATGCAGGTTTCAGTACAAGTACCGCTACCGGTGTCTCAATTACGGTTGATCCGGCTGTGACAACCACATACTATGTGCGGGCTGAGGGCGACTGCAATATTACCACTGCTGTATCTCAGGTGGTGACCGTAAAAACGGCATCTACACCTCCGACTGGAATTACCATTACCAATAATAACACCTGTCAGGGGACATCAAAGACCCTGAGCGTACAGGGTGGCAGCCTGGGTGATGGTGCGAGTTGGATCTGGTCTACAAGTGCAGCATTTGTTACCATAGTAGGCTCAGGTAGCTCAATCACTGTTGATCCGGCTGTTAGTACTACCTACTATGTGCGCGCAGATGGAGATTGTAATACGACTTCCTCTGTGAATACTTTGGTAACAGTTAAGCAGCCCTCGCTTGATCCGACGGGTACAACGATCAGCTCCGATTCGACCTGTCAGGGGACGTCCAAGACCCTTACGGTTGTGGGCGGCACGTTGGGCGATGGTGCTGAC
>PDRI01000103.1 GCA_002748055.1 Bacteroidota bacterium | reverse complement strand
AAAAGAAAGAAATCAACGGAATAGAAATCGATTAACTTTGATAAAACTGGGCATTTTTCGATTGAAATACCTGTACACTTTTTAATTGAAATTTACATACAGGATCCATTGAATATAGCAAGGAGGATGATCTGCTGTATGGAAAAGTCCTGGGAATAAGGGGTCTCATCTCTTACGAGGGACAAACCGGAAATGAACTGGAGGCTGATTTTAAAGACGCCATTGATACATATATAGCCGACTGTAAACTGGAGGGGACGACTCCGGAAAAGCCCTTTAAAGGAAGCTTTAATGTTCGCATATCCCCTAATCTTCATCGTAGGGCAGCCTTATTGGCTATGGAGGATAAAACATCACTGAACAACTTCGTTGCTGAATCTATCCGTGAGCGAATTATCAAAAAAACCGGAAACCAGGTCTGAAATAACCAACTAAGCTCTCCCGAGAGACGGTTAGCGTTTTTCCATATTCTTTTGTATTTTTAACTTGTGTTGTACATACCTTATATGGTACGAAAATCATGTTTTTCGATGCCCCTGAAAGCACAGTGTTTTCAGGGTTTTTTTCAACATTTTGTTAATCTGTCAAAGTAGAATTACCTCCTTGTTATACTATGTAAATTTGCCAATCAGAACCCGATATGTATAGAAGGCTCGCAGTTCCCCACACCTATGTTATTGTATTTACGCTCATTGTGCTGGCAGCGGCACTCACCTGGATTCTTCCGGGAGGAGAATTTGAACGTGAGCTGATCGATGTGAATGGCACCAACAGATCGGTCATTGTGCAGGACTCCTATCATGCGGCTGAGAAAGCTCCCCAAAGCTGGCAGGTGTTTAGTGCGCTCTTCGACGGGTTTTGCGGTAAAGCCGATATCATTGTTTTCATTCTGATTATTGGCGGTGCTTTCTGGATCATGAACGACAGCAAAGCCATCGACGTGGGTATTCAGGCCTTTCTTTCGCGGGTCAGAAGGCTTGAGAAACGGGGCTTTTTCCGCTTCCTGGGAGTTGACAATCTGATCATCGTATTTATTATGCTCATTTTTAGTGTTTTTGGAGCAACTTTCGGGATGAGCGAAGAGACCATAGCCTTCATCATTATTTTTGTACCGCTGGCGATCTCCATGGGCTATGATTCCATTGTGGGGCTGAGTATGTGTTTTGTGGGGGCCGGCCTTGGCTTTGCAGGGGCCCTGCTAAACCCATTCACCATTGGAATTGCCCAGGGCCTTTCCAGCCTTCCTCTGTTTTCGGGCATCGAATACCGCCTGTTTGTTTGGCTGGTGATTAACGCAGTGGGGATGGCCTGGGTCCTGCGCTACGCCAGGCGAATCAGGAAGAACCCCCGGTCTTCTCCGGTTTATGAGTCCGATCTTTACTGGCGCAATAAGGGAAGCAGTGATCCCGGTTTACTTGAACGGAAGGCCTCTCCAAGCGCATGGATAAGCTATATTGTGCTATTAGCTGCAATGCTTGTTTTTGCTTACCGTGACCCCCTCACTTCCCTCCGGATTGGCACCCGCTTATACAGCTTTTACTATCTGCCTGCTGTAGCCGTCCTTTTTGCCCTGAGCAGCCCTTTCCTGCTTCTCCGCTCGGTCCATTACTACATCCTGAATCTTCTCTTGTTTACTATTGTATATCTGATTATCGGTGTAATGGCTTACGGTTGGTTTGTGAAAGAGATTGCCAGCCTCTTCTTTGCCATGGGAATCTTCTCGGGCATTGCCATGAACAGGAGCGCAAATCAGATTACCCGTTTATTCGTCGCAGGCATGAAAGACATTCTTTCTGCAGCTGTTGTTGTGGGACTTGCAGGAGGAATTCTGGTCATACTTGAAGATGGCAGGGTCATCGACTCCATGCTTTACCAGGTGGCAAGTTCGATGCAGACCTTTGGGAAGCTGGCTTCTGTAAGCATGATGTATGCCATACAAACCATGATCAACATCTTTATTCCCAGTGGATCTGCCAAAGCAGCACTGACCATGCCTATTATGTCGCAGTTTTCCGATTTAATCGGCGTTTCACGACAGGCAACAGTAATGGCTTTTCAGTTTGGGGATGGTTTCACCAATATGATTACGCCAACCTCCCCCGTACTCATTGGGGTGCTCGGCGTGGCCAGGATTCCCTACGAGAAATGGTTCAGGTGGAGCTGGCCCTTCATGCTCATCCTGATTCTACTGGGCTGGTTGCTTCTGATCCCGACCGTTACGATCCCACTCAACGGTTTTTGACCCCCCTGTGGCTATCTGAAGGAAACGCCAATTCCTACTGAATGCGTAGCGTACAATGACTTGGTGAAATCGTAGTGCAGGGTGAACAGGCCTAATTTGATACGCACACCGGCGTTCAGCCTGAGCTGATCGAAATTCTCATACCTTAATTCGATGGGATCCTCGAAAGTGTTATAACTGACGCTTCCAGCATTGTCTCCTTCTGTAAGCACCGATAGTACAGGAAAATGACCCTGAGCAAGCAAATCGACTTGTGAGCTGGCATAGCCCACTGCCTGGTAAAAGGTAACAACAGGGAGGGTTTGAGATACGACCAGGTTCAGGGTCCAGCCTTCCACCTTCTGGATGATATACTGGTCCTCCCAATTGTATGAAGGGTTCGGGTCGTAGCCCCCTTCAGGCAGATTTGGTTCCACCTGAACATGGGCTGCACTCGTTACCTGGGTGTAGCCTCCCTGAACACTGACATCTAAAAAATTCAGCCTTTTAATAAAAGGAAGCCACTGGGAAATTGAATGCTTTCCCCCAACTCCCCACAGACCTATCTCGCCATAATCGCTCACTTCAATCAGGGGAACAAAACGAGCACTCAGGTCGGTTCCAAACGGAAGGCCTACGGAGATTTGCCCCATGGGAAGGGGGAAATTGTCTATGCCCGCGCCATCCGGGACCCTGATGCGGGCCAGTTCAATTTCCCGGATTGATCCGTTTCCCGGATCGAAACTTGTGCTGTAAATCAGGCTTGGCCTGTCGTCCTGCTGTCCTGCGACTGTTGGAACAACAGTTGACGCTGCGGGGGCTATTTGGCCATTCAGTTCGAGGGTATTCAGGTTGAAGTTTAGTGCCGAAGTCGGGGCTTTAGCCCAGCTGACAGTAGCGGAAATATCCAATCCACCAAGCTCATGCGGCCTGGCTGTATTGTACCAACCTGCATTCAGGTTGGACCCAATGATATTTGCAAAAGGTTTCAGGTAGGCCTGAAGATATGCTTCTGCGTCTGCAAGCCCTCCACTCATTATCTCCATCTCAATTTTTTGTCCCCGGCTCACACTCAGGCCTCCCAGTAAAAGACCTGCGGCAAGGACAAGCACCCTGGAATTTTGCTTTCTCATAGCGTGTGTTTATTTGAATAATCTGCTTGTTTCAATCTGCGATGTAAAAATAAAAAAAACATAAATTTGCCAGCATGTCTGTGCAGTTTCCCAATCAACCCCTGGCCGACCGCATGCGTCCGCAGCAGCTGGACGACTACATTGGACAGACTCATCTCGTCGGCCCGGATGCGGTTATACGCAAAATGGTGCTTTCGGGTTCCCTCAGTTCCTTTATCCTATGGGGGCCTCCGGGGGTGGGAAAAACCACCCTGGCTTCCATTATTTCAAAACAGCTCGATCGTTCTTTTTACAACCTCAGTGCAGTCCAATCCGGTGTGAAGGATGTGAGAGAAACCATTGAAAAGGCCAGAAAACAACAATTCTTTAACAAACCCAGTCCCGTCCTCTTTATCGATGAGATTCATCGTTTCAGCAAATCGCAGCAGGATTCCTTACTGGCTGCAGTTGAACAGGGAATCGTTACGCTAATTGGGGCCACAACGGAGAATCCCTCTTTTGAGGTCATTTCTCCTTTGCTGTCGCGCTGCCAGGTCTATGTCCTTGAGCCCCTCGACAGGGAGGACCTGAAGACGCTGTTGGAAAGGGCATTGGAAAGGGATCACACGCTGAAGAAATTTAAGGTGGTGATCGATGAGTATGAAGCCATGTTCAGGTATTCGGGAGGGGATGCCCGGCGTTTACTGAACACCCTGGAACTGGTCGTCAGATCGGAGGTGTCGGGAGCCGACTTTAACCCCGATAGCTCCGTGCATATCAACAATGACATGGTCCAGGAACGGTTGCAGGAAAACATGGCCATGTATGATAAAAACGGAGAGATGCACTACGACATGATTTCCGCCTTTATCAAATCGATCAGGGGTAGCGATCCGGATGCTGCAGTTTACTGGCTTGCCCGTATGCTGGAGGGAGGTGAGGACATTGGATTCATAGCCCGACGTTTGCTTATCCTGGCATCGGAGGACATCGGGCTGGCCAATCCAAACGCCCTGTTGATGGCTACATCATGCTTTCAGTCGATTCAGATGATCGGTATGCCCGAAGCCAGAATTATTCTTTCAGAAACGGCGATTTATCTGGCTGCTTCGCCCAAGAGTAATTCAGCCTACATGGCCATCGGTCGTGCCACTGATGCTGTCCGTAAAACAGGCCCTTTACAGGTGCCTTTGCATTTGCGGAATGCCTCTACTTCGCTGATGAAGGATCTGGGTTATGGCAGGGACTACAAGTACGCCCATGAATACCGGGATCACTTTGTCAATGAGAATTACATGCCAGATAAGCTGGATGGGCAGCAGTTTTATACGCCCGGGAAAAACCCCAGAGAAAATGAAATAAAGTCGAGACTGAAACAGCTCTGGAAGACCACTAAAAACTACGACAATGAATCCTGAACAATCACTTGAGCGGCTTGTGCCGGGCATCAGGCATACCGAAAGCAAGAATTTTTTTCTCTTTGCAGGCCCCTGCGTGGTTGAAAGCAGAGAAATGGTGCTGGATATTGCATCGCAGATCAGCGCATTGAGTGATAAATACAAGATCCCTTACGTGTTCAAGGCCTCCTATCGGAAGGCCAACAGATCCCGTCTCGATTCGTTCACGGGTATTGGGGACCAGGAGGCACTGGAAATTCTTCGGGAGCTGCGCAGCTCACTAGGATTGCCGGTTGTTAGCGATGTGCATTCGCCGGAAGAGGCCATGAGGGCGGCAGAATATGTGGATGTATTGCAGGTTCCGGCTTTTTTATGCCGGCAGACCGATTTACTTACAGCTTGTGCCGCTACAGGGAAGGCCGTATCGGTTAAAAAGGGCCAGTTTTTATCGCCGGAAGCCATGCAATTTGTCCTCCGGAAAATTCTGGATTCAGGGAACAACAAGGTTTTTCTTACCGAAAGAGGAACCACTTTTGGCTATCAGGATCTGGTGGTTGATTTTCGTTCCATTCCTCTGATGCAAAAGAATGCCTGCCCGGTGATTCTGGATGTCACCCATTCCCTCCAGCAGCCCAACCAGGGCAGCGGTGTAAGTGGTGGTCAGCCCGAAATGATTGCCACCCTGGCCCGTGCAGGTATTGCAGCGGGTGTGGATGGCTTATTTATGGAAACCCATCCCGACCCTCCAACGGCAAAATCGGATGGTGCAAATATGCTGGCTCTGGAAAAACTCGACACCCTGCTGGCATCTCTGGTGAAGATTCGGGAAGCCATGTAAAAAAGACAGCAGTTGTATAAGCCAGGTTCTGTCCCCCTAAGGGTCCCTGTCATTTTTCTAAGCGGCCTACCCCCCGGCAGAAACGGGTCGTTTTTTTTACGCCGGTATACATGGCCTTTCAGCCCGCAGGACAAACAGCTGTAAAGGTTGCCCCTTACACTGGTGGGCTCTTACCCCACCTTCTCACCCTTACCTCATCGAGGCGGTTGTTTTCTTCTTTGTTCCCCTACCCTCACGGATAGCAGTCTTTCGGCTGTGCGGTACCCTGAGCTGCCCGGACTTTCCTCCACGAACCCGCAGATTCGCAGCGACAGAGCCAACTGCTGCTTTTTTATACAGGGCAAATTTAGCTATTTTTGCGCTCCCATGAACAAGGAGCCTCAGATCGATATGAAAGCCTTTCACTATGCGCTCCCGCCGGAAAGGATTGCCAGCTACCCCAGGGTGCGAAGAGATGATTCGAATCTGCTCATATACAGGCATGGGCACATAGCGAAAGCGCCCTTCCGGGAACTCCCTGCACTATTGCCGGAAGGAAGCTGGCTCGTATTCAACAATACCAGGGTTATTCAGGCCCGATTACAGTTCCGTAAGGAAAGCGGTGCCCGGATCGAGGTCTTTTGTCTCGAACCGGTTTCACCAGCGGTTTACGAAGAGGCCTTTACTGTAAGCGGACGATGCATCTGGAAATGCATGGTGGGAAATGCCAGGAAGTGGAAGCAGGAAGCAATATACCTTCAACTAAACCTGGGCGGAAATACCCTTCGCATGGAAGCCCGTAAAACCGGTCGGGAGGGGTCCGCTTTCCTGGTCGAGTTTAGATGGCCGGCCGGCCCGGATTTTGGTCAGCTGCTCGACGCAGCAGGTTCCACACCCATTCCCCCCTATCTGAACCGCAGTGCTGAAGAAGCCGACAAGCATTGTTACCAAACGGTCTATGGTTCCACCAAAGGTTCGGTGGCAGCCCCCACAGCAGGTTTGCATTTTACCCATACTTTGCTTGATGAGTTGCAGCGCAGAGGGTTGAAGCGGGAGGAACTAACCTTGCACGTGGGGGCAGGAACCTTCGTTCCGGTAAAGGGTCGGGAAGGAAGATCCCATGTCATGCACGCCGAACAGGTCCTGGTACCCCTGTCGTTTCTGAAAAACTGGAAGATGAAGACGGAAGGGCTGATTGCCGTCGGCACAACCTCGGTCCGAAGCCTGGAGTCCTTGTACTGGCTTGGTGTAAAACTACTTGGAAATCAGCAGGAAGATTCCGATTCGCTCCTGCTTGAGCAATGGGAAAACGAAAAACTCAGGCAGGATGTTCCGCTTGCCGAGAGCATCGCCTGCCTGATTGCTTATTGTGAAGGGCATCAACTCGAAAACCTCGTTTTCAGTACCCGGATCATGATTACGCCGGGCTACTGTTTCAGGACCCTGAGCGGGCTCATTACCAATTTCCATCAACCGGGCAGCACCCTGCTGCTGCTTATCGCGGCATTCATTGGTTCGGATTGGAAAGCGGTCTATGATTTTGCACTGGCCAATGATTTTCGCTTCCTCAGTTATGGTGACAGCTCCCTGCTTTTACCAGGGCCTAAGCCAGTATCTTTCTAAGCAGGGTACTGAACGCCTCGACATCTTCCTCCCGGGTATCAAAGGAGCACATCCAGCGCACCTCATGCCTTTCTTCATTCCAGACATAGAAGAAGAAGGCCTCCTGCAATACCGGAATGGCCTCTGCAGGGATGCGTGCAAAAACGGCATTCGACTGAACCTCCTGTGTAAGTTCCACACCCGGAATATCGCTTACAGCATCGCCCAGCATACGCGCCATCCGATTTGCATGAAGGGCATTCTTTAACCAGCGTTCATTCTCCAGGTAGGCCAGAAACTGTGCAGAGATATAGCGCATCTTAGAGGCCAGCTGCATGCCCTGTTTCCTCCGGTACTTAAAGCCTTCGGCCAGTTCAGGACGGCTGAATACAACGGCTTCGCCGTACATCATCCCATTCTTGGTACCACCGAAAGACAGGATATCCACCCCACATTTAGTACTGGTTTCCGCGATGCTGCAATTCAGTGCAGCAGCAGCATTCGCAATGCGCGCACCGTCCATGTGCAGGAGGAGGTCATGCTCATGGGCCTGATCGGCCAGTGCCCTGATTTCATCGGGGCTATAGAGGGTCCCCATTTCAGTAGCCTGGGTAAGCGAAACAAGCCTTGGCTGAACATGATGCTCAAATCCAAAGCCATGCAGGTGCTGCTTCACCAGTGAGGGCTTTAGCTTTCCATCGGGCGTTTTAACACTCAGAAGCTTGCAGGAGGTGAATTTCTCAGGTGCACCACATTCATCCACGTTAATGTGGGCCGTTTCGGCACAGATGACACCATGATAGGGTTGCGTTGCAGCAGCCAGGCCGAGCACATTGGCTGCTGTTCCCGTAAATACCAGAAAGAATTCGCATTCGGGCCCGAAGACAGCCTTTAATTGCTTTTTGAGCTCATGGGTTTGCGGGTCATCTCCATAGGCAATGGCATGTCCGTCATTAACCTCGGAAAGCGCAGCCAGTATGGCCCGATCGACCCCCGCATTGTTGTCACTGGCGAATCCCCTTTTTCCACTGTAAGCAGTCATGCACTAAAACTTTTCGTCGTATTTGGTCCAGAGCATGTCTCCCAAATCCCAGGCCTTATCCACAACCTTCTTGCCCCAGTTTAGTGTGTAGGTGGTTAGTAAGTCTTTACATTCTTCTTTTTTACCTGCTTTATAAAGATCCAGGGCTTCCTTTTCAAGGGCACTTTGCGCATCGAAAAGTTCGGCCTGCCAGGCATCCCATACCGAATTCACATCGTAGCGCATCTCTCCCCAGCGTTGGGCGCTTAAGGTGCCAAGCCGGTTAAAGGCCCACCAGGCTGAAGCCCTGGTGAATCCATCCGGCCTGCCCGGGGTTTTGTAGGACGCGGGCAGATCGCTGCCTGAACAGTAAACGGGAACATAGATGGATGTAGCCACATTGTCCTGGGCCAGCCAGACCACACCGCCGATCTCATCGGGAAGCCAGTTCCGGCACTGGATAATGGTTGCATACATGGTATACCACCGGGCAATGGTCCTTTCTCCTCTCCAGCCCCATCCGCCATTGATGCGCAACAACTTGTTCATATCGTAAGGCATCTGCGGATTGGCCAAAGGCGAAATCTGCATATTCCCCTGCTCGTCGGCCACCAGCTGGTCTTTGGTCATATCGAAAGCTGTGCCTTCATAGTAATCGGAAAAAACCCTTCTCAGGTCCTGTAAACTAACGGGCCTGTCGGGCTTCACCGAAAAGGGGTAATTCTCGGCATTCGGATCCAGCTCAAGGCTTGGGGCCAGAAGATCGAAAACCCGCCATTCTCTCCGCCTGGAAGCCAGCGATTGCCGGCTTTCGGGGGCGTAGGCATAGCAAAAGCGGAAGGCCTCGTCATCCTTCCACCAGCCGGCTTCTCTGGCCACTTCATAAACATTTGCACTGGCCATGAACTGCGTTTCATCATCCAGGTCTATTTCTTTGATGGTACTGGCATTGGCATTTACAGAAACATGGTCATCCGGAACCCGCTGGGCCACCCAGACCGATCCTACTTTGCCCTTGCCGGGCCCCACAATTTCGAAATGCCAGACCTCGTTCTTATCGGCGATGGTCAGGCATTCCCCCACATCGTTCCAGCCATAGCGCGCTGTGAGCTCCCCGGCCAGTTTGATGGCCTCCCTGGCAGTCTTGCAGCGTTCGAGCATCAGACGGCACAGGCGCTGACAATCGATCAGGCCTTCATCCGATTGCAATTCCTGTCGTCCGCCAAAGGTCGATTCTCCAATCCCCAGCTGGTATTCATTCATACAGGGGTAGGCTGTGTTCAGGAACTGATAGGTCTGCCTTACCTGAGGAATCTCTCCTATCAGCCTGTGGGAATAGGTCGGCATGGCAAATGAGTCACAGGGTACCCGCTTATACATACTTGTACTTGCATTTCTGCCATGTTTACTGGCTGGGACAACGTCCATCCAGGATCTGGTCCGATGCGAATCATCTGTATGGGAGGTAATCACAGAACCATCGATGGTGGCCGCTTTACCCAGGGTAATGCTTGTGCATCCATCGGGAAAGCCCCCTTCCCAGTCGGGCCTCTGAGCCCTGAGTTCAGCAGAAAAGAGTAGCAATACGACAGCCAGTCGGGCTAATAGAAGAAAATGTCTCATGATGTGCTGATTTGCTGCCAACGAATATAACATTTCCCGGCAAGCCCTCAGTCAAATTCCGAATGGAAATGAAAGCGGATCTCCGGAAAGTTTTGCTGGGCCATCTGCAGCGCATAAGGGGATTCGGCCATATAGACCTCCCGCCCTGCTTTGTCCCTGGCAATTTGCTGATACTTCCGGAGTCTGAATTCCCCGAGGCTTTCTTCGTCATCGCCCTCAAACCAGCAGGCTTTGTGCATGGCGAGCTGTTCGTAGCGGCATTTCGCCCCATATTCGTGTTCGAGCCTGTACTGAATCACATCGAACTGAAGGGCGCCGACACAGCCAATGATTTTTCGCCCGTTCGCAATGCTCACAAAGAGCTGGGCCACGCCCTCATCCATCAATTGGTCGATTCCTTTCGCCAGTTGCTTGGATTTCATCGGATCGGCATTCTCCACATACCTGAAGAGTTCCGGAGAGAAGCTGGGTATACCCTGAAAATGAAGCAGCTCTCCTTCAGTTACAGCATCTCCAATTTTGAAATTTCCGCTGTCATGAACGCCGACTATATCACCGGGGAAGGCCTCATCGATGATGGATTTTTTTTCGGCCATGAAGGATGTCGGACTCGAAAACTTCAACTGTTTACCAGTACGAACATGCACATAAGCCTTGTTCCGTTCGAAACGACCGGAGACAATTTTCAAAAATGCCAGACGGTCGCGATGATTCGGATCCATGTTGGCATGAATTTTAAAAACGAAAGCCGTCATTTTATGCTCCCCGGGTTCAACTATCCGTTCCCTTGTTTGTACAGGTCCCGGGGAGGGTGCCAGTTCAATAAAACTATCCAGAATGTCACTCACCCCAAAATTATTCAGCGCGCTTCCAAAAAACAGGGGAGCCATTTCTCCGGCCAGATAGGCCGACCGTTCGAATTCCGGATAAACCCCGTTAATCAGTTCCAGTTCTTCTTTCAGATTTGCCGCATAAGTACCCAGATATGCATCCAGGTCAGGGTCGTCTAATTGATTGAAAACCAGTATTTCACCCGTGGTTTGTTTGCTTCCGCTAAAACTGTGAAAGGCCTCCAGCCTTCTGTTATAGACTCCCTTAAAGTTTCTGCCCTCACCAGCCGGCCAGCTCAGGGGATGAACAGAAATCTTCAGCTCGGCTTCGAGTTCATCAATCAGCTCGAAGGGATCCCTGGCAGGACGGTCGAGTTTATTTACAAAAATCATCACCGGTGTCGAACGCATCCGGCAAACCTCCATCAATCTGCGTGTTTGTGCCTCCACACCCCTGGCTGCATCAATGACAATGATCACACTGTCGGTGGCGGTCAGGGTACGAAAGGTATCCTCGGCAAAGTCCTGATGTCCAGGAGTATCAAGGATGTTGATTTTTCTTTCTTTATAGGAAAATCCCATCACGGAAGTGGCCACCGAGATTCCCCGCTGCTTCTCAATTTCCATAAAATCGGAAGTAGCTGTTTTCTGTATCTTATTCGATTTAACGGCTCCAGCCACATTAATGGCGCCACCAAACAACAGAAACTTCTCGGTAAGTGTGGTTTTCCCGGCATCGGGGTGGCTCACAATGGCGAAGGTTCTGCGACGGTCGATTTCTTTTTTATGCTTCATCGAAAGGGAAATGAAGCGCCAAAGATAAAAAGCATTTTTGTACTATTTTAGACAGCAAAACATTTTGCGCATGGACGAGAAAAAGAAAGAAGCGAGGTATGAGCGATTGCTGATTCAACTGGAGGCATTGCTCCGGAAAACAGAGCATCCGCTGTCCAGAATGGCCTCTGTATGCGCAGTTCTGCATCACAAAATGGACCACTATTTCTGGACCGGGTTTTATTTAGTCCGGGACGAGCGGCTTTATGTAGGGCCCTATCAGGGCCCGGTGGCCTGTCAGGAATTAGCCAAACCTGCAGGTGTATGCTGGACAGCAGTCCTGTCGAAGAAGGCCGTAATTGTTCCGGATGTGGATGCCTTTCCCGGTCATGTGGGCTGTGATACCCGTTCCCGCTCAGAAATAGCCCTCCCTGTATGCACCGGGGAAGGTGAGCCGGCTGCCGTATTTGATGTCGATGCCGATTTTAAGAATGCCTTCACCGAAACCGATCAAAAATACCTCGAGAAAATCCTGGCACTCATTTACCGTTAAAGCTCTGAGGCGGGCAAAAAGTTCTCTATCTTCTCTTTGATTTTCTGAATGGAATAAGGCTTGGTGATGAGTTCATTAAAGCCAACATCAGAATAGTCCTCGAAAAAAATATCGGGATTGTGGGCTGTGAGCGCAATAATTGGAATACCGCAGATGGGGGCCGGCATTTTATTCCGAATGTAATTCGTGGTTTCGATACCGTTCATCACCGGCATCTCTATGTCCATAAAAATCATGTGTGCTTCTTCCTTTTCAAGCAAGGCGATGGCCTCTTTTCCATTCTCT
>PDRI01000102.1 GCA_002748055.1 Bacteroidota bacterium | reverse complement strand
TGCCGAAACGAAATCCCAGTCCACCAGATTCCAAAAAGCATCGATATAGGCCTTACGTGCATTCTGGTAATTCAGGTAATAAGCATGTTCCCAAACATCGATGTTCATCAGTGGCCTTCCCTGAACCTGGGCAAGATCCATCAGCGGATTGTCCTGGTTCGGCGTCGAAACCACCTGTAATGTCCCTTCCCGGTTCAGGATGAGCCAGGCCCAGCCGGAGCCGAAAAGACTTGCGGCCGTGGTCGACATCAGCGCACGAAATTCCTCGAAGGACCCGAAATCCTTCTCCAGGGCCGCAAGCAGTTCACCTTCCGGCTTCCCACCCCCATCGGGCGACATCGTTTTCCAGTAAAGATTATGGTTGTAATAGCCCCCGCCATTGTTTCGCACGGCCGCTCCAAAACCGGAAACGCCTGCAAAGATTTTTTCAATGTCGTTTAGATGCAGACCTTCCTCCTTTATGGCTGCATTGAACTTCCTGGTATAGCCGGCATGATGCCTGGCATAGTGCAGCTCCATGGTCAGGGCATCGATGTGGGGTTCGAGGGCCGCAAAACCATAGCCCAGGGCAGGCTGGGTAAATACACCTTCGCTGTCGCAGACCGCCAGGGACGCCCCAGCCCGGGGACCAGCCGTATTCGTCATACAGGAAGTTGCAAGTGAAGGCAGCACCAGACCGGCACCACCAAGCACCACCGATTTCTTCAGGAATTCTCTCTTATTCATCGCCTTACTCTTGGATTGTCTGTGAAGAAATAAACAAATCGCTTGCAGCTTTGTTCACGAATCGGCTCCATCCAGACTGGCCACTCTCACCATCCCCCGCATGGTCCGGCCGTCGATTCGTACCTCCAACTCCTCTCTGAAACGCACATGCCGCAGATAGTCATCCTCATATACAGCCGGAAGGCTATCCAGATAAGCGTGATCGAAGTTTCCCTCATCTATAAAGGGATTAATCGTCATATAACCCACCCTGAAGGAAGTCAGGTTCTGAAAGAAATGGGTGCCCTGACTGGGATCTATCCTGTAATTCTCCAGGCCCGATTCCACAATCAGCCTGGCCTCTGAAATCTGGGGCCACTTCACGGGAATACCCAGCCAGGGATCTGAGGAACCCCACCTTCCGGGTCCGACCAACACATAGCCACTGCCCTTTTTAGCTAAGAATGGGGCATCACTGCTTAGCACCCCCTCCGGCTCATCAAGGGCCGAAGCGTTTTCAGGTGGCTCAGCATTCCTTGCGCCCTGCTTCTTCCCCTTTTCCTCAATAAATCTTCGGTTCAGGCCATCCAGGGCAAGCGCAATTTCCTCGCTCTTCGAAGCGTCCCAGGCTTGGGGCTTCACATATACCAGGTCCCTGATCCCCCGGAAGTCGCCATTCCCCAGTGCCGAATCTGAAAACAGGATGGTCCCGGCCGGATCGACCCCGTCGAGATCAATCTTGCTGCTTTGGTCGCTTTCGACGATTGGCCTGATTTGCAAAAAATTAAACACGTAGGGCATGCCTGGTGGCACATCCATGTTCACCGCAAATTCGATCTCAATGGGGAGGTTCATTTCCTTCTGGCCAATCTCAAGCAATTCTTTCAGAATCGCCGCCAGGGGGAAGGACTCATGCTGCAAAATACGCGAAAAGGTAATGATCTTTTTTCCCTGGTAATGTACCCCGTCCCGGACCATATCCGACTGATAGTCATACACCGAAGCCACATGCTTCAGGGTTCCGTCCTTTTCGGCCGAGGCTATCCGCGAGCGAACCAGATTCACCGCATCATCGGTGCTGGTCTTGTAGCTGGCCTGCTTCAGGCTAAGGGCAAAGAATTGCTTCTGGGTATCCCTCAGCATCATCTCGGTTGTCGATAATTGCAGGACCTTCTTCGGATAGGCAGGGGAGAAACGCAGGCCCACGCCCCCGTCCACAATATACTTCCCCAGGCCAAAGGCCACCCTGGCAATGCCCTCATCCGGCTTTTCCGGAGCAATCGGATAAAAGTTTATCGAGCGTGCAACCCCCGAGATCGTTGGATAATAGCGGTCTCCATGCTGGGTTCCACAAACCTCCTGGATCACAATCCCCATCTTTTCCTCATCAATCACATTCGATGTCGCCTCGATATAGGCCTTACTCTCACGGAAGTACACCGAGGCATAAACCGATTTTATGGCGTCTGTCAGCAGCTCCATCGTATGTGCCCGGTCATCCGGGTTGAGCGGAATCATATAGGTCGAATAGATTCCGGCAAAGGGCTGGAAATGTGAATCTTCCAACTTACTCGACGAGCGAATGGCCAGGGGTGTATTGGTGACCGAGATCACCGCATAAAGGTCCTGGTGCAACCAGCCGGGCAGCTTGGCCGCCACAAAATGATCCAGGATCTCATCATCGGATCGGTCGGAAAGCCCGATCTTATAGAGGTCGTTCTTCTCCATAAACTCATCGAAGACATCCGTACTCAACACCACCGTCCGCGGAACCGTAATAACCGTATTCGGGTATTTCGAGTAGAGCCCGTGCTTGTGGATGACCGAATTCACAAATGCCAGTCCCCGCGCTTTGCCCCCAATCGAGTCCTCACCGATCCTGGAGAAGGTGCGATAGGTGTCATGGCTGTTTTTATCGAACTGCGCAATAATCCCCCTGCCCCTGCTGATTCTGTAACTGGAAATGGACTCGTAAAGGTAGGAACGGATCTCTTCGGTGTGACTGAAATCTTCGTTTCTTATGTACTTAAAATGTTGTGCAACCGGGAATATTGCCCTGGCATTCAGCCATTTCGAAAAATCATTCCGGCCCGAATGATAGGCCAGTACATCATCCGGCACCTCCAAAATCTTCTTCTGCAAGTCCTTCAGATTCCCGGCCCGTGCCACTTCCTCCTGGCTTTTCGGATCCCGAAAAATAAACTCCCCAAAGGCAAAATTCTGAACGATGAAATTACGCAGTTCGAGGGTGAGCGACTTCGAGTACTTGTGCAGGAAACCTACATTCAGCCGCTCTGCGACCCGGGCATTTGACAAATCCGAAGACTGCATAAGCACAGGCAGGTGTTCATCTTCCGATCTGAAGTGCTCGATCAGTTTTTCACCCAGTTTTTCTTCCTGGTCGCGCTTGTCCCCCTTCTTAAAACTCACATCGGTAATAATCCCCAGCAGATTCTCCTTATGTGCCCTGTAGAGCACGATGGCTTCAAGGTAATTCTTTGCCAGAAGGATCTTCGGACGGCCTCGCATGCGCAGCATTTTCTGATGCTCATTCAGGGCCTCCTTCACGAAGTTCCTGGTCTGCTGCATCACAATCTTATAGAGCTCGGGCAGATAAGTGGAGGTATAGCGAATCGAGTCCTCCACCAGAATGATGCACTGCACCCCAACCCTGTCGATATCGAAGGGTGCATTCATCTTATCTTCCAACAGCTTGATAATAGCGAGCAGCAGATCGGCATTCCCCAACCAGCAGAAAACATAGTCAATAGCCGACATATCCTCTTTCTGCAAACGCATGCTCACTTCCCGGTTGAAATGAGTAAGGACCACGATGGGCACATCCTCATACCTTTTCCTGATCGCTTTGGCCAGACTGAAGGTATCTACATCACCCAGATTCAGCATCTCAATCACCAGATCAATGTCCTCCTCCTTCATAATGCGAAAGGCTTCTTTCGCCGAAGTGGCCTTGATAAATACCGGGGGATACCTCAGGTTAAGGGAAACGTACTCATTGAAAATCTGCTCGTCGATTCGTCCGTCCTCCTCCAACATGAAAAAATCATAGTCGCTGCTGATGATCAGCACCGTACGAATGCGCTTCTCCATTAAGAGGTTGAATGCTGTATGACTAAAATCAATGGTGGGCCGGCCCATCGCGTCCCCCTCCTTATGTCCCAAGCGCATCTTGTCTATTTTCACCCTCTAAACATTGAAATTCAAGCTTCTGAGCCCACTTTTCCCGGCCCCTTTTCGCCTTCGGCCCCCGCCAGAGTCTTTAGTGCTTCAAGATAACAGAAATTCTTTTCTTGCCGTCCATCAGGATACTGAAGGGCTTATCGGAACGCACATAGCGTACAAAGCTGCTCCCTTCGACAAGCTTCAGGCTTTGCAGGTAGTCCCACTGAATAAAGGAACCGGGAGAATTATGCTGTATGCTGAAGTAACCCACATTCATGGAGGTCACATTGTGAAAAAAATGCGAACCCAGGGATGCATCAAGGGGAAAGTCTTCCAGGCTGGTCTCTATAATCACCCTGGCATTCGAAATCTGCGACCAGTTCACAGGGATTCCGATTAAGGGATCCCGCGTGCCCCAGCGGCCCGGGCCAATGAGAACGTACTTTCTCCCGGCCTCCGCCAACTTCCGGTTCAAGGTCGCAATTTCTTCTGCAATTTCCCTGGTCCTGAGCTTGTCGAAGCCCTTCGGATCGACATAAACCAGGTCGCTGATGTCATCAATCCGCCCGTTCCCCATGCTTTTCTCCGCAAACACAATCATCTCAGAGGCACTGAGGCCATCGGGATCAATGCTGTGTTCACCAGCCGTACCCATCATGGGTTTAATCTGCAAAATATAGAATGAAGGCTTCCCGTTCTCTGCTTTGTCGAGATCCACTGCATACTCGAGCTCCACAGGCGAGCCCATGGCTTCCTTGCCTACATCCAGAATCAGATTGAGTGCAGAGGCAAGGGGAAGATAGTCGAACTTCAGGATGTCCGCAAAATTCAGGATGCGGGGACCGGGCGAAGAGAGTCCCGGATCGATCCGCTCATTATCGACATCGTAAACCGAGGCCAGATGATTGAGCACCCCTTCTTTCTCGGCCTCTGAAACAGGCAGGCGATGCAGGTTGGCCTCCGCCCCCTTGCCGGAAAAACCGACCTCTGTGTCCTTCATGTCAAGGGCCAGAAAATCGACCTGCGAATCGCGCAACTGGCTCTCAAGTGAACTAATCTCAAGCCCGGGATACCGGGGGGAGAAACGATGGGCTTTTTCACCATTTACCACGTAGTGGCCCAGGCCAAGTGCAGCAATGGCAAAACCATCTTCCGGTTCCATGTGCGCCACCGGATAGTAATTGTGGGACTGCGCCGTGCCACTGATGTGCGGATAGAAATGGTCCTTGTGACGGGTCCCGACCACTTCCTGAACCACCACAGCCATCTTTTCCTCCTCCAGCTTGTACTGAATGGCCTCGAAATAGCGCCTCGACTGGGGCGAAAAGATGGAAGCATACACCAGGCGGACCGCATCCTTCAACTGCCTGAGGCGCACATTGAAATCGGGATGATTATTGGGAATAAGATAGGTCTCAAAGATGCCCGAGAAAGGCTGCATGGTCGAGTCCTCAAGGAGGCTGGAAGAGCGAACCGCAAGTGGCTGCTTCACCACGCGAAGCAAACCCTTCAGGCGCTTCTCCAGGTTATACGAAAGGTCTCCTTCCATAAAGCGCTCCCGGATGACCTCATAGTCCTCTTCCTCCCGGATAAAATCCTGCAAGTCGTTACGCTGCATAAAAAGGTCGAACTCATCGGTTCCGATAATGGAAGTGCAGGGGGTCCGGATATTCAGCTCGGGAATAAGCTCCGGGAAATTCAGATTGTATATAAGCGTCGTAAGGAAGGCACAGCCCCTGCCCTTTCCTCCAAGGCCGCCTGAACCCAGACTCACAATGGTGGATTCATCAAGCAGGGCCGACTCCTCATACTGCACGATCTTGCCGGTATTGGCTTCGTTCCTGTAGGTACTAATGGCATAGTGCAGGTAGCTCCTGAATTCTTCGGGTGTAGCAAAATCGCTGACCTTCACCGGATGAATCATCCTGGCGATTTTGACCTCCCCCCTGGCCATCAGCCAAAGCGAAAAATGATTCCGACGCCCGTGATACACCAGGGACTCACCCGGAATGGTTAAAATATGCTTCTCGAACTCCTTCAGCGATTTTGCTTCGGCAATCTTCCTTCCTCCCGAATCCCTGTAAACAAAGTTGCCGAAACCCAGATGGTGCATAATAAAATTCCGAATATCCTTTAGCAGCGTCTCGCTGTTCTTGTTGATAAAAGTCGACCTCAGCTCATAGGCTCGCCTGGAGTTCTTCACATCGGAACTCTGCAAAACAGTGGGCAGGCCTTTGACCAGCTCGCGGGAATGATTAACCAGGCTGAATCCGGCATGCTCGTCAAGCAGGCCATCTTTTTCGAATTCCACGTCGGTAATCAGGCAGAGCAAGGCATCCTGGTACTTTTTCACGATCCCGATCGCTTCCTCATAATTCGTGGCAAGAAGGATCTTCGGCCTGGCCTTGAAACGCAGAACCTTAAAAAGCTCATCGGCACTCAGGTCGTCGATAATCCGCATGGTCTGCTCCAGCACATTGTTGTACAACAGGGGAAGGTAACGCGAGTAATAAATCTCCGAGTCCTCCACCAGCAGGATCACCTTCACCAGGCCCTTCTGCGTATCATTCTGCACATTCACCTTGTCCTCGAGGTGCTTCACCATGGCGAAGAAAATGCTCGAATCGCCATTCCACACAAACAAATGATCGATGTTGCTCAGGCTCGGATTGGTCTCCTTAAAGGCCGACACCTCGCGGTCGTTGTTGAGCAAAACATAGATAGGAACGTAAGGAAAGTCGCGCTTTACCCGGGCCGAAACCTGCATCGGCGTTACCCTGTCGATCCCAATCATCAGGATCACCATGTCGAAGTGCCTGGCATTGAGCTGATCTATTGCCTCCTCGTAATTCGACACCCCGGTTACCCTTGGCATGGATGAGAGTGTAAGCTGCGAATAGGCTCCCAGAATATGCTCGGAAAAACGCCCTTCCTTTTCAATACTGAAGGCATCGTAAAGGGTTGCGACCAACAGAATCTCCTTCACCCTAAAGCGCATCAAATCGTGAAAGATGTCCCGGTTGGCATTCTGCTTACTCAGGAAGTTCTGCAACAACTTCCTGGAAATCTGTTCTTTCTGATCGCGGGGCTGGGGAATCTCTTCCCGGGGCCCGGCCTCCCTCGGTCTCTGCTCCAGAACCTTCCTGGCCTCCTGGCTATTCAGATAATTGGCAATGAAGCTGGCCATGTTCTCCAGGAGCTGCCGCTCCTCACTCAGAAATGGCCCCTCATCCAGCTCCGGGAAGGCCTGCAGGTAGAAGACCTCAATCTCCCCCTTTCGCTGATCTATGGTTTCAAATTTCGTGGATTGTCGCCACTGTCCCTCCCTGAAGCCCTGGCTGGTATAGGCGATGCCTTCGAACCAAATCCGTGCCACGGTCATCTCGGGATACTGCCAGGCCTTTGCCAGCGTCTGGGCTACCTGACCCAGCGTTTCCTCAACCGAACGGTTCTCTTTAAAGATCTGGATGGTTTCATTAATGCAGGTCAGCTCCTTCAAGCGCTCCTTGCGCTCGGCAATCAGGCGTTGAATCTCTTCCTCCGACCTTGCTTTATGACTCACCCTTTTTGGAATTCTTTGTTCCTTCCCTTTTATCCGGCTTCCCTTCCCCGCTCAATAAATCCTCTTGCTTTGCTCCTCTTTTCTATCCTTTTGCCTCAAAGACATTTCCGCTCCGCAACAACTCATCCACCGTCTTCACCTTTGCGCTGGCTTTGGCCTTCCTCAACTGCTCATACAACTCCGACTCATAAACCGAAGAATCGATGGCCCTTACCACCCCCATGGCAACCGGATAGTCGGGCAGCTCCATGCGCACCAGGCGATAATGATTGGTATCATCCACATCATGTGCATTGTGCACAATCAGATCGTCCTCGGTAATCCCGTCCTCCCCGATGGTCACCACCACGGGTTTTGTGCCACGCATCATCAAGCCCTTGTTCCGGTCCTTGCCAAAGACCATGGGTTTGCCATGCTCCAGCATGATCTGATGATCGTCGCGCACGTCCTTCCCGGTAATGTCCTTGTGCACCTGATTGGCAAAAATAACACAGTTCAGCAAAATCTCCACCACAGAAGTTCCCTTATGCTCGGCCGCTGCTTTAAAGACCTTCTTCATCATCTTCGGATCCGAATCCACGGTGCGTGCAAAGAAAGTCCCCTGCGCTCCCATGGTCAGCTCACCCGGTTTAAAGGCACTCTCAATGGTCCCCTCCGGAGAGGTCTTCGTTATACTGCCCTTCGGCGTGGTCGGGGAATACTGCCCCTTGGTCAGGCCGTAAATCTTGTTATTGAACAGGAGAATGTTCACATCAATGTTCCGCCTGATCAGGTGAATAAAATGATTCCCGCCAATCGCCATCGAATCCCCGTCACCGGTCACAATCCAGACACTTAGATCGGGATTCCCCGCTTTTACCCCCGAGGCAATGGCATTGGCACGCCCGTGCATGCTATGAAAACCATAGGTATTGATGTAGTAGGGGAAACGGGACGAGCACCCGATCCCCGACACAAACACAATGTTCTCTTTGGGTACTCCGGTCTCGGGCAGAACGCTCCTGATGGCCGAAAGCACGGCATGAGCGCCACATCCGGCACACCATTTTACAGGACCATCCAGTTTAAAATCTTCCTTGGTGGGCATTGCCACCGATTCAAAATTCGTTGCCATGATCTCTTTCTATAAGGAATCCAATACTTCGTTAAACCTCTGCTTCAGTTCAGAAATAAACAGGGGCAATCCCTGAACCTTATTGAATTGCAAATACCTGTACTGGGGATGCTGCGAACGCAGGTAATTCGCAAACTGTCCCATATTCAGTTCGCATACAATGAGCCTTTTAAACCTGCTGAAGATCTCAGCAGTATTGCGGGGAAGTGGCTGAATATGAGAAAACTGGACCAGGGTCACACGCTTGCCCTCCTCGCGCAGGTCATTCACCGCACTCACCAATGCCCCGTAGGTACCGCCCCAGCCAATCACCAGCAGATCGCCGCTCTCATCTCCGATCAACTCCTGGTCTTCGATAAACTCTACAACCCTCTGCACCTTCTCCTTACGCTGCTCCACCATGATCTGGTGATTCAGCGGATCGTGAGAGACCACACCGGTTAAGTCTTCCTTCTCGAGGCCGCCAATACGGTGGCGCAGGCCCGGCTGACCGGGAATGGCCCAGAGACGGTTCAAACGCTCCGGATCCCTGTGGTAAGCATAAAAGTTCGGATCATTGTCCTTTACCCTTGGCGGCACAATTTCGGGCAGGTCCTTCGTGTTTGGGATCTTCCACAACTCGGATCCATTGGCCAGATAGGAATCGGTCAGCAGAATAACCGGGGTCATGTGCTCGACCGCCAGCTTTGCAGCTTTATAGGCATAGCTGAAACAATTGGCCGGCGTTGTGGCTGCGAGCACGATACAGGGCGACTCGCCGTTTCGTCCATAGAGCGCCTGCATTAAATCGGACTGTTCCGTCTTTGTAGGCAAACCCGTCGAAGGTCCGCCCCGCTGTACATTTACAATCACCAGTGGCAGCTCTGTAATCACCGCCAGTCCGATGGCCTCTCCCTTCAGTGCCAGCCCCGGCCCGGAGGTACTTGTGCAGGCAAGTCGCCCGGCAAAGGCTGCCCCTATCGCCGAACAAATCCCGGCAATCTCATCTTCGGCCTGAAAGGCAATCGCCCCCAGATGCTTTCGCTTGCTGATCTCCTGGAGAATTTCCGTGGCCGGGGTAATGGGATAGGATCCCAGAAAAAGCTCCAGGCCGGCTTTTTCCGCTGCTGCCAGCAGTCCCCAGGCTGTTGCGATGTTTCCCGTAATATTCCGGAAGGTTCCCTTCTTCCCTTTTACAGGGTCGACATGAAAAGTGGTCGAAAGTGCCTCAATGGTTTCCGCATAATGATACCCCTCATGGAGGACGGCTACATTGGCATCAATCAGTTGGGGTTTGGCCTTAAACTTTTCTCTGAGAAAGTCCTCACCCAGCTTCAGGTCTCTGTTGAACAACCAGTACAGAAGGCCCGCCACAAACTGGTTCTTGGTCTTGTCGGCCATCTTGCTGTCGAGCCCGTGCTGCTTGGCCACATTCCGGGAAAGCTCGGTAATAGGCGCCTTTACCAGATTATAGCCAATCAGTGAGCCGTCGCCCAGCGGATCCTCAATGTAGCCCGCCTTTTTGTAGTGCTTGTTATCGAAGTTGTCGATGTCGATGATGATGGTAGCTCCGTCCTTAACCCACTTCATGTTGGCCTTGAGTGCAGCCGGATTCATCGCCACCAATACATCGGCCTGGTCGCCGGGTGTGCTCACTTCCTTGTGTCCGATATGCACCTGAAAACCGGAAACCCCTGCAATCGTTCCCTGCGGAGCCCTGATCTCGGCCGGATAATCCGGGAAGGTGGAAAGGTCGTTCCCAATAAAAGCAGAGGTATCCGAAAACTGATTGCCTGTCAGTTGCATACCATCACCTGAATCGCCGGCAAACTTCACGACAACCTGGTCCAATTCAATAACCCTGTGATTCCCCATCGTAGTTCTTACAGTCTTGATTCCAGTTCAAAGTTAGGCTTTTTGAACACCCTTGATCCTGTGCATCAAGCTTTTCTTAGCCTATTTTTTAACATAAATCGCAGCCTGCCCCTTCTCCAAAACCTGCCAAATGTCATTGTTTTTCACCAGCCCTTTTCCCTGGCACCGTCCGCTTGCTGCAGCCCTGCGTTCGGCAAAAATCCGGACCCGACAGCCCCCCGAATCGAAGCAAGGGAAAAGTTTTAGCGGAGAGCCGGTGAAAAATGCGATCCGGAACAAGAGCGAATGCTACCTTTGCAGAGAAAAACCACCATCCTATGGCACTGATTAAATCTGTACGGGGTTTTACACCCGAATTTGGAGAAAACTGCTACCTGGCCGAGAATGCGACCATTAT
This sequence comes from Bacteroidota bacterium, assembly GCA_002748055.1. Taxonomy (GTDB): domain Bacteria; phylum Bacteroidota; class Bacteroidia; order Bacteroidales. Next base: position 1,528 of record PDRI01000102.1, on the reverse strand, counting down.
TGGCGACGTAATCATGGGAGACGATTGTTCGATCTGGTTCAATGCGGTACTCAGGGGCGATGTAAATTCCATCCGTCTGGGAAACAGGGTAAACATCCAGGATGGCAGCACCATCCATACCACCTTTAACGACTCGGTTGCCGAAATCGGAGACGATGTAAGTGTCGGCCACAACGCCATCATTCATGGTGCACGCATCGAGCCCAATGTCCTCATAGGCATAGGGGCCATCCTGCTCGACCATGCAGTGGTCGGATCAAATACCATCGTGGCAGCCGGCTCGGTGGTTCTGGAACGCAGCATTCTGGAGCCCAACAGCCTGTATGCCGGAGTGCCGGCAAAACGAGTGAAAACCATCGATCCGAAAAGGCTGGAGACGATGATCAGGGGCATCGCCAAAAACTATCTGAAGTACGCAGACTGGTACAGGGAATAAAAGCCGGAATCGCTCAGGCCCGACAGGGCAACCCGGGGCAGAACAGCGCGACCTCAGACCTTCTCGAGCTGAATCTTCTCATTGAAGAACATGTTTGCAATCACCTCGAAATAGGGGGTATGGTCCGACACAAAAAACCGATCGGCTGCCTGGCGCCCCGCAGAAAGCAGATTCTTGTCCTGCAGAAATGCCTTTACCGATTGAGCCACGATCAGGGCCGTATCGAGCACATTCACCTCAAAGTTGAAGAAACGGCTGATCTGGTTGCGGATAATGGGATAGTGGGTACAGCCCAGGACCAGGGTGTCGATGTCCTCCAGCTCGGGCCGGGAAAGGTAGGCGCGGATAATGGCATTGGAGATGTCATCGAAGACAAAGCCCTCCTCAATCATGGGTACAAACAAGGGGGTGGCCAGCGAGCTCACCTGAAGCTTCGAAACAGCCTGTGCGGCCGGTTTTCCATCATCCCCCACAGGAGAGAGAAGCCGGCGCTCATAAGCGCCGGACCTTATTGTGGCCTTTGTACCAATGACCCCAACCGAGCGAATCGTTTCAGCCTGAGACAGGACATGCCCGGCAACCGGATCAATCACATTCATCACCATCGCCCGCTCACCCACGTGATTCTTCACGGCTTCAAGGGCATTTGACGAGGCACTGTTACAGGCAATCAGAATGAGCTTACAGCCCCTGGCCAGCAAGAAATCGGCAATCTCCAGAGAATAGCCGATGATGGTCTCCTTCGATTTATCCCCATAGGGCAGGTGAGCCGTATCACCATAGTAAATCAGTTGTTCCTCCGGCAATAAGCTATGCAGGGCATGGGCCACCGTAAGGCCTCCAACGCCCGAATCGAACAAACCTATCGCTTGTTGTGCTTCCATTGTCCTTCCTCCTGACAAAAAGAAACGGGATCATGCATCCATCGTCACAATCCCGCCTCTTCGTATGCGAATAAGCCTGGTTCCGCCCCGGCCAGGCCGGACTTTCTTACTGAATGCCCAGTTTGGCTTTGACCATGGGCATTATTTCGAGGCTTTCCTCCGAGGCATAAATCGGATTGCCCTGACTCAGGTCAAAGACATAGAGCAG
>PDRI01000160.1 GCA_002748055.1 Bacteroidota bacterium | reverse complement strand
AAAGCTATGGGTGCTTATCTGGAACCCGGTTTCAGGACACCGTCCTTTGACGAAGCTGAGTTTCCGGTCGAGGCTTCGGTTATTATTCCCGTGCGCAACCGGGAAAAAACCATTGCCGATGCGGTGCGTTCAGTGATGTCGCAGGAGGCCGGTTTTGCGTTTAACTGCATCGTTATAGACAATCATTCTTCCGATGGCACCACGGCTATTTTGAAGGAATTGGCGGCCGGTGATGAGCGCATTGTTCATCTGATTCCCGGGCGGGACGACCTGGGTATCGGGGGCTGCTGGAACCTTGGGGTACATCACCCGTCCTGTGGGAAGTTTGCCGTCCAGCTCGACAGCGACGACCTCTACATCGACGAGCACACCCTGGACCGCATTGTTCAGGCCTTTTACGAGCAGGGCTGTGCCATGGTTATTGGCAGTTACCGCATGTGTAATTTCGATCTGGAGGAAATCCCTCCCGGGCTTATCGATCATAGGGAATGGACACCGGACAACGGGCCTAACAATGCCTTGCGTATTAACGGACTGGGTGCGCCCAGGGCCTTTTATACCCCGGTCCTGCGTCGGAACCCCATTCCCAATGTGAGCTACGGGGAGGACTATGGGGTAGGTCTGGCCATCAGCCGCCGGTACAAGATCGGACGCATCTACGATGCCCTTTACCTGTGCCGTCGCTGGGAGGACAATTCCGATGCCGGCCTGAGTGTGGAGGCGGTCAACAAGCACAATTCCTATAAAGACGGTCTGCGGAGCATTGAGTTTCGCGCCCGTGTACGCCTGAACCAATCTGCTGTATGAGTTTTGAAGATAAAGCACTGGCCCTGCTCGAAAGACAGAAGAGCAACTGGCCCCTTTTGCGGACCAATTGGGGACACCTGGATGCAGCCCACCTGAAGCGTTTCGATTTTGGAGGGTTTAGCATACAGGTGCAGTTCAATCCCGAGCGCATTCGCTCTTCGGCTGCCAGGGTGGATAAGAAATCCATCGAAAAGCGGGCCTGTTTTCTGTGCGATGAGAATCGGCCGGCCGAGCAGGAAGGCCTTGCTTTTGGCGACGAATTCAGTGTTCTCTGCAACCCTTTTCCCATCTTCAGGTCGCACTTTACCATTAGTGCCAGGTCGCACCGCCCCCAGCTTATTGAGGGCGAATTTGGGACCATGCTCGAACTGAGCCGTTCCCTTCCCGGCTTCGTGGTTTTTTACAATGCACCATCCTGTGGAGCTTCGGCCCCCGATCACATGCATTTTCAGGCCGGAAACCGGGGTTTTATGCCCATAGAGGATGAGTTGGAAGAACTCCGGAAGCGCTATGGAAGCTTGCTGTCATCGGCCACAAACTGCAGAATGACGGCCATTGATGACAGCCTTCGTCGTTTTATCCTTTTGGAGGGCAGCAATGCCCGGACCCTCACAACGGCCTTTGAACCGCTCTCTGCCTGGATGCGAAAACGAAATGGGGGAGAGCCTATGTTGAACATTCTGGCCATGTACAGCAAGCAGTGGCAGGTACTGGTCTTTCCGCGGGGACTTCACAGGCCCTGGCAGTTTTTTGCCGAGGGGGAAGACAACATCCTGCTGAGTCCGGCATCGGTCGATATGGGAGGCATGCTGATTACCCCGATGGAGAAGGACTTTAAGAAGATTACAGCGACAGATATTGTGGATATTTTTTCACAGGTGAGTCTCGACCCGGAAGGCTTTGAGGCCCTCCTGGCTCATCTAAATGCAAGCAACTTATGAAAAAGGCTCCCGAGATTCATGTGGGAATCATGCGTGCAAAGAAGATCAGCTTTGCCCTGAATGGAAGGTTTACCACCGATCGCTCGCTCGATCCGCTTAGAGGGAGCCTTGAGGCCCGTCTGGGCGAGGGTAAGATTCATGTGTATCAGCAGGGGCAGCCACTTGCAGCTGAAACAGAACTGTGCTTCTATCCTGGCGACCCACTAAAGGATCGTTTTAGTCTTTCCGGGGTGGTCATTGGCATTGGCTTCCATTGGGAACAGAAGGAAGAACAGCATTTTCAGGGCGGACTGAAGCTTATGGTTCTGGATGGCGGAATCCAGGTGGTAAACATCATTTCCCTGGAGGACTACCTGGTAAGTGTGATTTCTTCCGAGATGAGGGGTGATAGTTCGCCGGCTTTGTTGAAAGCCCATACCATCATATCCCGTAGCTGGCTTATGGCCCAGATCGAGAAACAGGAGAGTCTGGCTTCGGGCGACTCGTCCTATGCCCTTGAGCACGAGTCGGAGGGGGAATACATCCGTTGGTACGACCGGGAGGACCACAGCGGGTTTCATGTATGTGCCGATGATCATTGTCAGCGCTACCAGGGCACCACCCGGTCCCATAACCCCGAAGTGGCTGCTGCAGTAGCCGATACCCGGGGCATGGTGCTTAGTTATGGGGGGCAGATTTGTGATGCCCGCTTCTCGAAATGCTGCGGGGGCGTGTCCGAGGTTTTTGAAAGCTGCTGGGAACAGGTGAAGCATCCCTACCTGCAGCGCGTCGATGACAATCCCGCCGACCGACCGGTTAATACGGCCGATCTGAAAATAGAGGCCCATGCCGAGGCCTTTATCAGGTCTGCGCCTGAGGCATTCTGTAACACCAGCGATGCCAGGCTTCTGAGCCAGGTCCTGAATGACTATGACCAGACTTCCAGCGATTTCTACCGCTGGGAAAAGCGCTACAGCCAGGCAGAACTGGCAGGCCTGATCCGTGAGAAATCGGGCCGGGATTTTGGCGATATTCTCGACCTTCAGGCGGTAGAGCGCGGCGAATCGGGCCGCCTGACCCGGCTCAGAATTGTAGGGTCGAAGCTGAGCCTGGTTCTGGGCAAGGAGCTTGAGATCAGGCGCTGGTTGAGCAGTTCCCACTTGTACAGCTCGGCTTTTGTCGTCGACAAGGTGCCGGGGAAGAATGGTGTTCCGGAGGAATTCCTGTTCCGGGGAGCCGGTTGGGGACACGGGGTTGGCCTTTGCCAGATCGGAGCTGCAGTTATGGCCGACAGGGGCTATGGGTATGAGGATATTCTGATGCACTACTTTAGGGGTGCAGAAATACAAAAACGCTATGAGTAAGGAGAGAACAAGGAGCCGACAGGCTTCTGGCGCGAAACCATGGGCATGGGTGCCCAGCCTTTATTTTGCCGAGGGCATTCCCTATGTGCTGGTCATGATCCTTTCGGTTATCTTCTACAAGCGCATGGGCATTTCCAACGCGCAGATCGCACTTTACACCAGTTGGCTCTATCTGCCCTGGGTTATTAAGCCCCTGTGGAGCCCGGTGGTAGACATTCTTCGCACCAAGCGCTTCTGGATCCTGATTATGCAGCTCTGCATCGGGGCCGGACTGGCCGGGGTGGCGCTGACCATACCGGCGGGGCGTTTTTTTCAATACACGCTGGCCTTTTTCTGGTTGCTGGCTTTCAGCTCGGCCACCCACGACATCGCTGCCGATGGCTTCTACATGCTGGGACTGTCGAAACACGACCAGGCCTTCTTTGTGGGTATTCGTTCCACCTTCTACCGGATTGCCATGCTCACCGGACAGGGCCTGTTGGTTATCCTGGCAGGGGCCTTTGAGGCCAGGACCGGCCTGCCTCCTGTGGAAACCAATGTACAGGTGCTTGAAGGAGCACAATCAATGGTTTTTGATCCCGAAGCTGCCCGTTTATCGGCGGAGGCAGAAGCACAGCAGAGCAGCGGAAGGTATTTCATTTCTCCCGGGGAGCTAAAGATCGGGTTGAAGAAGATTCCGGTTGCGGAAGCAAAGCGTTTGCTGGCTGCTACCGAGGCGTGGAACACGGCTCACGGCTTCTATGCCGATGCGGACAGTGCAGCCAAAGGGGATGGTGATTTATGCGGAAACGTAGGCTATACATGGTTCCGGCTGAGTGAGGCACCGGAAGAGGGCGAGAGCATTGTTTTGAACTACTCCATGGACAAGGGGGACAAGAGCATTTCGCTACATCGTTCCTACCGCTACGAGTTTACCGCAGAGAACTGGAACCAGCCTGCTTTTGCGGTTTTCCAGCTCGATCCGAAGCTTGAACGGGAAACCATGAGCAGCTTCAAGGGCCTTAGCGGGAATATCCGTTTTGCCTGGTCCATGGTCTTTCTTATTGTGGCCGTGCTGTTTGCGGGCTTTCACATCTATCACCGCTTTTCACTGCCCCGGCCGGTTGCGGATAAGCCCCGGGCAAACGAGGGAGGCTTCTGGCAGGAGTTTTTTGAAACCTTTGCCAGCTTTTTCCGAAAGAAGCGAATAGGGGTCATCCTCCTCTTTTTGTTGGTTTACCGCTTGGGCGAGTCGCAGCTGGTTAAGCTGGCCTCTCCCTTCCTGCTCGATGCCAGGGAGGCAAACGGGCTTGGCCTGACCACCGGCGATTTGGGGCTGATCTATGGAACAGTTGGCATCATCGCCCTTTCCATCGGGGGCATTGTCGGGGGCATTGCTGCTTCCCGCAAAGGCCTGAAGTACTGGCTCTGGTGGATGGTGGCCGCCATGAACCTTCCCAACCTGGTCTATGTCTTTTTGTCCTATGCCATGCCCTCTTCGCTGTGGATTGTAGGGGCCTCCGTGGCACTGGAGCAGTTTGGTTACGGCTTTGGATTTACGGCCTACATGTTGTACATGATCTATGTTTCGGAGGGCAAACACAAGACCGCCCATTTTGCCCTTACCACCGGCTTCATGGCGCTGGGTATGATGATTCCGGGCATGATCAGCGGATGGTTGCAGGAACTCATCGGTTACCAGCACTTCTTCATCTGGGTCATGATCTGTACCATCCCGGGTTTTGTCCTGATTCCCTTCCTGAGGATTGATCCGGCGTTTGGGAAGAAGGTTAAAGATTCGGATCGTCAAGAATAATTGATGCAGCCAGGCTGATGGCCCTGCTGACTACCGCTGTGCAACCCTCCGTGGCACCATCCTTTTGGAACTGCGCCAGTTCGGCCGGGTCGGTGAGCCTGTAGCACCGGCCAAAGGTGTCTTCCTGCACCCTGTGGCAGTCCAGAGAACCATAGCTTTCTTTGAAGGCCGCACATAAGGCCCTGGAGGGCTTCAGCGATTCCTGGTAGGCTTCCCAGTCAGCGAGTTCATGTTCATCCCTGCCATAGACCATTCCCAGAATGAGCAGGCTTCCGCTTAGTGCACCACAGGTGGACCCGGTGTCGGCAATTCCCGGCATGGGGGTCAGGGCCTTTACAATTTCTTTGCCGGGCAGCCCGAACAGATCGCGAAGGGCCAGAAAACTGCTTTGGGCACAGTGGTGCGCCCGTTGCATGTAGGATGAGGCTTTTTGCTGCAGGAGCTTTTCGACGAGATCCCGGGGCATGGCCCGCATCTCTTCCAGCTTCTCTTTAAATGCCATCCTTTCATCGCCCCCGCTGGCCGGGGGGCTTGTAGAGGGTACAGCTTCATTGTTGCGCCCACAGCCCATCAGGGGCGCGAGGCCCGCGGCGATCGCAGCCCGTGCGGCACAGGAAAGGAATTTCCGTCGTTCAATGCAGCTTTTCATTGCTGTAAAGGTACAAATTTCGGCGGCCCGGCGATGCCTTTGTTTTTGTATCTTGCAAACCGGAATTGTTAGTCTCAAGTTATGAATACGACCAGTCTTTCCCGTATGGCCCCGGCCCTTTTGCTTTCCCTGTTTCTTTTTTGCCTGTCCGGCTGTCAGCACAAGCGGGCAAAGGAGGTGAGTCCGGAAGAACTGATTTCGGCCAAAACCCTTGGTCTGGCCTATCTTGAAGAGAACAAGCTGGAGGAGGCCGAAGCCGAATTTTTGAAGATTGTCGACTGGCGGCCCGGCGAAGTAATGGGCTACGCCAATCTGGGCATTGTTTACCTGCGCATGGGGGCCTTTGATAAGGCGGAAGAATACCTGAAGAAGGCCATTAAAATGCAGCCCGACGATCCGGATGTCCGGCTCATCCTGGCCAGGTCCTATGACATGAGCGGGGCACCGGAAAAGGCCGTAGCCGAATTGGAGGACATTCTGAGCGCTAATCCCGGGCATGTGAAATCGCTTTACAACCTGACCGAACTCTATGCGACTTCTGCAACAGAAGATGCAGCTGACAAACGGTTGAAATACATGAGAGAACTGGTGGAAAAGACGCCGGCCAACCTTGTGCCACGTCTGAGCCTGGCCGAAATGCTGATCGAGAAGGGAGAGGCCGACCAGGCACTTGCCCTGCTCGAAGAGGTACAGCAGATTGCCCCGGCTTTCCCCAGGGAGGCAGAAGCTTATTTTACCGAAACCATTGCAGCGCTTAAGGGGGGCGATGTGGAGAAGGCTTCGACATCTTTCATGATTTTCCACAATTACTTAAAAGTGACCACTCCCTATCAGAGCGGGATGACCGAACTGAAGGGGCCTGCCGGTGCCCTGGTGGGTTCACCTGTCATTACCTTTGATGAGCAGCAGCTTGGATTCGAGGCCGCCAATTGGGAAGAGGTGTTGGCCGCCATTCGCTTCAATGACATTACAGAAACGGCAGGCTTGTCCTTTTTGGGCACTCCTGTTGCAACGGAGGGGCAGGCCGGAAAGACCTTTCTGGTCGCCAGCGATTACAATGGCGATGGGGATATGGACCTGTATGCCGGCCGTTACGATGATGCCTCCGGTACTTTTCGTCGCTATCTTTTGAAGAACGACTGGGGAGTCTATAGTGATGTGGCCGCTGAGGCCGGTCTGGCGACCGAAGGAGAGGCTGTTGATGTACGCTTTGCAGATTTCAATAACGATGGTTTTCTGGATCTTTTCATGCTGGAACCCGGAGGCTATCAGCTTTACCTTTCCGATGGGGAAGGGAAGTTCAGTACCCCGGCTGCGGCCAGTGGCTCCGAAACAGGAGAAAAGTGTACGGCCTTCGACTACGACCATGATGGCGATCTGGATGCCTTTCTGAGTGATGATGGAGGAATGCATTTGCTTCAAAATGCCGGTGACAATCAGTATTCCGAAATGCTCGAAAAAGCCGGACTCGATGCCGGTGCCAAGGGGGCTGTAGATGCTTGTTTTGCCGACTTTGATGAGGATGGGGACATCGACCTTTTTGTCGCGAATGCAAGGGGTGAGAATGCCCTTTTCAGCAATCAACGGGGTGGCCGCTTCAGGGAGATTGCTGCAGAAGCAGGCCTTGGTCAAGTACCCGGGGTGAGCGCTGTGAGCCTTGGCGATTATAACAATGACGGCTTTCAGGACCTCTTTGTGGCTTCGAAAGAGCCGGGAGCCTCCAGGCTTTATATGAACAGGGGCGACGGCAGCTTCGAGGTCGACGAGTCGTCGGAGCAACTGATCAGCAGCCTGGCGCAGCTCGCCCTTCACGACGCCCGGTTTATCGATTTTGACAACGATGGCTATCTCGATCTTTTGTTGGTGGGGGAGGCCAGGGCAGCGGAACAGCCCGGTGTCGTTTTACTGCACAACGACGGACAGGGCAAGCTCTGGCTTTCGCCCGGAAACCTCCCGGATGATTTGCTTTCCGGGAGCGCCATTACCACCCTTGATTACAATGACGATGGCGATGTCGATTTTGCCATTACCGGACTCGATGGCAGTGTTCGTCTGCTGCGTAACGACGGGGGGAACAATCATCATTACATCAAGATGAAATTGGTAGGCCTTCGGGCAGGAAGTGCCAAGAACAATTACTTTGGTGTCGGTGCTAAGGTCGAGATGCGTTCCGGCAGCCTTTACCAGTCGAAGGTGGTAACCGGACCCAATGTGCATTTCGGCCTGGGCTCGCGCGAAAAGGCCGAGGTTATTCGTATTATCTGGACCAACGGGGTTCCCCAGAATATGTTCTTCCCGGCAACGGACAAGGCCCTGATCGAGGAACAGGAATTGAAGGGCTCCTGCCCCTTCCTTTATGCCTGGAATGGAGAGAACTGGCATTTTGTGAAGGATGTCATGTGGCAGAGTGCGCTGGGTATGCCGCTGGGTATCATGGGAGAGAACAAGTCCTATGCCCCGGCCAATGCTTCGGTCGATTACATCCGCATTCCCGGTGAGCAGTTAAAAACCAGGGATGGTGCTTATACGGTCAGGATTACCGGAGAACTGTGGGAGACCATGTACATGGATAAATTCAGGCTCATAGCCCTCGACCACCCGGCCGATGTGGATGTCTTTGTGGACGAGCGCATGGGGCCTCCTGCACTGGAGGGCTATCATCTCTACCAGACCAGGGAAAAAATCACTCCGGTATCGGTGCTTGACCAGGACGGGAATGAATGGGCCGGAGCGGTTAGCCGTATCGATAGTGTTTATACGGCAGGATTCCACTATGGCCCCTTCCAGGGGCTTACCAGGGCCTCTACCCTCACCATCGATCCGGGTGCTATTGACCTGGATGCGCCGGTGTATTTCTATTTCTATGGCTGGTTGTTTCCAACCGATGCGAGTATCAACGCGGCCATCGCACAATCGGGCTCAATTGGCCTCAGGCCTGCCGTGCTCGAGGTGCCCGACGGAAAGGGTGGCTGGAAGCCGGTGCATAAGCTGGGCTTCCCCATGGGAAAGGATAAAATGCTGGTAGCCGACCTTAGCGGCAGGCTGAATCCGAAGGATCCGAGGTTGCGCATCTCAACCAATATGCAGTTGTACTGGGACCGGATATTTATCTCGAACGAGCTGGTGGACAGTCCCGTTGAGGCTTATGAGATGGCCCCGGAGAAAGCCGACCTCCATTATCGGGGCTTTTCACGAACCTATAGGAAGGGCGGACCTTACGGACCGCACTGGTTCGATTACCAGGAGGTGGATGAGGCTCAGAAATGGCGCGATCTGACAGGTAAGTATACCCGGTATGGCGATGTGACGGCCCTCCTGGACGAAGCCGATGACATGTACATCATTATGAATGCCGGTGACGAGACAAGCATTCGTTTCGAAAGTGAAGGCCTGCCTCAGTTAAGGCCGGGCTGGAAGCGTGATTTCCTTCTCCACAGTGTGGGATGGGTGAAGGACGGGGACATGAATACGGCTCATGGCCAGACCGTAGAACCTTTGCCCTTTCACGGGATGAGCTGCTACCCTTATGGGGCAGATGAGGCCTATCCCGACGATGAAGCTCACCGGGCCTACCGCGATCGCTACAATACCCGGGTCGTTGATACCCGTGCATTTTCAAGGGCTCTTTTGGATATGAAGGCTGCAGATCAGGGCAGGTAATAAGCCCTTTACGCTGTCTATTCCGGAATGTTCAGGCGATGTACACATACAGAGTCCCGGTTCATCCCGGCAATCAGCAATACCTCCTCATCTGAAGTGAGGAAAAGGGATTGCACCATTCCCTTTAGCACCAGGCCGCTTTCTGCCGATTCCTGTATTTCGGCCAGGGCTTTGCCATCTTTGCTTAACATAACCAGGCCCCTGTTGGCGTCATAAAATCCGGTGCTGATGTCATAGCTGTGGTCGTTCCCGGTCAGAATCAGATCGGGAAGGCCATCCCGGTTCAGGTCCTCGGCGATGACATGTGTTAAGGGACTCAGCTGGACGGCAGTTGGCAGCTCTTCCCAGCGGAAGCCCTTATCTTCATTCCACAGCACCTGGCTGGCCGAGTTATTCAGGTGGAAGATATAGTCGATGCGCTGGCGCATCTCCTCATCGATGATGTCGTCGATTGTAGCGAAGCTGAATTCGGTATAGTTCTTAAAGAGCCTGGCAAAATAGTTGGACTGTCCCACAAGTTCGTCCAAATAGTTCACCGGATATTCGGTCATAACTCCCTCATCGGACAGCCAATAGCCGCTTGAGATGGGATCGAGTGTGCCGTTCATGTCGATGTCGAAGGCATAGAGGTGCATGGGATATTCATCGCTGATGGTAAAGCGGTGATTGTGTCCGAGGTTGCCAAGGATGTAGTCGTCATCCCCATCCTGGTCGAGGTCAACCGCTTCCACACTGAACCAGAGTCCGTGTTCTTTATCAATCTCCGGAATAATCAGCGTACTTAGTCCCTTTCCTTCCTTATTTTTCAGGATGAGTACCGAATTCCATTCTCTGGCAAGGATGAGGTCTTCCCATCCGTCTCCATCGATGTCGCTCCAGGTGGCATCGGTGACCATCCCCGGATTGAAAGACTTGGCCCCTTCAAGCGTGAATTGTCCGTCTTCATTGGTCAGCAACCATGATTCTGCTGCAAAAGGGTACATATTCATTTTGATCCGGGCACCGAGGAAGAGATCCATGTCGCCATCATGGTCGTAGTCGAAAGGCCTTACAACGGATCCGCTGAAAGGCAAAACGGGCAGAGCCTTCTGGTTGAAATACTCCCCTTCATTGATGTATAGAAAATGCCTGAATGCCGATTCCTGTGGGATCTCATAGCCTCCGGCCAGAATTACAACGTCCTGGTCCCCGTCCCCGTCAATGTCGACAATGGCTATATCCTTTTCCGGGAACTCATTGGCTTTGTCACTCAACCCCCGGATTTCAGCTTCCTCAAAGCCTGTCTCACTACCCAGGAAGACCCGGGTGGGGGTGTCGTTTGTAGAACCCACCAGGATATCATCCCGTCCGTCACCATCCAGATCGCCCAGGGCCATGGTCGGCCCCATCATGGAAAACTTGTGAGGAAGGATGTTCTGATCGTAGAAGAAATCGATAAAGTCCTGTTGGGTATGCTTGTAGGCGAATTGGCTTTTTGTTTTTTCGAACAGGGTTTTGGCCGGGCGCGGGCTTTGCTGTTCAGGAGCTCCGGCCTCAGCTTCGCTCAGTTCCAGCACCTGGTCGGCCTCTATGTTTCTGAGCCAGCTGACCTTGTTCGAACCCGGCCATATCACGCGGAGCGAATCGACTGTTTGACAGGCACCCAGGCCGAAGTGGGGCACGGGCTCCATGGAAGAGATATACCCGCGGGAGAGGAAGTGCTCCTGGAACTGGTGAAGGCCTCCTGCCCAGAGGTCGATCTTGGCCCCATAGGCCACCGAGTTTTTCTCGCTGCCCTTTAGTTTTATACGCAGGTAGTGGCTGTTTTCCGGATCCCTTTCCACGGAATTGTTTCTGAAGATAAAGGCCTGATCATTGGTGTTGTTTGCAATATAATCCAGGTCTCCATCCAGGTCGAGATCGGCAAAAGCAGCTCCGTAGGAATAGGACTCCCTGAGTCCGAACCACTCAGCCGAACGATCGCTGAAATGGTAATTTCCTTCGTTTTCGAAGAAGAAGTTGTGCATCTTCGAGGCCGGAGTCGCATCAATCACCTGCTTCTCGTCCAGGAATTGGCCATATAATTCCGCTTTCATCTTTGTCCAGTCCTTGTCGGTCATATCGCGCGGATAGCCGTTGGCTATGGACAGGTCTTTGTCGCCGTCGTTGTCGTAGTCTGCAAATAAAGGGGACCAGCTCCATTCAGAGGCATAGATGCCCATGATCTGTCCGGTTTCCCGGTAGGGAATCATCTCGCCATTGACCATGCCCCCGTGGATGTGCATCATATTGCGCAGGTACTGGTGCTCATAGCCATATTTTTCATCGTTAATGTAGTAGATATAGCCAAAGCCGTTGATGGTCTGCTTTTTCTTGCTGTAAAACTCGGGCAGCATGTCGAGGGTATAGATATCGGGCCAGCCATCATTGTTGATGTCGGCCATGTCATCGCCCATCGAAGACTTGGTCTGGTAGGACAGGTAGCGGGCAATCTCATTATTGAAGGTGCCATCGTGCTGGTTGATGTATAGCAGGTCGTTGGAAATGTAGTCGTTGGAAATGTATACATCGGGCCAGCCGTCCTTGTTCACATCTCCCACTGCAATGCCCAGGCCAAAGCCTTCGTAAACGATACCGGCCTCCAGGGTTACATTGCTGAAGGTACCATCGCCGTTGTTCCGGTAGAAGTCATCGTTGCTGACCGCGCTGCCATCGAGGATCTTTTCCCTGTAGGAGGCCGACAGCCGTTCGGTTACGAAATTATTCAGCAGGTAGAGATCCAGATCCCCGTCCATGTCATAGTCGAGAAAGGCTGCATGCACAGAATAACTGTCGTCTGCGATGCCATAGGCTTCTGCCTCATCGACAAATCGGAAGTCGCCGTTTTCGTCGGGTCCCTGATTGATGTACATGCGGTTCCTGCGCATCTCAGCCCTGCTGTCGGCGGTGCAGGTCAGGTAAACATCCATCCATCCATCCTGGTTCAGGTCCAGAAAGCTCATGCCGCTGTACCACTGTCCGTTGGCTATGCCCTCGAACCAGTCCGTCACATCCCTGAAGCGGAAGTCGCCTTCGTTCAGATAGACCTTGGGTGCAACCTGGTTGGCCGTAAAAATGAGGTCCTGTAATCCATCATGGTTGAGATCGGCGACACCTACTCCGGCTCCGTTATAAATGTATTCGAAATTGAGCACGTGCAGGCTGTCTGTTTCAATCACTTCATTTACAAAGTCAATCCCTGTTTGGGAAGAATCCAGCAAGGTGAAACGGGTTTTTTCACTGCATCCCAGGATGCCCAGCAAGACCGTGGCAAGGGGCAGAAAACGTATGATTCGGTTCATCAGATAGTCAGCTTGATCGAGGCTCAAAGAAACGAAAAATGCAGCTGTCTTGAAAGTCCCGCTGTCAAATCTTTCAGCCCGAAGCCCGCTTGCAGCTTTCGTCCCATTTTTACTTTCTTACAAAACTCTTCAAAGGTTCCAAATCACCATTATCAGCAGATCTCAGAGCCTTTATATATTCATTCCTTGCATTCCCTGCATTTGTCAGGTCACTGCTTCCCCAAGAAAACCGAGTTTTTCCCAATACATCTTCCAACAAAGTGTCGGTAATTAAACGTGAGTGCCGTCCATTGCCATTGGGAAAGCAATG
>PDRI01000159.1 GCA_002748055.1 Bacteroidota bacterium | reverse complement strand
ATTATTCTTTGATCAGGAGCTCAGGTAGGGCATGCCCCGAATCCATTGAGGCTCTTCCAGTTCATCAAGCATGAAACGGACCAGGTCCTCCCGGCGCAGGCTATAGCCCCTTACCGAGCCCAACTGGCCTGAACGCACATAACCCCGGCCCTTTTGCCTGGTCAGAATCGGTGCCCGCACCACCGTCCAGTCCAAATCGTCATACCTCCTGATACAGTCAACATGCCGTATTCCGTCGACCATCCGGTGATGAAAAGCTTTTCCTGCGAAATGGGTCATCACATAGCTCAGCAAATCATTCACCAGGTTTCTGCCATCCTTCACCGGATCGGGTACACCGGCGCCGGTAAGGGTAATCAGGCGATTGATTCCTCTTTTCTGCATGGCTGGCAGCAGGGAGTGCATAAACTGCTCCTGCAAATCAGGAGGGCAAGCCTTAACATGGCCCACAAGGCTCACCACAGCAGTAGTCCCTTCCAGGCACAGTTCCACATCTTCCGGATTCTGGATATCGCCTTTGATCAGATGCATGGCTGCACTCGTATCTTGCACACGCGAGGGATTCCTGACCAGCGCATTCAGGGCATAGCCCCGTCTCAGGGCTTCGGGTACAAAGACCTTCCCCGTTTTTCCACTTGCTCCAAAAACAGCCAATTTTTCCATGCTACAAGAGAACAGGCAGGACTCCGGCCTCTGCCGGTTTGTTATCCTGGGCAGGACCCTCCGCAACAGCAGCCAGGCTAAACAGGAACAATAACAGGGTACTCAGCTGTTTATTCATGATCGCTGCAGGTATAAGAGCTTGGGAATATGGCACCACACTAAAATACGTGAATCTTGTCATTTGTAGAAAAGCACAGCGATTTTTTATTCCGTAAAGGACTGCATTTGCCCACGGACAGTGAAGGCTGGGCTTAGACGATGAATCTACACGAGAAAAACCCCTGCTCACCTCGGGGCAGGTTGTTAGGAAAATGTTAATTCTTACGGAAGCCCGCTTGAATCAAAGCCATTTACATTCCCTACTTTTAGTGTAAACCAAATCCTTCGAGGTGGAAAACAAAAAGGACGAGAAACTCCGGCGGAACTACAGAGTGACCCTGAGTTTAAACCAACGGGAAAGGGAAGCCCTTAAGCTTTACTGTGAAAAATACAAGGTCAAAAACAGATCGAAGTTTATGCGAGAGACTATTATGAAAGAAATTCTTCAACGTTTCGACGAGGACTATCCCACCCTGTTCGAATTTGAGAAACCAAATCTCTTTTACAGCAAATAGCCTTCAGATGGAAGAATGACCGGAAGTACTTAATGATCTTCTGCATGCCATCGTGGATCATCTACCGACTACATCATGAAGCCCTTTACCAGGGACATGCTGTTGGCAAGCCCGAAGAAGCAGATGCAAAGGGGGATTAAATCAGCTCCGTCGAATAAACGATGGCCTCCAACTGCTTCAGTTTTACCCGTTTTTTCTGATTGGGGTAGTAGATGTAGCCATCGACCACAACAATACGTCCCCTGGCTGCATCGTACATGGCATGGCTTATAAAAGGCCCGCCCATGTAACCATTTTCAAGTTCCCACAAACCCCTTAATTCCACAACCTGAAGACCATCTATCACCAAATCGTAAGCTACAGGAGGAAAAAGCCCCGAGATCCTCATGTAGGAACCCTCCCTGGGCCCGATGACATACTTCTGGGTCATCTCATTCCGCTTTTCAATCAGCTTTTCGGTACTCAGGTCTTCAGGCCCTGCCACAGGATAATCATATACCTGAATCACCTGGGAAAGCTCAGAGGACTCAATGGAAACAGAACTATACTCATCCTTGCTGAAATCGAGGTTATAGCCCCTGGGTATGGCCAGCTTAATCTGGTGATGTTTTGTCATCAGATTCTGAATGCCTTCGTCCTTGGTCTTCTGGTAGTTTTCAATCTGACGCTTGCGGTCGTACTGAACCAGAAAGGCCTGAAGCCTGCTTTCTTGTTCCCGGATCAGGTCCCTGAGGGCTTCGGCTGAAGAAGCCTGCATCTGCACAACGATTTGTGGTTTTGCCCAGACATTCTCCCTGAAACTGATCTTTGCTTCCTTGCCGGAGCCTACGGTGGTAAGCACAATGCTCCGATGAAACTGAAAAGCATTCTGAAAGGAGCCGGGAGTAATCTGAATGACATCGAACAAGGGTTCGGATTGAGGCAGCCCCACAATCTCTTCTTTCAGGATGTCCTGGATGATTTCGCCGGCTTCATGTTCCCAGCTATAGTCATCCATCACTACCAGTACCTCGCCGGCTGTTCCATTTACGTTAGGCATGATATGGCCGGCCGCGCCACCCGTTGAACCAACACTATCGCAGGAGCTGAAGCCCAGCATTACTGCAAGGAAATACAGAGGGACAAAAAAGCCTGTCGGCAGATGCCGACAGGCTTTTTTGTTTTGAAGGACTTTATTCCTTGCCATCTTTGCCTTTCTTGGGTTCTGTATCTTCAATAACGACATCGTCGCTCGTGTCTTCTGTGGCTTTCTTGAATTCCTTCATGCCTTCACCGACACCACGCATCAGCTCGGGAATTTTACGACCTCCAAAAAGCAACACGACAAGCAGAACAATGACAACGATTTGCCAGACACCTATTGCAAGAATGATAAAAGCTTCCATTTCTTTAAATTAAAAGTTCAAACTACAAAAATAGATAAATTATCGGTCTATTTATTAAACAGCCCGATGATGTCGTTCAGATTGGCATAAAGCAGAAGGCTCAGGAGAATCACCATTCCTACAATTTGGGAGTACTCCAGAAACTTATCACCGGGTTTCCTCCCTGTAATCATCTCAAACAGCAGGAACATGACATGGCCTCCATCGAGGGCAGGTATCGGCAGAATGTTCATCACTGCCAGGATGATAGACAGAAAGGCTGTCATATTCCAAAAACTCTGCCAGTCCCAAACAGGCGAAAAGATGCTGCCGATCTTAATAAACCCGCCTATCTCTTCGTAGGCCTTTGTCTCGGGCTTAAAGAGCATCTTCAATTGCTTGAGATAGGATTTGGTCAGATCGACACCTCGCTTGATGCCTGCCGGGATGGACTGAAGCAGGGAATACTTCACCACTACTGGTTCGAAATAGGCATAAAGATCTTTGTTCCGTACGCCCAGCATGGCTTGTTCGTTGGTCGTCACCTGCATATTGAGGGTGTCGTTGCCACGCAGGACTGCCAGTGTAAAATCGGTATTGCTCTTCCCCCTCAGAATCGATCGCAGTTCGTCCATATAGCTAAAAGGCTGTCCATCGATCGCAAGGATTTTATCCCCCACTTTGAGCCCGGCTGCCTCTGCACCCCCACCCGGAACAAGGGATGCCAGTTCAAACGGAATCCTCGGAACCATGGGCACTTCCACCTTTAAGAGCCGGGGCAGCGACTCTTCAGGCACCTGAATTTCCATCCGTTTACCATTCCGCTCAATCTGCACGCTTTTGACCCCTTCCACAACAATATCATGATGGATGAGTCTCAGTTTCTCTACAGGCTTTCCATCAAGTGCCAGAATCTTATCCCCGTTCTGAAACCCCATCTCCAAATAAACATCTGCATAGGTATAGCCATAAACAAAGCGCTCGGCGGGCACATACTCCTCTCCCCATCTAAAGAAAACAAGAATGTAAATAACCAGGGCCAGCAGGAAATTTACACTTACGCCACCCAGCATAATCAAAAGGCGCTGCCAGGCCTTTTTCGATCTGAACTCCCAGGGCTGAGGCTCCTGTTTCATCTGCTCCCTGTCCATCGACTCATCGATCATTCCGCTGATCTTGACATAACCTCCAAGGGGAAGCCAGCCAATACCGTATTGGGTATCTCCGATCTTGCGCTTGAAAAGTGAAAAACCCAAATCAAAGAACAGGTAGAACTTTTCCACCCTGGTCTTGAATAAACGGGCAAAGAAAAAGTGCCCCATTTCGTGAAGTACGATAAGAATGGAAAGGCTTAGGACAAACTGGGCTATGCGTATGAGAACATCCATTGTTGCTAAATCATTTCTTCTGCAATCCGGCGCGCAGCCAGATCTGTTTCAAAAAAATCCTCCAATACCGGTGCTGCAATGAAATCGGCGCGTTCGAGGGTTTTTTCGATGATCTCGGGAATCCCGGTAAAAGCGATCTGTTTCTGCAAAAAGGCCCTCACGGCCACCTCGTTGGCTGCATTCATGATACAGGGCCAGTTGCCTTCCTTTTCGAGCACGGCATAGGAGAGTGCAAGGTTACGAAAAATTTTGGTATCCGGTAGCTCAAACGTAAGTTCCGGAAAACGGCTGAAATCAAAGCGCGGAAAGCCGGACGGAATCCGGTGTGGAAAGCTAAAGGCGTATTGAATGGGCAGTTTCATATCGGGGAGTCCCATCTGGGCCTTGATGGATCCGTCCCAAAATTGCAGCATGGAATGAATGATGGACTGAGGATGAACAACCACCTCGATATGCTCTGCGGGCACCCCAAACAACCAACGGGCTTCGATCACCTCCAGGCCCTTATTCATAAGGGTTGCCGAATCAATGCTAATCTTTGGCCCCATGTCCCAATTTGGGTGCTTCAGGGCCTCCTCCGGGCTTACCCCTGCCAGGTCTGCTGCACTACACCCCCTAAAAGGCCCGCCGGAAGCAGTCAGAATAAGCTTCTCAACAGCCCCGCCACTTTCCCCGACCAGGCACTGAAATATGGCCGAATGCTCCGAATCGACAGGGATGATACCAACCCGATTCTGTCTGGCTTCTTCCATAATGAGCGAACCCGCAACAACCAGGGTTTCCTTATTGGCCAGCGCAATGTCCTTGCCTGCCCTGATGGCTTCAATGGTGGGCCTGAGGCCGCTGAAACCTACCATGGCGGTAAGCACCATATCCACTGTTC
This sequence comes from Bacteroidota bacterium, assembly GCA_002748055.1. Classification (GTDB taxonomy): domain Bacteria; phylum Bacteroidota; class Bacteroidia; order Bacteroidales. The sequence goes on along the minus strand of PDRI01000159.1, from coordinate 9,977 downwards.
CAAAGGCCACCACCTGGGCAATGGCCTCGGCTCCGGCATAGACCTTGATCGGATAGGGTGCAAGGGCCTCCTTTACTTTTTCATAGTGCTGATCATTGGCAATGACGGTCACATTTGGCTGAAATTCAATGCTCTGCTTTATCAGCAGCTCGGCATTGTTCCCCGCAGTAAGGACCTCCACTTCAAATGCATCCCGGTGCGAGGCAATGACTTCCAGCGCCTGGGTCCCAATGGAGCCAGTCGAACCAAGTATAGCTATTCTTTTAGGCATGGGCTCAGAAAACAATATAGTCCAGGGGGTCCAGGGGCACCCTGTCGTGCCAGAGCTCAAAATGAAGATGGGGGCCTGAACTCAGTTCCCCCGAGTTGCCGACGATGGCGATGGCATCCCCCGCCTCTACCTTCTGTCCCACGGTTTTAGCCAGTGAGGCATTGTGTTTGTAGATGGACATGAACTCGTTATCGTGCTGAATTTGTATAACATAACCGGTTTCCAGGGTCCAGTTCGACATGGTAACCGTACCACCAAGAGTGGCCCTGACCACCTCGTCGGGACCGCCAACCACGTCGATGCCATAGTGTCCCTCCCGGGGATTGAAGCTCCGGGTGATCATTCCGGAAACCGGGGTAAAGAAATGCATGTCATTCAGGTTCCGGAAACCGGGCTCATCACCCAAATTGCTAAGCCTGAATTGCTCCTCTGCCTTTACCTGTTGTCGAAGGATAGAATCCTGTGGTGAGCGCGAAAACTGAATGTCTTCATAGTTCACTATCCCGGCCGTGTCGTTCAGGTACTGTTCCGGCATTTCTCCGGAAATAATCCGGCGAAGATTTTCGAAATACTGATCCCGGACCTTTTGCTCGTAAGCCAGGGAATCGAGGAGAATGGCATTCTGCCTGATGTGCCGACGCATCTCCGCATCCGGATAGCCCGGGATGAATTCCCGAATCGATGTAAACGCAATCAGGGAATACACAAGGGCCACCCCTACAATCAGCAGGATGCCTCCGATGGCGATTAAATTCAGACGGGTGAGCCTGAGCATTGCCACTTCCTCGAAAGTATCATCGTTCAGCAAAACCATGCGATACTTGCTGATCAGCTTCCGAAAAAGCCATTTTCTCCTATTCTCTTGCTTTTTACTCATGGAAAGAGATTCCCGTAGGGGCACAAAGATAAGCTACCTTTTACTGGAAATCAAACATCGGAAGGATCTCTGAACGAATATACTGCTGCCCAATGTCACGTTTTAGAAAGCCCTCCCTGATCATCGCCTCTTCTTCGGCAAAAAACAACTCCATGTGAATGAGCGTCCAGGGGCGGTAGGCATAGAGCGGGTTATTCGACTCCATTACATTCATTGTCACCATGTAATCGGTAAGGCTTTCGGTATAACCGACATACAACTTGTCGTGTTTGTGCGAATAGAGAACGAAAACTTTATAACTCATGCGTGATCGATGTACTTATATAGTTAAAGTTACATAAATCAGCGAATTGTTCCATATAAGACCCACATTTTTTTTACGCTCAGTCACCCTCTCTGCCCGTAAATCGTATCTGTATCCGGGCCAGACTCCGAAGATAGGCCACCAGATCCTGCCGCTGCCTTCCCTCCAGGCAGGTGTGGCTGTCACTTTCATAGCCCCAATCCGGCATCCGGCTTCCTTCCCTTCCCAGGGTAATGGTGGCCAGTAAATAGCCATTCGAAGCCGCACTCAGAAATTCCTGGTTATTCAGGGCAGGAGCCCTGCTCCCTTCTGCGTTGTCCCCGTGGCATTGAGCACAATGCTGCACATACAGCAGCTCCCCTGCCTTTCTGTTGCCCGGGTTGGCGCCTGCATGGATATAGGAAGCATGCTTTGCGGCCTGTGTCCTCATGTAGGCGATCAGCTCATAGACTTCTTTTTCACTTAAGCTTTCCTCGTTGTAGAGGTCACTGGACCAACCGAACATGGCTGTATGCCTTCTTCCCCTGGCTATGGTCCAAAAGAGGAAGGCATCATCGGCCGAAGCCAGAAAATCCCTGTTGATGATTGCGGGCCCTGTTTCGCCTTCTCCGAATTCGCCGTGACAGCGGGAGCAGGCAAAATGGAAGCGACGTTCCCCCGCTCTGAACTCCGGCTTGACAGGGGCTTTTGGAAGCGACCGGTCAGGACGGAAATTTCCCCAGGTCCGAAGGTGCTTTATCAGGGCCGTCAGCGAATCACCTCCCAGAAAAGACCAGCCCGGCATGGCTGTATTTGCCCTGCCATCCTCCAGGGTTCTCCACAGCATGTCATCGTCTGCCCGGTGCAGAAAATCCGGTTGCGAAAGGGCCACTGCCACATCACCCTGGCCGGAAACACCGTGACAGGTAGCACAGTACCTGGCATATAACTGAGCGCCGGACAGAGCAGTTCCCCTGACAGCAGCTCCTTCCGGGCCTCCTGTTGCAGCCGCTCTCCCTGGGGCAACTCCCTGGAGAACGCTTCCCTGTAAGGTGCTTCCCTCCGGATCAGCCCCCTTCGGGGCGGCTCCCATAATAGCCGCACCCTTTGAAGCAACCCCCTTTGAAGCAACCCCCTTTGAAGCAACCCCCTTTGAGGCAAGTCCCCTGGTGGCAGCGTCAGCCCTAAGCCCTCTGCGCTTTATATAGGTCACCAACTGATTGAGTTCCCCATCGCTAATCCCCGACAGCTCTGGCGCCCAGGTAGCCATTTGGCGAAGGCTGCGTCCCTTTTCCAGCGTAAACCGAATGTATTCGGCCGAGGCCACCCTCAGAAAGTCCCGCCCGCCTATGGCAGGCACGCCAACCCTGAAAGCTTCGTAGTCTTTCCCTTCACCCGCTTTTCCGTGACAGGCAGCACATAGACAGGCATAGGCATCTCTCCCGCTAAGCGCAGCCCTTTTCCCTTTGTACTCCTCCAACACTCCGAGGCTGAAATAATCGAGGGGCATCTCTGGTTTGGAGAGTCCCATCACGAAGGTTGCCAGCGCATCGAGATCGGATTCGGGCAGATCGACCCGAAGCATTCTGGAGCCGGGAGAGACCATCTCGGGATCCCGAAAATGCTCTTTGAGCCAATTGGACACGGTCTGTTCGCCTCTGACACCTTTGAAACTGTATTCATGCAGGGTTTTTTCGCCCTGACGGGTGAGGTCGGGACCCACTATTCCTCCCGCACCCCGGGCCCGATGGCAGCCAAGACAGCCTTCCCCGGCAAAAAGCGCGCGTCCATGCACAAGCACTTCCATCCCACTGCCCTCAACCATCAGAGAAGGTTCACTGAAAAGGGTCATGTGACAACTTCCACAGGACGATTGCAACCAGGGTTGTTCCAGCATTGGATAGGGCCAGTGCAAAGAAGGCGCACGCCCTTTGGCATCGACAAATGTCAGTGCTGCTCCCTGTCCGCCATGGCAAACCGTACAACCAAAGTCCTGGGGAGGATGGTCTTTCAGGTAGTTGCCGGGATGTGCCGAATGTGGGAGTGCAGCAGCCGAAAGCTGCGGATTCTCCAGGCCCAGATGGCAACTTTCGCAGCGATCGACCCGCTTGAACCATGGCAGGTCTCTCTCCTGTATTCCGCGTACAGCATCCTTTTCCAGGCTTCTGAATTCCTTTTGAATGGCCTGCCATTCGCGTTTTCTGGCATGCCCCAGCCACGAAACCGAAAAAGCAATCAACAGACAAAGGCTTCCGGCCAGGACCAGACAGCGCATCAACCTGATATAGCCTTCCTCTTTCATAAGCGGGGCCATGCAGCAGGTGACCAGAAAAAATCCCAATTGGGCCCACGGAAAACATTGCCCACAAGGGTAAAAACAATCAGCGCGGCCAGGGCCGCACTAAACAGAACCAGAACCGCAATTCGGGTCGAACGGGTCCTTCGAAGAGTAAGTTGTCCGGCAAGAATACAGGCAAGTGCCGTGAGGCTGGCCGGATTGATCAGCATAATATACCATTGGGAGCCCCCCGGAAACCAATCCCTGAGCCAGCCAAAACGAATCATGACAAAGAGCTGCAGAATCACAAACAAGGCACTTGCAAGTGCACTCCATAAAACCCATCCAAGTGCCGGTTTCGATCCAAACCAAAGGCCAATGCTTTCCTTCTCTCTATCTTTAAAAGGTATGGAAAACAGAAAGATGAGGTAGAGCACCGGAACCAAAAAACCTCCGGTAAAGGCCGAATAACTGACCAACTCCTGTATACCCAGAAAATACCAGGGCGATTTTGCCGGATTCCCGGGGTGTAAAGGATCGGCCATTTCCAAAAGGGGGGCGTTAAACAGCAGACCTAAAACGAAAACCGTGAGCAGTGTAACCAGGAAAAGGGCTGCCTCGGTCCACATCAGAACGGGCCAGGCCAGCCAGGATTCCCCGGTTTTGCATTTGAGCGGCCTGGACAGACCACCATCTTTCCGAATCCGCCAAAAGTGCCAGCCTGTGAGCAGCAACAGGGTGAGGGGAAGGAAGATGACATGCAGCATGAAGAAGCGGGTGAGCGCTGCCTGTCCCACGGTCTCCCCACCGATGAGCATGCGCTTGAAAAAACCTCCCGGATCGAAGTACTCCGTGATACCCAGCAAATCGGTCAGTTCCCGCGTCGAGGATGCAATGTTGGCACCAATGGTTACAGCCCAGTATGCCAGCTGATCCCAGGGCAGGAGATAACCACTGAAATTGCTCAGTAATATGAGCACCAGCATGACTACCCCAATAACCCAGTTTCGGGCTCTTCCATCTGCGTAAGATGCCGTATAAAAAACCCTGATAAGGTGAAGAAAGGCCACAATGACCATGCCCTGGGCAGCCCAACGGTGCACATTCCGGATCAGGCGACCACCGGGAAGGATGAAAATGATGTCCTTCACCGAACGATATGCCATATCGACCGAGGGGGTATAGTACAACATCAGGACGGCCCCGGTGAGGATTACAATAACAAACAAGGCTGCCAGAATGATGCCCAATCCAAAGCTGAAAGTTGGTTTCAGGGAATGAACATGGACCCTGGGAGCATGAATATGCAGGAAAAAATTCTGAGAAACCCGCCTTACACGGGTCCGGCGATCTGCAGTCCCGGATTCGCTGGCCGGGTTCTCATATTCTCCTGCTTTTCGGCTCATGTCAGCTTGTCGGTAATTTTTCCTCCGGCCCCACCTGTTTAGCCGGCAGGACTACGATGCGGCCATCGGGCATCTCCTGCACCCGATACCAGGGCAGGTTGCGAGGTGCCGGGCCAGAGAGCACCCTTCCATTCAGATCGTAAAAAGAACCATGGCAGGGACAGGCAAAGCCATCTCCCTCCTGTTGAACAATACACCCCAGATGGGTGCAACGTGCCGAAACGGCCCTGACACCCTCATGGTCGCGATATACAAACAGATCGCCCTTTTCCACGTAACGATAGGTATCGACGGGGAAATCCCTTGCACGGCCCAGTACGATCCTGCCTTCCTGTCCCTTTCGGCGCGGAATGAACGGCCGGAAATAAGCGAACGCAGCAAGCGCCCCGGTAGCGACCAGAACGCTGCGCAAAACACGATGAAAGAATTGTCTTCGCTTCATGCGGGCTGCTATGCTTTGGTTTGGCAATAAACAAAACTATATAGATTCCTTTTGAATAGCCTTCAGGAACCGAAACGATTTCCCCAATTTATATACATTTGAAATTACACTAAAGAAGTTAAACCAGCGCTAAAAAAGGCTGTTGAGGTGAAGAAGGGTGCACATCTCCTGTGCTTACTGCCCGTTGTGGCAGGATTTATCATTCTTGGAAGCATGTTTTGCTGCAGCCGGAAGGACAGGGCAGGACAGCCGGCCTCCCATGCCGGCAGCTATGCCGAAGCCAACTATGTGGGCAGGTTAAAATGCCGCGAATGCCATGAAAAGCAGTATGAGCTCTTTCTGAATTCGGATCATGACATGGCCATGGATACGGCTACAAAACAAAGCGTGCTCGGCAATTTCAACGATGCGACATTCAGGCATTTTGGGGTGGAATCGCGTTTCTATATGGACCAAGGGAAATTCATGGTTCATACAGAAGGGCTCAATGGAGAAATGACCGATTTCCAGATCCTGTATGTCTTTGGCATCAGGCCCCTGCAGCAATACCTGGTGGCCTTTCCCGGGGGGCGGCTCCAATGCCTTCCCATTGCCTGGGATACGCGTCCGGCAGCCGCGGGGGGGCAGAAATGGTTCCACCTTTACCAGGATGAATACATTGGCCCGAAGGATGTGCTGCACTGGACAAATGTAAGCCAGAACTGGAACTACATGTGTGCCGAATGCCATTCCACCAACCTGAGGAAGAATTACAGCTATAGTGAAAAGAGCTATCATACAAGCTGGTCGGAAATCGATGTGTCCTGCGAGGCCTGTCACGGACCGGGTTCCAGGCATATTGAATGGGCCAGAGAGGTCGAGTCCGGTAGTTCGCCCAACCACATGGCCGATATGGGACTGGTGCTCCGGCTGAAAGATACAGATGGTGGTACCTGGGTCTTCGATCCCGGTGCCACTACTGCCCGGCGTTCTGTGCCGCGTGAGTCGGATGAGCTTGTGCAGATGTGCTCCCGCTGCCATGCGCGCAGGTCCGTAACCACTGAAGACTACTACCACGGAGGGTCTCTGCTCGATACGCACTGGCCAAGCCTTCTGGAAGAGGGCCTCTATTATCCCGATGGGCAGATTCAGGAGGAGGTCTATGTCTATGCCTCTTTTCTCCAAAGCAAAATGTACCAGGCAGGGGTGGTCTGCAAGGACTGCCATGAACCCCATTCGGGCCAAACCTATTCACCGGGGAATGCGCTCTGCTACCGCTGTCATCTGGCCTCAACCTATGGCGGGCCTGAACACCACTTTCACGATCCGGCGAAGGAGGGGGCCAGTTGTACCGAGTGCCATATGCATGAACGAAGCTACATGGTGGTGGACCCCCGGCGCGATCACAGCATCCGGATCCCCCGTCCCGACCTGAGCGAGAAACTAGCTACCCCCAATGCATGCAACCAATGCCACAGCGATAAATCGGTGAGCTGGGCCACAGAACACCTTCGTCAATGGTACGGAGAAGACCTGCTGAATACCCCCCACTATGGAGAAGTGTTCCTGGCAGGGCGCAAGCGCTATCCCGAAGCCCGGGAAGGGCTTATTCGTCTGGCCAGAGACGGAGATCAGCCACCCATGGTCAGGGCTACGGCTGTATCCCTGCTTGGAGCCTATCCCGGTTCCGAATCGACAGCCCTGCTTGACTCGGCCAGCCGGGATCCGAATCCGCTGATTCGCTATGCCGCTCTTTCGGTAATTCGCTTCGGAGAAGCTACACAAATCCGCGATCTGGCCCTGCCACGCCTGAACGATTCAATAAAACTGATCAGATTGATGGCCGCAAACGCCCTTACGACCATCCCTTCGCATGGGCTTTCAGACACGGCAAAAGCCCGGCTGAAGAAGGCCCTCAGCGAGTACAACGCAGCCCTGATGATCAATGCCGACCATCCCTCAACCCACCTGAATTTCGGTAACCTTTTCCTGAATACAGGCGATTTTGAAAAGGCCGAGGCTTCCTACCTTGAAGCCATTGAGCTGGAACCGGGACTGGTGGCACCCTATATCAATCTGGCCGACCTTTATCGTCGCCAGAACAGAGATGCAGAGGGAGAAGAGCTGCTGCTTCGTGCACTTGAGACCTATCCTGATCTGGCGGCCCTGCACTATGCCCTGGGATTGCTCAAGGTCAGGCAGAAGCAGGAGGAAGAAGCCCTGCACCATCTGAAGGAAGCTGCCCGGCTCGATCCGGATGATCCCCACTACAGCTATGTCCTGGCCATAGGGCTGAATTCGCAGGGGCAAGTCGGGGAGGCAATCAGCACCCTGGAAAAAGCACTTGAATTCGAAACGCTATGCCGACCTACTTATCGGCTATTACCCCGAGGACCAGAACTACCGGCAACTGTCGGCCATGCTGAACAGGTAATCCGGCCGAACTCAGGACTTGGCAAGGGGCAGGGGAAAGCGAAAGCTGGTTCCTCGGCCGCGAAATTGATATTTTGTCATTCCCCGAAATTCTGCTATATTTGCATCCGCTAACCACGTTGGCTTCTGCATGGCAGTTTAGGTACAAAAGATATATTGCGGGGTGGAGCAGTTGGTAGCTCGTTGGGCTCATAACCCAAAGGTCGCAGGTTCAAGTCCTGCCCCCGCTACTACAAACCCTCTGAAACATTTAATTTCAGAGGGTTTTTTGTTTGGTAGTTTGATGAGTCCGTAGATCATTTACCTCCAGAAGCCACTGCCAGGGTAAAAGGTAAAAGTAATCATGTAATCACTCCAGTTATGAGCCGCCCGCTGGCCTGGTAGTGTTTCTACCATCACCAGGGGCGTTTTTGAGGCCACCTGACGGATACCTCTCAGGTAATCACGAACAATGGTAATCTCTCCATCAAAACCACGATCCTGTAAGTACTCAAAAATACGCTGCCCCGTGATATCAGGGTATTTATCCTCGTTACCCCCCCCTGAGGGACCACCTGTAGGAGCAAATCAGCCTGATTTATATATACTTGATTTATCATTTTTCTGCTATTTCTTTTGGTACCGATATCTTGAACTGTGATATATATGCCCCTCCTTTGGTTATAACCCTGTCACCAGTTCCTAAGTCTATATTGGATTGATCTACAAAGTCCAACCACTGATGATTGGCTTTGGAAGCCATATACAGAAATAGTCGTTTTACTTTTATGGAATTGCAGTTTTCAAGTAATTCTTGTAGGATTTTTGGACGAAGATTTACCAGGCCTTCCAGTATTTGAAAACATTCCATCATGTCGAATCGATTTGGTGTCAGGTACAAACACTCTAATATTGCACGCTCAAGCGAAGATATTTCAATCTTTATAACATCCCTGGAAAAATCATACATCGCAAGATCTGAAGGCAAAAACTTTGTTTTCACGTGTATTATCTGGGTGCTCCATTCCTGACTCAGAAACCACATTGGCAGGTTCCCATATTTGGGTGAAAAAAGATAAAGCGGTTCATTCTTTATTCGGGCATAATGGGAAAATCCCTGAAGGGATATCGATGTGAGGCCGCCAGCGTGCACTGACAATCCGGTCTGACTTTGCAAAGAGTTCAAGGCTCCTGTCCATTGCACATTTTCATTTGGTCTTTTTAATGCCCCAACACCATATGATTGTAGCCAACCGCTTTTCAAATAGTATTTCTGTAGTTCCCTTGAAAAACCTTTCTTTTCCAACCATGAAGCCAGAAGTACCGTCCCAGGTACATGATTGGATAGAAGGTTCATTAATTTTTTATTCGAATTGGTAGTCATACTACCAAAAATAGAATAATTTTAATGGTGATTATACTTAAGCGCATTTTTTCATTAATTATTTTGGTAAATAGGTAGTATTACTACCAATATTGAAATATATTTAATGAATGTAACGGATAATTAATCAATCTCCAAAATGGTCTTATTCATCCTTTTATTCAAAATCATCATCAGTGTCGATATAATAATCAAGAGTTTGGTATTTAGTTAGGCCTGCCCATTTTAGAATGCTTTTGAAATGTACTCCTGATCTAACCCAAAGGTCGCAGGTTCAAGTCCTGCCCCCGCTACTAAGAGAACTCCTCATCATTGATGGAGAGTTTTTTATTGGAGATGGGCACTCAGGATAAAATTCCTGAGCAGGGAACAAGTTGTCTGCATGCCTAAAATGATTCCTTTTTCCGAAGAGCCACTCAATGCCGTTGTGAACATGTATCCGTCCTAGCAACTCATCCTTCAGTTTAGCCGGTGAGTGCGTAGGTTTGGCGCATGCATACAATTAAAAGCCACACCCGGGAGGAGATGTTCGGTCACATCGAGGCTTGGAAGCGCAGCAGTCAGTCTCAGAAGGACTATTGCGATCAGGCAGGCCTGGCCTATACGACGTTCCAGTACTGGGCGAAGAAATATCGTGAAGAGTCA
>PDRI01000158.1 GCA_002748055.1 Bacteroidota bacterium | reverse complement strand
TTCACCGACTGTACCAGGTATTCAAGGGTCCAACCCGCTACCACTGTGTAAAAAGCCAGGATAATGAAAGCCGAAACAACTCCCAGTAAGCCGATGAGATGCCATCGCTTACCGGGAGCTATTTTTTTAAATGCACCTACGGGATTCAACTGGGCAGAACGGCCAATCACAAACTCCGACATCATGACGGGAATGCCAATGGCTGCAATAAAGAAAAGATAGATCAGCAGAAAAGCCCCACCACCGTTTTCCCCAACCACATAAGGGAATCTCCAGATATTGCCCAGCCCGATAGCCGAACCGGCAGCTGCAGCAATAACACCAAACTTACTGCTAAATCGATCCCTCTCGCCCTGTATCATCCAAATGAGGTCTTAATCCCGATGAGGCCTTAAAGCCTGTCGATGCAGTTAAGGTCGGTGAATGCCACCTCCAGACGCTCGATCATGGAAAGCTCGGCTTCGCGCAGCCATTTCCGCGGATCGTAATACTTCTTGTTGGGCTTGTCATCACCTTCGGGATTTCCAATCTGGCTCTGCAGATAATCGTGGTTGGCAGCTTCAAACTTACGAACACCATCCCAGGTTGCCCACTGGGTGTCGGTATCAATGTTCATTTTGATTACACCATAGGAGATTCCTTCACGGATTTCCTCCCGCGAGGAACCTGAACCACCATGGAATACAAAGAAAAGAGGCTTCTTACCCGTCTTGTACTTCTCCTCTACATATTTCTGAGAATTGTCCAGAATCTTGGGAGTCAGCACCACATTGCCCGGCTTATACACACCATGAACGTTCCCAAAGGAAGCTGCAATGGTAAAACGGTTACTAATCTTGGAAAGCTCCTCATAGGCATAGGCAACATCCTCGGGCTGGGTATAAAGCAGTGCATTGTCCATACCGGTGTTATCCACTCCGTCTTCTTCGCCACCGGTGCAACCCAGTTCAATCTCGAGGGTCATGCCAATCTTGCTCATGCGCTCGAGATACTTTGCACTGATCTCAATGTTTTCCTTCAGAGGCTCCTCACTAAGGTCGATCATGTGAGAGCTGAACAGCGGCTTGCCATGCTTGGCATAGTAGGCCTCGCCGGCATCGAGCATGCCGTCGATCCAGGGCAGCAGCTTTTTGGCAGCATGGTCGGTATGAAGGATCACGGGAACACCATAGGCCTCGGCCATGGCATGAACATGAATTGCGCCACTAACAGCACCGGCAACAGCAGCCTTCTGGTTTTCGTTGGACAGGCCTTTCCCGGCATAAAAAACCGCACCACCATTGGAAAACTGAATAATTACCGGAGAATTCACTTTTTTGGCTGCTTCCAGAACAGCATTTACAGAGTTTGTCCCCACAACATTCACTGCGGGAAGTGCATATTCATTTTCCTTAGCGATGGCAAAAACCTTTTGCACATCATCACCGGTTACAACACCGGGTTTAACTGCATCAAAAATCTTATTTGACATGGTCTGAATAGTTATAGTTTGACTTTAAATGAGCCCGTAAAATTAGTATAAATATCGGGATAATCAACAGGTTAGGAAAAGCCAGCCAAGGCCCCCGGAAAGAAACTCACCCGCGAGCTTAGAAGGGGTAACCAATCCCGATGTTAAAACTCAGGTCTTTCGTCCCGATTCCGGCGTTTCCGGGCAGCCAGTTTGAGCCCGAAACCGGGAAGGGATTGCGCAAGGGAACACCCAGATCAAAGCGCAGAATAAAGAAATTAAATACGAGGCGGGCTCCAAAACCCGTTCCCACAGCAAACTCTTTGTAGAATCGATCAAACTCGAAACCTGCTCCCGGCCTGTCATCCTCCTTTGAAAGGGACCAGATATTCCCGGCATCAAGAAACAGAGCCCCTTCCAACTTCCAGAAGAGTCTGAAACGATATTCAACATTGGCCTCCAGCTTCACGTCACCGGTCTGGTTGGGCCAGGAGGTTTCTTCCTGGTCATCATAGGACCCCGGCCCCAGATTCTTCACCCGCCAGGCACGAATCCCGTTGGCACCACCCGAAAAATACTGCTTTTCAAAAGGCATGGCGGTGGAATTCCCATAGGCAAAACCCACTCCGGCAAAGCCCCGAAACACCAGGCTGATGTCGTCATAGAAAAAGTGATAGCTGCGAAAATCGATATCCGTTTTAATGTATTGTGCAAAATCGACCCCAAAGACCTGGAAATCGCCCGGATCCGCTTCCGACTTAAACATGCGATAGCCCCCATAAAGCAAATTCCCCGCAGACTCCAGATTGTAGCGAACATCAATAAAGTCCTGTCTCTTCAGCACCTTTTGGGTGTTGTAAGCTACCGAATACCTGGAATTCAGAATCATGTGAGGCTCATAGGAATAAAACAGGTATTTCCCAGCCAGCCATTCCAGCATATCGGGATGTATATAGGGCGTCAGAATCAGGCTCGCCTCTGCAGGCCAGACCCTATGCACCAGATGTTCGTTCCCCTTCCACTCGTATCCAAACGAAGCATTGGCAAGTGTTCTGTTGTATTGCGGCCTGTTCTGGTAGTTGTATGTGAGCCGGATACTGGTCTGCGGATTAAACTGTCGAATAAACTGATCGGTGCGAAAAGGCAGTAAAAACTTGGGGATGCGCAGCCTTGCTTCCACCCCGTATTCCTGCATAAAATCCAACCCCTGCTCCCGAACTGCCTCACTGGCTGTCTTTCTTAAAGACTCAACGGCACCCAGGAAGGTCAGGTCGAGCTGTTCCGAACCTCCAAAGAGATTCTTGTGCTGGTAGATGAAGTTCCCTCCTGCGCCTATGTTGCCACCGGAGTTTGTCCCCTCGAGCTTAACCGTGTAGGACTGACGAACGGCCGGCATCAGCTTCATATAGCAATCCAACACTCCCGGCTCATCCTTTAACTCTTTAAACCGCACATCCACAGTGCTCAGGGCACTTAATGCCGACAGGTTTCTGTAGGTCCGCTGCACATCCGAAAGGCAGTAGACAGCGGAGGGAATGATGTAGTTTTTCTGCGTGAGAACAGAGGGCCTCACTGCAGGCTTCCCCCGGCTCAGAAGGTGAATACTGTCAAAAACCAGGGTATCTGCAAGTCCTGCTGTCTTCTTCTCACCGGCAGGACCGAGTCCCCGATCCAGGGTCTGCATGTAAACATCCCTGATCTGGTAAACCGGATGCACCCCATGCCTCACATGACCATTGGGCAGCTGACGAGGATAATTCCTGATTCCCAGGGTAATATCAACCTCAAGACTGTTCAGGGCACTGTCCACTTCAAAATACACAAAATCCCTTGAAAACTTGTAATACCCCCGATTCCTTAAAAGGGTTTCAATCCTCAGCCGTTCCTTCTGTAACACATCTACATCGAAGGGTTCCCCCTTCCTGAAGGCATTGCTTCCCGTATCGGACAGCACCATGCGGGAGATGTCCCCGTCGTGAAAGAAATAGCTGATATCCCTGATCCGGTAAGGCTGCCCCGTCTTTATCCTGTACTTTACCCAAGCCCGGTTATTTCGAAAGAGCGTGGTATCGGTCACGCTGGCATGATAATAGCCCTTGTTGCACAGATAGAGATAGAATTGTTCTCTTGTCCTGTCTTTCAGATCGGGATCATAAACAACAGGGGGTTCTCCGATATCGCGAAGCCAGTTGTGAAAGCCATTGTCCTTATGGGGTGAAGACAGGTTGTAGAGTGAGAGATAAAAGCGCCAGAAAAAGATGCGCTTATTGGGTTTTTGTTTAATGTAATTCGTCAGTTCCTTGCGCTCGAAATCCCCCTCCTCAATCTCGATTTCATTGCGCTTTAACAGATAGGCATCTTCCGGCACATAGCGTGTAGCACGACAGGAAAAGAGAGCGGGCAAGGCTAAAAGGGGCAATATGTAAAGAATCCCGCGACGCAAATTCAGGCAATTGAAAGGCAAAAATACAAATTTTACTGCAGGGAAAAGTTTTTCCATCTTTGCAGGATACAACAGTCTTACCATGCTCTCAAAACCTGCCATTCAGCTCATCCGTTCGCTGCAGAAAAAGAAATTCAGAATGCAGCATGGCCTGTTCATGGTCGAGGGCGAAAAAATGGTGAAAGAATTGATTCGGGCCAATCGCAGCTACTGGTCGGTTCATCGGCTCCTGGCCAGTGCAGAATGGGCTGAGCGAAACAAGGAAGCTTGCAGGGCTGCGGGCCTGAAAGCAGAAATCATTGAAACGGGAGAGATGAGAAAGATCTCCGCTTTGGTGAGTCCGCCCGGCGTACTCGCCCTGGTAGGCATCCCTGAATATGCGATGGAAGCTGCGACCCTGAAAAACGAAGCCCTGCTGGCTTTTTCCGAGATCAGTGACCCCGGCAACCTGGGAACCATTATCCGCACTGCCGACTGGTTTGGGATCCGGCACCTCGTCTGCACACCCGGATCAACCGATGCCTGGTCACCCAAGGTGGTCCAGGCCAGTATGGGCGCCATTTTCCGGGTTAAGCTCTACTACATGGAATTGGATCAGATCCTGAAACAATGCGAGAAAGATGGCAGGGCCGTTTACGGCACCTACCTGCAGGGTGAAAATCTCTTCGAGACGCCCCTTGAACGGGCCCCACTCATCCTTTTTGGAAGCGAGTCCCATGGCCTGGACCAGGCCCTTTCAAACCGGCTGAACGGGCGCATTACCATCCCGTCCTATGCCGGAATGGAAGGGGGATCAGAATCCCTGAACATCGCATCTGCTGTGGCCATCGTAAGTGCGGAACTGGCCCGGCAGACGAAGGCTCCTATTCGAAGTGAAAGTTGAGCATCACCATGTAGGAATTCACACGCGAGAGTGAATTCACAAATTCGGGATGGGGCATCCTTCCTTCATCCGCAAGGATGTTGCGCAAACCCACAGCCAGTTTGATTTCCGGGGCAAACTTAAAATAACGCAGATAGGTGTCAATCCCAAACCCAAACTCCAGGAAAAGATCAGCCGGCTTAAATTTCAGATACTCATCCGATTCGCCATCATATTCCTTCTTGGCCGACATGTCGTAACGAAAATTCAAACCGCCCACCAGATAGGGCCGGTAATTGTTACTGCGTTTCGATCTGTACTTCAGGTGCAGGGGAAAGTCAAGATTACTGGGCCCCAGCCTGACCGGGTTGTCCACCTCGGGAAGCTCCACAAGTGCCGATCCAGGGCTCGTCCTGGGATCCTCGTAAAAAACAATCTCCCTGGAGCCAAAACTAATTCCCGGTAAAAAACGGAGATTCCAGTTCCGGTTTAGTCGCAGATCGGAGACAATGCTCACCTGGAATCCCGGAAGCACCTTATCGAGGTCGGCATAAACAAATTGATCGGCCTGATAGTTGCGCACGAAACCAAGATCCATGGCATTGAATCCTATGGTAAAACCGAAGTGAAGAGGTTTTAAATCGAAAGCACTCAGATTCCTGGGGCGTTCAACCTGCCCATAAACGGCGCTCATTAAAAAGAGCAGGGCCAGGGTAAAAAAGGGGGGTCTCATTATAGCTTTTAACGGGGAAAAACGGGAATTAGTATTTTAGCCAGCCTCGGCAGCTAAGAGATGTTCAAGTGCTTTGTCGAAGTCCCTGGCATAATCGGCAATAAAACCAAAAGACACATCATCGATGCGCAATTCTTCCTTAGTAACATGGCCCAGGGCTGAGAAATGCAGTCCCGATTCCATCATGAAATCCAAAAAGGCCGTTTCATGCTCCGGCGACACGCTCACCACAACGCGGCTTTGCGACTCCCCAAAAAGAAAGGCATCGCCCCTGATCTCGGCCGGCGAAGTTACATCAAACCCAAGCCCCCCGGGTAAGGCACTTTCTACGAGGGTAACAAACAGCCCCCCAAGCGAAACATCGTGGGCCGAATTCACCAAACCATCTCTGATCAGCGTAGCCAGAATGCCCTGCATCTTCATCTCGTAGTCGAGGTCGAAACGGGGAGCCGCCGATTCATTTATCAGATGAACAACCGACAGGTACTCGGAGGAGGAAATATCATTGTCGGAGCGTCCAAGCAAATAGATCATATCTCCCTTCTGCTTGAAGTTCACCGTCATCAACTGCTCGGTGGAATCCAGCACACCCACCATGCCTATGACCGGGGTCGGAATAACCGAGGCTTGCTCATTTCCGTTTTGTGTCAGATTGTGAAAACTAACATTCCCTGCAACCACAGGGATGCCCATGCTGCGGCAAACCTCCCCTATTCCCTTCACGCTTTCCGCGAAATCGTGATAGACATGAGGATCGGCAGGATCTCCATAATTCAGGCAATCGGCCAGTGCAAGGGGACGACCACCGGAACAAATAATGTTCCGGCAAGCCTCTGCCACAGCAATCATCGCTCCCTTACGGGCTTCCAGCCGCCCATAGCGGGAATTGCCATCTACACTCATTGCCAGTGCCATGCCTCCATCGCCAACGGCCACTACTCCCGCATCGGAGGCATATTCAAGGCTCAGATTCGTCAAGCCCGCCATGGTATCGAACTGCTCATAAATGCAGCGGCGTGAAGCAATATTGGGCAGGGAAATCATGCGCCGGGCAATGTCTTTCAGGTTCCCGGGCATTGGTACCTCCTCGGCCGAAATGCTGCGAATGGCCTTATCCCTGGCCTTCATATTCCTGATATAGACGGGGGCCCCTCCACCACGCACAAGCAAATGAACGGGTAAATCACCCAGCAGGCTCTCCCCCTGAAAGACCTGAATCCGCTCACTGGTATTTACCTCTCCCACACTCTGGCAATCAAGGCCCCAGTGCTTTGCAATCCTGCCCAGTTCTTCCAGGCTCTCGGTTTCCACAGAAAGGAGCATTTGCTCCTGGGTTTGGGAAAGCAAGATGGCCAGGGCATCCAAATCGGGCTTTAAGAGTGGCATGCGATCGATATGCAGGGTCACCCCTTTTCCACCTCCACTGGCCATTTCTGCTGCTGCACAAAGTATGCCCCCGGCACCCACATCCTGCATACCGGAAATCAGTCCGGCCTCATTCATCTCATGGAGGCAGTCCATCAATATCTTCCCTCCTGCGGGATCGGCAATCTGCGACTCGGGAACCATCTGCCCCTCTCCCATATGCTTCAGGGCCTTCGATGCAAAACCTGCACCATGCACCCCCCTTCCACTAATCTTCTTTCCCAGCAAAATCACCTGCTGTCCGCTCATACCCAGGACCGAGCGCAGGAGCTTGTCCTTCTTCACGATGCCCACTCCCATCATGTTCACCAGGGGATTGAGCCTGTAGCTTTCATCAAACAGAATCTCGCCCCCCACAACCGGGACACCGAAATTGTTGGAATAGGACCCCAGAGCTCCGACAACAGCGTTCAACATTTCCCTGACCTGCTTCTCTATGGGGTTCCCAAAACGAAGAATGTTCAACTGTCCTACTGGTTCCGCCCCCATGCTGATCAGATCCCGGTAGATGTTCCCGACCCCTACAGCTCCCTGCCGGGGGTCCACCGCAACCGGATGATTGTGCGATTCCATCTTTACCACACAGGCCAGCCCTCCACCCAGGTCGATCACCCCGGCATTCTCATCACCGGCCTGCACCAGCACACCGGCCCCTTTGCGGGGCATCTCCTCCAACCATTTAATAGAGCTCTTGTAGGAAATATGCTCCGACCACATTGCGGCAAACATATTTAACTCAAAAGGATTCGGGTCCCGACCCAGCATCGAACCGATGGAATATATCTCGTCCTGTGTCAGATAGGAAAGAGCCCGCTCTTTTAGTGCAGCATCATTCAGGTCCATAATTCATGAGGCTTTGTGACAAATATATTACATTTGCCCGAAAGCAAAGTCCCATGAAGCGCATTGCACTTGTAACGGGCGCTACGGCAGGCATTGGTCGTGCCACAGCACAGCTGCTGGCCCAAAATCAGTTCGACCTCATTGTCACCGGCCGCAGAGCCGACAAATTGAAAGAGTTGGAGGATGAACTCCGGCAAGAACACAAGACCGGGGTCCTTTCCCTGAACTTCGATATCAGAAAAAATGAAGAGGTGGCGAGAGCCATCGCACAGCTTCCCGGTCCCTGGCAAAAGATTGATGTCCTGATAAACAACGCAGGACTTGCAGCCGGACTTGGTCCGATTCATGAAGGCGACCTGAATGACTGGGAACAAATGATCGACACCAACATCAAAGGGCTGCTTTACATCAGCCGGCTCATTACACCCGGCATGGTCAAACGCAGAAGCGGCCATATTGTTAACATTGGCTCCATCGCCGGAAAGGAGGCCTATGAGAACGGGAATGTGTACAATGCCACCAAATTTGCTGTTGAAGGCCTCACCCGGGGCATGCGGCTCGATCTCGTCGATTACGGAATCAGGGTAAGCGCAATCTGTCCGGGGGCAGTCGATACCGAATTCAGTCTGGTGCGTTTCCGGGGAGATGAGGACAGGGCCAGAAAAGTTTATGAAGGCTATCATCCCTTACATGCCGAGGACATTGCCGATGCAGTTCTTTATGCAGTCACCCGTCCGCCCCATGTAAATATCAACGACATGCTGATCATGCCCACCGCCCAGGCATCTGCTGCCAAGCTGGTCAGAAAACCATTGTCCTAAAACTGCAACAAAATGTACGAGGTTTCATATCTGGAGGACTTTACATCCGGTGTATTTGAAAAGATGGGCTGCAGCCGGTCCGATGCTGAAAAGATCACCAGGGTCTTCATAGCTGCCGAACTCCGCGGGCATGCCAGTCACGGCATGATTCGCATCAAGGACTATTTTCAACTCTGGGAAGCCGGACGAATCAACATTGATCCGGATGTGCGAATTGTACATGAATCTCCCAGCACTGCAGTAGTGGACGGCGACGGAGCCATTGGAATGATTGCCGCCACACGCTCCATGGAGATTGCCATAGACAAAGCCCGGAAGGCAGGAACCGGTTGGGTTTCGACCCGGGGATCCAATCACTATGGAATTGCGGGCTATTATGCCATGATGGCCCTGAAGGAAGACATGATCGGCATCTGTATGACCATCGCCAATCCCCTCGTGGCCCCTACCTTCTCGCTATCCCGTATGCTGGGAACAAACCCCATTGCCGTAGCCGTACCGGCAGGCATTCATCCGCCTTTCGTAGCCGATTTCGCAACAACTCCGATAGCCAGAGGGAAGCTTGCTGTAGCCAGCAAAAAGGGTGAAAAAGTGCCCTTTGGCTATGTCCAGGACAAGGAAGGGCAAGCCTCCGACGATCCCGATATTATCAGGGAAGGCGGTGCAATGCTCACCCTGGGAGGAACCAGGGAAATGGGAAGCCATAAAGGCTATTGCATGAGTGCCGTAGTCGACATCTTCTCTGCTGTTCTCTCCGGAGCCAACTTCGGGCCGTTCTGTCCGCCATCGGTTGCCTACCTGCCCGTTAAAGATGAAAAAGTAGGTGAAGGCACAGGTCACTTCTTCGGTGCCATGCGCATAGATGCCTTTCAAAAGGCCGAGGACTTTAAGTCCAGGATGGACCAGTGGATCGAAACCTTCAGGGCTGCCCGGCCGGCCGATGCTTCTAAAAAGGTCCTCATTCCCGGTGACCCGGAGAGGGAAAGTGAGGAAAGACTAAGAAAGACGGGAATCGATGTGCTTGTGCCCATTCAGAAGGACCTGAAGGAAATTGCCGACAGCCTAGGACTCGATTTCAGAATGGACCTTAAATGAAAAGGCTGCCCCTGGCAGGACAGCCCTTTCCTGTTGAAACGCGGTGCAAAGCTGCACTTTGCTTCCCTAACCTAACTAAACCTAAAACGGTTGCTAACCCCTATTGCTAACTAAGTCTTGTAGCTGAGAACGTCCTGATGGCTAATCTTTGCATACAAATGTATAGCAGGACTCAGGTTCGAAATAGAGGGGTATCCCCTGAAATTAAAAATCCTCCACCTGCGTTGTTTCCCTTACATAAGCAGGAGATTCACCGGGCAAAAGCACGTAATTCCCCCCGTTTCTTCGACAAGAAACGGCCCCTCCTTTCCTCTCCATGCCTGATTTGCAGCAATGAGCTGCCGGAAATGGATGGCACCCGCTCTCAGCAGGCTTCAACCACATCCTTAAAACAATGCCGGAATCCGACCGGGGGTCCAGGGGGCTTTCAGCTTTTCCAAATCCTGTTCCAGTAACTCAATTTCCGCGGCAGTCTTCTCAATCCTTCGTAAGACGGGAGGAAATTCTTCCTTCAGAATGCGAAGCTGCTCCCTTTCAGTACCGGTCAATTTCGAAGTCGAGGACCAGTGGGTACGAACCAAAATATTGAGGCGACGATTCAGGGGCATGTCCATCGGGGGCAATTCTTCCCAGGAGGCGCGTGCCCTGGGGCCTTCCATCGTGTAAAGGACATCCTCTACCTCTCGCTCAAGCGAAAGCAGCCTTCCAAAGATTTCTTCTCCCGTACCCGGGGTTTGCCGGATCACCCGAAGCAGGGTATTCAGCTTAAGGTCCTGCTCCCTGGCCAGCGCCCTTGCTCCGGTCATTACCCTCGACAGTTCCGACACCTCGCTTTGAAAGGCATTTAAAGCCTGTATGTCCTGCTCCGACAAACTGGTCTGGTTCAACAAGCGGGCCTTAAAAGGAAGTGCCTCACTTAAGCTGACTACCTCCCCGGAAGCTACCAGGTACAGTTCCACACTATAGTCGCCTGGCATGGCCAGTAAGCCCGGCGTGGAGTTTTCCAACTCATCCTCAGCGGAAGATGGAGCCGAAAGCGCATCAAAGCCACTGTAACGCAAGTCCCAGTGAATACGTCCAACACCCTTGGAAGCCTTTTTATAGAGCTTGCGTACAGGCTTCCCTTTGGCATCCCTGACAACAAAAACCAGGTAAGGATCCGTCTCTGTCGCTTCGGCACGGAGCTGGGCCCTGTCGGGTTGCGGAATCGGGGCCTTCTCCTCAAACAATTCCTTTTCTTTCTCCTGCCGACGCTCTTTCAGCCCCCCTGGAAGCTCCTTCAGGTAGTAGGTAAAACAGGCTCCGAATCCTGGATTCGCTGCCTTGAAAAAGCTGGAACCCTGGCCGTATTTTCCACCGGTCTGCACATACATCAGGGCGTCGGCAACAGAAAACACATGGGCATTCTTGTCCAGGATGGAAGGGTTCTCTGCCAGCTCCCGCAAGGGGCTGTAATTGTCGAGTATGTAAAGCCCCCTCCCAAAAGTAGCCAGCACAAGGTCGTTTTCCTCCTCCTGAATAACCATATCCCGAACACTGATGGTAGGAAGGCCCGAACCCAGTTTAGTCCAGCTTTTCCCTGCATCGGGACTGAAATAAACACCGAATTCAGTCCCCGCAAAAAGCAGGCCCGGAACCACGGGATCCTGGGCCAGTGTGTGCACTGTTCCGTTTTCGGGCAGGTTTCCGGTAATCGGCACCCAGCTCTTTCCCTGGTCCCTGCTCTTCAAAATATAGGGCTTGAAATCGTCCCGCTTCCGGTTATCAAAACTGGCATAAACCACCTGCTCGTCAAAGCGGTCGGCAAGCAGATCGCTCACATAGCAATACCCGGGGATGCCCGGAAAACTGCGGATCTTTTCCCAGCTCTTTCCGCCATCGCTGCTGATTGAAATCACCCCATCGTCTGTTCCCGCATAAAGCAGGTCCTCGTTCAAACGAGACTCACTAAAGGCAACACCTGTGCCCCACTGACTGGAAGACACATCTTTTCCCACTGCATCGTAACTCCAGTATTGCCCCATCAAAGGCCAGGAATTGCGGTCGGTGCCGGTAGTCAGGTCTTCGCTGATCACTTCCCAGGTATTGCCCCTGTCATTGGAGCAAAAGAGCTTATTCGCCATGGCATAGAGGCGTGTAGGACTGTGGTGACTAATTACAAGCGGGGCATTCCAGTTCCATTTATACGTTTCCTCCCCCTGCCGCGGACGAGGCTTAATGCTGATGTTCTCGCCACTCCGCTTATCGTGCCTGAACATGTTTCCATACTGGTATTCGCAATAGACGATGTCCGGATCGGTCGGATCGGCTGCTGCCCAGAAACCATCACCACCCAAAAGCGCCTTCCATTCCTCTGAACTAACACCGTCTGTGCTCCTGTTCATCGATGGCCCGCCAAGCGAGTTATTGTCCTGGGTACCCCCGTAAACATTGTAGAATGGTTTGCTGTTGTCCACAGCCACCCTGTAAAACTGGGTCACAGGCAAATTCGATTTGAATTGATAGCTTTTGCCCCCATCAAAGCTCTCATAGATGCCGCCATCTCCCCCAATCAGAAAGTGGCTGCCATCGTCCGGATCAATCCAGATGGCATGGTCGTCGACATGCCTGTTGTCGTTACCAAGCTTTCTCCAGGTCTTCCCCCCGTCCTCCGTCACATGAGAATAGGTTTCCATGGAATAAACCTTGTCCACATCCAGGGGGTCGCAATAAATCTCATTGTAATACTGTCCGCTCGAGACATGGTCACTCATTCTTTTCCAGGAAGCCCCCCGGTCTGTTGATCGGTAAAAGCCCCCCTTCCCTTCTGCAGCCTCAACGATTAGATAAACAACATTGCGATCGACCGGAGACACGGCAATCCCCATGCCTCCCAGATGAACCTCGGGCAATCCCTTCATGATCTTCTCCCAGTTCTCTCCCCCGTCATGCGAACGGTAAACCGCAGATTCGGGTCCCCCGCCAATCTTACTGTACACATGTCTGCGTCGCTGCTCACTGGTGGCATAAAGCAGATCCGGATCACAAGGGTCCATCACCACATTGTTCACCCCCGTATGCTCACTAATTTCCAGCACGCATTTCCAGGTTTTCCCCCCGTCCTCAGTCTTATACAAGCCCCGTTCACCACCGGGTCCCCAAACCGACCCTTCTGCGGCGACATAGACTACATCGCCGTTTCGGGGATCGACCACGATGCCCCCAATCTGACGGGATTCTTTCAAGCCCATATTCTTCCAGGAACCACCGCCGTCTTCCGACTTGTACACCCCATCTCCATAGCCAAGTGCCCGCTGGTGATTGTTCTCGCCTGTTCCCAGCCAGAGCACATTCGGATTGCCGGGATCCATCACAATCACCGAGGTCGAATAGGATGAATACTTGTCGAAAACCGGCTCGAAGGTTGTCCCGTTGTTGACCGTCTTCCAAAGGTTCCCGGAGGCTACAGCCACATACCATTCACTGTGACAATTCGGATTGACCGCAAAATCGGC
>PDRI01000157.1 GCA_002748055.1 Bacteroidota bacterium | reverse complement strand
GCGGGGTTCGATTCCCCCTCCTGAGGGAATTGTATAAAAGAAAAAAGGCCATCTCGGTAATGAGATCGCCTTTTAAATGATGCAGTCCGTAGGAGGGCCGAGCGTGAAGATTTGCTCCGGTGGAGCAAATTAGCGAGGAGCCGGCATGCGGGGTGGCAGAGCGAAGGCGGGGTTCGGTTCCCCTGAGGGAGTTGTACAAAAGAAAAAAGGCCATCTCGGTATGGAGATCGCCTTTTAAATGATGCAGTCCGTAGGGGAATCGAACCCCTGTTACCAGGATGAAAACCTGGCGTCCTAACCCCTAGACGAACGGACCGTATTGTCAAGAACATCGGTTGATTATCAACCGGAGTGCGAAAATATAAATGTTCTTTATTTCTGCCAAGAAAAATCGTAAAAAAGTGACTTTCTCACTGTTTATGATCTCTTTAAGAAGGTGTTTGAGCATTTCGTATTTTTAGTTATGCAAATTCGTGTTATACCTTTTGGGACCCTTCGGGTAGACTCCCATACGATGTTTAGTGGCCTTTCCGGGGCGAGGCTGCGGTCCTATTACACTCCGGATGGGAACGGAATGCTTAAGATTGCCATGAATGCTTTGCTGGTGGAGGCCTCCGACAGGCTGGTGTTAATTGATCCGGGGTGTGCTGATTTCTTTCCGGCAAAACTGGCCAATGAATATGGCTTGGAGCTCAGGGGGCCGCTCGACCATGTCCTCGACGAGACCGGCTATTGCAATGAAGATATCACGGATGTGGTTTTCACCCACCTGCATTTCGACCATGGGAGCGGGGCATTCAGGCGGGTGCGCGGAACGATTGAGAAACGTTATCCCAAGGCTGCTTATCATGTGCAAAAGGCCCACTATGATTATGCCCTTTCACCCGATCCGAGGGAGGAAGACAGCCTTTTTGTGAAACTCCTAAAGTATGCCGGGCCTCTGTCCTGGCTCGAGGACTGGAACGCGGATTGGATGAGTTTTCACCGTTTCGACGGGCATACACATGCCATGCAGTTGCCTGTTATCCATACCCCCGGGGCCGATACCTATTTCCTGACCGATTTGGTACCAATGCGCCCCTTCTTTGAGGCTGATGTAACCAGTCTTTATGATCTGGATGCCGGCCAGGTGATCGAAGAAAAAGGGAGCTTTCTTAAAACGATCAAAAAGGGAAGCGTCTGCATTCTCTTTCATGAGCCCCACGAGTACCGGGTGTTCTACCCATAGATTCTTCGCCAACAGGCCCTTTCCTGCCGGCTTAGCTGTAGGTTTCCAGAAGGACCTGGAGAATGTCCTTTCCGGCTTCGGATACCTTGGTGCCCGGGCCGAAGACGGCAATTACCCCGGCATCATAAAGGAACTGGTAGTCCTGTGCCGGGATTACACCGCCGGCAATCACCATGATGTCTTCACGGCCGAGGGCTTTCAGTTCTTCGATTACCTGGGGGACCAGGGTCTTGTGTCCGGCTGCCAGGGAGGATACGCCCAGCACGTGAACATCGTTTTCAACGGCTTGTTTCGCGGCTTCGGCCGGGGTCTGGAAGAGGGGGCCGATATCGACGTCGAAGCCAATGTCGGCATAACCTGTACTAACGACCTTGGCTCCCCGGTCGTGGCCATCCTGTCCCATCTTGGCAATCATAATCCGGGGGCGACGGCCTTCGCGACGGGCGAACTCTTCAGCCAGGGCACAGGCCTCGCAGAAGGCTTCATCCTTGCCCGATTCTGAAGAATAGACTCCTGAAATAGAGCGAATGACCGCCTTGTAGCGTCCGGATACTTTTTCAATGGCATCGGAGATTTCTCCCAGGCTGGCCCGTTGGCGGGCAGCTTCGACCGAGAGTTCCAGCAGGTTGCCTTCTCCGCTTTCGGCACAGTGTGTGATGGCTTTAAGTGCAGCTTCCACCGCCTCGGGATTTCGTTCACTTTTCAGCCGTTCGAGCCGTTCAATCTGGGCCTGTCTGACTGCAGTATTGTCCACTTCGAGGATGTCGATTGGGTCCTCTTTTTCGAGGCGGTATTGGTTCACTCCGACGATGACATCCTTGCCACTGTCGATACGGGCCTGCTTGCGGGCGGCTGCTTCCTCTATACGCATCTTGGGGATGCCGGTTTCAATGGCTGCTGCCATGCCTCCGAGTTCCTCAATTTCCTGGATGTGCTCCCAGGCACGGTGCGCGATCTCATGGGTGAGGCTTTCCACATAGTGGGATCCTGCCCAGGGGTCGAGGGAGCGACAGATCTGGGTTTCTTCCTGCAGGTGGAGCTGGGTGTTACGGGCGATCCTTGCCGAAAAGTCAGTAGGCAATGCAATGGCCTCGTCCAGGGCATTGGTGTGAAGCGACTGCGTATGGCCCAAAGCAGCGGCCATGGCCTCGATGGAGGTGCGGGCCACGTTGTTGAAGGGATCCTGCTCGGTCAGCGACCATCCGGAGGTCTGGGAGTGGGTCCGGAGGGCCATGGATTTCGGGTTCTTTGGATTGAACTGCTTCACGAGTTTGGCCCAGAGCATACGGGCTGCACGCATTTTGGCAATCTCCATAAAGTGGTTCATGCCAATGGCCCAGAAGAAGGAGAGGCGGGGGGCAAAGGCGTCGATGTCGATGCCGGCTGCCACACCGGTTCTGAGGTATTCGAGCCCGTCGGCCAGGGTGTAGGCCAGCTCAATATCGGCTGTGGCCCCGGCCTCCTGCATGTGGTAGCCCGAGATACTGATGCTGTTGAACTTGGGCATGTTCCTCGAGGTATAGCCAAAGATGTCAGCGATGATCCTCATCGACATGGCCGGCGGATAGATGTAGGTATTCCGCACCATGAATTCCTTCAGAATGTCGTTCTGAATGGTGCCGCTAAGCTGCTCCAGGCTCGCGCCCTGTTCCAGTCCGGCTAAAATGTAGAAGGCCATTACCGGCAGAACGGCACCGTTCATGGTCATGGATACCGACATCTTGTTGAGCGGAATCTGGTCGAAGAGGATGTTCATATCAAGGATGGAGTCGATGGCCACACCGGCCTTCCCGACATCACCTATCACCCGCTCATGGTCGGAATCATAGCCCCGGTGGGTGGCCAGGTCGAAAGCCACAGAGAGCCCTTTTTGTCCGGCCGCCAGGTTACGGCGGTAAAAAGCATTTGACTCCTCAGCTGTGGAGAACCCGGCATACTGCCTGATGGTCCACGGACGCATGGCATACATGGCCGAATAGGGCCCCCGGAGAAAGGGGGGCAGGCCAGCGGCATAGGACAGGTGTTCCATACCCGAGAGGTCCTTCCGATCGTAGGAGGGTTTTATTTTGACGTGTTCCGGGGTTTCCCAGAGCTCGCTCTGGCTGACAGATGCCGGAGCCGCTTTGATATCTCGAAAATCTATTTTACTGAAATCGGGTTTCATGTCTCTGGCTTAAAGAAGTTGTTTGTTGAAGGATTTGAGGGTTTCGAGCAGGTTGCACCTCATGTGGATAAAGTGCTCAATGCCCGCTTCCTGAAGTTGTTCCAGGGCTTCTTTGGGATAGCCGGCAACCACTATGATAGCAGATGAACCCAGCTCGGCCTGTGCCTTTGGGGCCGTTTCCGCATACTGGTCATCGGCACTGCAGAGGACTACAATATCGGCCTTTTCCGTTCGGGCTGTTTCAAGGCCATTCGCCAGGTCCTTAACAGGTGGTCTGTCCAGAATCTCGTAGCCCGCGCAGGCAAAGAAGTTGCCCGCGAACATGGCCCGGGCTGTCATCCAGGCTGGTGGCCCGTATTTGAGCAGCAGGACCTTCGGGCGTTTGCCACTCCGCTCGGTTTCGAGCCGAAGCTCCTCAAAATCAGCTGAGCGCCTGAAAGCCGGGAGGGCCTCAAATTCCGTGTCCGAAATCACTTCCTGCCTGCTCTGTTGCAGCTGCTCAAGGATTAGTTCGTTGAAATTGGGGAAGGCATTGGTCCCCAGAATATGATCCCGGCCCGATTGGCTTCGCCTACGTTTTTTCTCTCTCGATTCGGCGATCTGTGCCTGAAGTTTACCCGCTTTGAAGGCAGCGGTGTAGCCGCCGGATTCTTCACATAGCTTGAAACGCTCCCAGGCATTCGAAGCCATGGCGTCGGTGAGGGTTTCAATATAGTAGGATCCGGATGCAGGGTCGCTTACCCGGTCAAAATAGGCTTCCTCGCGCAGGATGATCTGAACATTTCGTGCGATCCGGTCCGAGAATTCGGTGGTCCTGCCATAGGGGTAATCGTAGGGCAGAACGCTGAGGGAATCAGCACCACCCAGGATGGCCGACATAGCCTCCGTGGTACCACGCAACATGTTCACATGGGGATCGTAGAGGGTCATGTTCCATTCGGAGGAGCTGGTGTGGAGATGCACGGGAATGAGATCCTTACAGCCAAAGCCTGAAGTGAGTCCCTGCCAGAGGATGCGCATGGCCCGCAGCTTGGCAATTTCCATGAAGTAGTTTGGACCCGTGGCGAGGCTGAATTGCAGGGATGCAGCTGCCATGGCAGCGTCGAGTCCCTGTTCGGTGAGCAGGTCCAGGTATTCACTGGCCATGGCAAGCGAAAAGGCCATCTCTTCAATCAGTGTAGCTCCTGCGTTCTGGATCAGGGCCCCGTTTACCTCAATGACCCTCAATTCGGGGGAGGCTTTAGCCACTTTTCTTACCAGTTTTGCCAGATCGCTTGTTCCGACAGACCTGCCGGTGCTACTCATTTTTCCCAGGGGGTCGGCCCCCAGACAGCCCTTGAGGTCCTTTACGGAACAGCCCCTTGCTGTGGCCAGGGTTGAAAGCATCTTATAGAGGCCGGGTGCATCACCGCAACCCACAAAGTGGAGTTCTGTTTCAGTCAGGTTTACTCCTTTCAGCATTGTTGAAAGCTGCTCAGCATCGGGCCCGGTTTCCAGGTGGATTCGAATGGCCTGGGCACCACCCTTCAGGGATGCATGAATCCGCTCATTGCATTCGCCGGGTTCAGACGCGGTAAAAACATCCTGGCAAATGCTCCAGCTGTTTGGTTCCTCTGCCGGTTTCTTCAGAGAACCAGCGATTCCGGAGAAGGCAATCTTTTCTGCATCTTCCTGTCTGTAGTAAGGCCTGACCTGAATGTCCTCATCCGATTGCCAGATAAGTTTCTTTTGGTAATCGGCCCCCTTTAGATCGGCGATGATCTTTTCTTCCCATTGCTTCGAACTGATTTCCGGGAAATCTTCGAAAAGTCTGTTCTGATCTGTTTTCATATTGACTCTGAGAGTTGAGCTACAAAGAAAACACTTTGTTTACAGCTTTTCAATGTTTTAAATCACCGATTATCATTATCTTGCCTGGCTAAAGCATATCAAGGACCTATCGAGATGAAAAGATTACTTCTTTTGCTTAGTATTCTGGCACCCCTGGCACTGTCGGCCCAAACTGTCGAAAACATCAGAGTTGAGCCAGATGGCGAATACATCAAGATAACTTACCGGATCGGTGGTTCCACGGAGTCTCAGCTCTACAATGTTTCTCTGGATTGTTCAATGGATGGTTTGCAACGCTTTGCACCTCAGACCATTGAGGGAGATGTTGGGCAGAATATCAGGGGAGGAAAGAGTATTTACACCATTCTATGGGATGTGTTTGAGGATGTGGAAGAAGTGGGCGAGGTGGAGTTCTTTGTAAAGGTCGACCTGGTCAGCGACGATAAGGTCAGTGCCCGGCGGACATTCGCCGGTGAAGTGGATAGTACTACCCTCAATCAACCCGAAAAACCAGTTGAAAATCAAGAAAGCACTCAGGCTCAGCCGGCAAGCCAACAGCCGGCAAAGGCAGCTGTGTCCGAGTCTGTTTCATCCTCTGATCGTAAAATCAGCAAGGTTTCTTATATTGGTTACAGCGGTGGCCCGATCAGCCCCATTGGCGTTAGTTTTGGTTCACTCAAGAATATCGGATCCTATCTGAGCTTTCGGGCAGGGACGACCGAGGTTGTTTACCATTACTATGAGAGCGGAGTTTATGTTGGCAGCTACCCCTGGGATCTGGTCTGGTTCACCCCTTCGATCGGCCTTACGAAAAGCCTGGTGGCTTTGAATGAGTTTAGGGTTCATGCCTACGCAGGTGTCGGCTATTCATTTATTTTTGCCAAAACTGAATCGGACGACACCGCTAATTACAAGTATGTTTCCATTGAAGGGGGCTTGATTGCTGTTTACAAAGCTTTTTATTTAAGTGGGGGGGTGGAATACCGCTACAATAAAGACATTGGAAACATCCCGATCCTCAATTTGTCGAACCTGCACAAGCCGGCCTTTATCCTTGGAGCTGGCTTAATGTTTTAAGTCAAGTGCTATGAAAGGGACGCTTATTGTTCTTGCATTCTTTTGTTTTTACTGCCCGGGTATCGTGTTGAGCGCCCAGTCGGTTGAGCGTTCCAGCGGGGTTGTGAAACTGGACATGAGAAAGGAAGCCGGCAGGGTGAGCGATGAAGAAAGTGTGAGGGTCAGGATTCCCATGGTGCAGAAACCAGTGGTGCAGATGGCCGATCAGGCCAGGGGCTTTACCTGGCTTTCCCCCACCGTCAGCAGCGTAAAAACGGCCGAAGGGAACTATACGATTGAGGTAACCATCAATGCCGAAGAGAACATCCGCTTTGTAAATATCTTCATCAACAACCAGTTTATCCGGAATGTGATCCCGCCCGTATCTACCATCCGGCAAATGGTGATTAAGGAAGATGTCGAATTGGCATTGGGGGTAAATGATTTAAGGGTCGAAGCCATTTCGACCTCTGGTAAGAAGGAGGTAAGCCAGGTCGAGATCGTTTATGACATTTCCAGTGCAACTTACTATGCCCTGGTCATTGCGGTAGAAGAGTACGATGATCCAAACATCGTGGACCTTGAGCAACCGGTGAAAGATGCTGAGCAGTTTGCTGCACTGATCGGGGAGGAGTACACCTTCGAGCCCGGGCATATCACCTTTATGAAGAATCCGACCAAGGCCGATATCATCGGCACTCTGCACCACATGCGCTCCGTGGTTGGCCCGTCCGATAACCTGCTGATCTATTATGCAGGCCACGGCTATTGGGACGAGGAGATGTCTACGGGATACTGGCTGCCCAGGGATGCCCGTCGCGATAACCCGGTCGACTGGTTGCCCAATACCGATCTGACCAACTACCTGAATGTTTTAAAGACCAAGCACACGCTACTCATTGCAGATGCCTGTTTCAGCGGGGGAATCTTTAAGACCAGAGCGGCTTTCAACGACGTTATGGGCATCGAAAAACTCTACAGGCTGCCCAGCCGGAAAGCCATTACCAGTGGCAATCTCAATGAGGTCCCGGATAAAAGCGTTTTCGTGGAATACCTGATCAGGCGCCTCGATTCCAATCGCAGGCAATACCTGTCGTCCGAACAGCTCTACTCCAGTCTCAGGGAAGCAGTGTACAACAACTCTCCTAACGTTCCTCAGTATGGCACCATACAGAACGTTGGTGACGAGGGCGGCGACTTCATCTTTATCCGCCGGAGGTAGGCGGTGTCGGTCCCAAAGGCTTTCAAGGGCCAGATTGTCCACCTGCCCGGTGGCCCTGGTCCGATTGCCCGACGGCCCCCCGGCCTGGCCCTTCGAGGCCACAATGGGCCAAAAGTCGCACGGCCCGGCCTTTCCGGGTCTCAGCAGATCGTTCGAATATCCTGGCCTGGTCCGCTTTGTTTCGGCCTCAGCTTTTTCGCCGGCCTCCTGTCATCTTTGAAGGATCAACCCAGGTATCGAATTCTTCTGAACTCAGATAAGCCAGTGCCAGGGCGGCTTCCTTCAGGGTAGAGCCATCCTTGTGGGCTTTCTTGGCAATTTCGGCGGCTTTTTCATAGCCAATGTGTGTGTTCAGTGCAGTAACCAACATCAGGGAATTGTTGAGGTTGTGCTCAATGCGCTCCCGATTGGGTTCTATGCCTGTGGCACAATTTTCATTGAAGGAACGGCAGGCATCACCAAGAATCCGGGCCGATTCGAGGAAGTTATGTATCATCATGGGCTTGAAAACGTTAAGCTCAAAATGCCCGTTGCTTCCTCCAATGTTTATGGCGACATCGTTCCCCATTACCTGTGCGCAGACCATGGTCAGGGCTTCGGCCTGGGTGGGATTCACTTTGCCCGGCATAATGGAGGAGCCGGGTTCGTTGGCCGGGATCGTGATCTCTCCAATGCCGCATCGGGGGCCGGAGGCCAGCATCCGAATGTCGTTTCCGATTTTCATCAGGCTTACAGCCAGCGTTTTCAGAGCCCCGTGAGCTTCCACAATGGCATCATGGGCGGCCAGTCCTTCAAATTTATTGCTGGCGGTTTTAAAGGGCAAACCTGTGAAACCGGCAATGTACTTTGCGACCAGTTCGGCGTATCCTTCGGGTGTGTTGATGCCTGTGCCAACAGCCGTTCCACCAAGGGCAAGTTCAGAAAGATGGTCGAGGCTGTTCAGCAGAGCCTTCAACCCATGATCCAGTTGGGAAACATAGCCGGAGAATTCCTGTCCAAGGGTAAGGGGTGTCGCATCCATCCAATGGGTCCGTCCGATTTTAACCACATCCATATAAGCGTCGGCCTTGGCCTTGAGTGTGTCTCTCAGGTCCTTGACACCCGGAATGGTAATTTCGGTGATTAGGGCATAGGCCGCAATATGCATGGCTGTGGGGAAGGTATCATTCGACGACTGGCTTTTATTGACATCGTCATTGGGATGGATTTCGCGCTGCCCTTCGCCCAGCCTGTTGCCCTGCATCACATGAGCTCGGTTGGCAATGACCTCATTTACATTCATGTTCGACTGTGTGCCGGATCCGGTTTGCCAGACGACGAGGGGAAACTGCTCGTCGAGTTTACCTGCAATGATTTCGTCGCAGGCGGCCATGATGAGTTCGGCCTTTTTTTCGGATAGCACGCCCAGTTCCTGGTTGGTCGCTGCTGCAGCCTTTTTCAGGAAGCCAAAAGCGCGAATAATTTCGGTGGGCATCCGGCCGTTTCCGATTTCAAAATTTTGCTTCGATCGCTGGGTTTGGGCTCCCCAATACCTGTCGGCAGGCACCTTCACCTCACCCATGGTGTCTTTCTCTGTTCTGTAGTCCATATCTTGTTGTTTTAGGTTGAAAAATATCGGATTTGTGAATCTATGCATGCATGTTCCGGTTCGTCTTCTCTTGCAAAGCTTTAGGATACCTCCGGAACTGGTACCCGTTCAAGGCCAACTCAGGAATCGGCTTTGGCCAGCAAAATCGTTACATAGTTCATCCCGCTCGCATCGCTTTCTATGCCCACGCCGCACTGGTTGACCTCAGCCAAGAGAACGGAGTCGGCTCCGGGAAGTTCCAGGATTCTGTTAAAGACAGAGGAGGGGGCACTGAGGTCCGATTTCAGAATCAGGGCGGCCTGGTTGTAAAAGTTCCACTTTTCATTGAGCTTTAGCCAGTGCTCTGCCAGTCCTTCTGTCCCCGGCTCTACGGCCCCGTTGGCCATCTTGTAGGAATAAATCTGGGCTTCTCCAACCAGGATAAACTGGTGGGTAAAAGAGCCCTTCAGTCCCTGACTGTTTCTGTAGTCCCTTATTTCCTGATACAACAGGTTCTCCGAGGACTTAATCTGGACGAAGGCTTCCTTGTCCTTGCAGGCTGTGAGCAGCAGGGGGAGGATAAACAGCAAACGAAGTGCTTTCATAAGCTTCATTTCATAGCTTGTCAATATGCTCTA
The DNA here is from genome assembly GCA_002748055.1 of Bacteroidota bacterium. GTDB lineage: Bacteria > Bacteroidota > Bacteroidia > Bacteroidales. The sequence goes on along the minus strand of PDRI01000157.1, from coordinate 3,511 downwards.
AGGGATCCCCCACCACGGCCTTGTACCTACCTTCGATGATGGGGCGGCGAATGAGTTTTGGGTTTTCTACCATGACCTTGATCCACTCTTCTTCATTCATTTGCAGGCCTTTCAGTTCTTTCTTGTAAACTTCTTCCTGGGTTCGAACCAGCTCAAAGGCTTTGATGTTCAATTTCATGATCAGCGCGCTCAGTTCTTCCTCACTCAGGGGGTCTTTCAGGTATTCCCTTACCTTGTAATCCATCCCTTTTTCCTGAACCCGTGCCAGGCCCGCCCTGCTTTTTTTACACCTTGGATTGTGATAAACGATGTACATACGATCTTCAGTTTTAAGTGCGATAAGCTCTTTTTCCTTATTCCGCTTCTTTTTTTACAATTTTTCTCATGTCTCCAACCCACATTCCGCGTCCGTGTGTGGCCAAAATGATCAATTCCCTATAGGGGTTTATCACCAGATCATGGACATAGCAACAGGGCAGATCGCCCAATACATCCCACGATTCTCCGGCATTGGTAGAGATGTAAACCCCCACGTCGGTGCCCAGGTAAAGGACGTTCTCATCTTCGGGATCCTCCCTGATCACATTGACCGGCCCGGCGGGTACATTCGAGGATATGTCCTCCCAGCTGCTGCCAAAGTCCTTCGATCGCCAGAGATAGATGGCTGCATCGTCGTCGCGCCTGCCGGTTTGGCAAACATAGACGGTTCCGAATTTGTGCTGCGAAGCCACAATGCGGGAGACCCAGCGCACAGGCAGGGGAGGCTTTCGGATGTCTTCCCAGTTCTTGCCCCCGTCTTTGGTCCGCCATAGCCGTCCGTCATCGGTTCCAGCGTAGAGCAGCCCGGGATTATATGGCGATTCGGCCAGAGCGGAGATGGTCTGGTAGGAGATATCGCCCGTTTTTTTAGGATGGTTGAAGCTGAGATCCGGGCTTATTTTCTCCCAGCTACCACCCTTGTCGGTCGATTTCAATACGTACTGTACCCCGTGGTAAAGTATGTTGGGGCTGTGTGTTGAGATCAGGGTGGGAGCCATCCACTGCCCCCGAAAAGCCGGCTCTTCGGGATAAGTTTCGGGCAGAATCCACTCCATGTCGTTTGGATAGCCATCCACGCTCGATCGGGCCAGTTTGCCATAAAAGAGCGAGGCGTAGATGCGGTTGTTATCGCTGGGGTCTATCACATGGGTGCTGCCCTCTGCGCCCAGGGTATACTCCCATGTGCTGGCCGGAATCTTGTCCCGCCCCTGGCTCAGATCCACTTCGGTATAGAAGCTGTGGTGGTCCTGGATCGAACCATAGACCCGAAAGGGGTCATGCTGGTCGAAGGCTACATTGTAAAACTGGGCCAGCGGCAGCTCGGGAATCAGGTTCCGCCAGTTCTCGCCCATGTCGTAGGATACACTCAGGCCCCCGTCGTGGGCAGCCAGGATGTAGTTGGAATTTGCCGGATCAATCCACATGCCATGCTGGTCGGCATGGATCTTGTCCAGGATGGGCTTCGAGCTTGCTCCTCCATCGGTCGATACGTTGATCCAGAGGCCGAGGGTATAGACCCTGTTTTCGTCGTTCGGGTCCACCCTGACCTGCCCAAATACCCAGCCATAGGTACCGGAGTGTTCCGACATGTATTTCTTCGTTTCTTCAGTCAGGCCACTGACCTGCCTCCAGCTATCGCCGGCATCATCGGAGCGGTAGAGGGTTGCTCCCTTGATGATGTCCTTTTTTTGGCGGCCGTAGGAATCCAATTCCCCTTCTTCGGCCCTGAAAGCCACTTCGTAGTCGTCCACGAAGGCGTAGAGCACATCTGGGTTCGAGCGTGCCAGGTCAATGCCCGTGCGGCCCATGTATTTTGATTCGGGTAGCCCGTTTTTGAGTTGTTTCCAATGCTTCCCCCCATCTACAGACTTCCAGATGCCGTTGTTTTTGTGAGTGGGGTAGGTGCGAGGGTCGTTCCATTTCAGCCGGGTGCGCTGCCAGATGCTGGCATAGAGCACTTCCGGATTGCGTGGGTCCATTACCAGGTCGATAACCCCGGCTTCCGGACCTCTGTACAAAATCCGTTCCCAGGTCTTTCCACCGTCGGTGGTCAGATAGAGCCCCCTCTCTTCGTTTTCTGTCCATTCGTGTCCCGAAGCGGCCACGTAAACCATGTCGGGATTGGTGGGGTGAATCAGGATGCGGGAAATGGTAAAGCTCTCTTCAAGCCCCATGTGCTGCCAGCTCTTTCCACCATCGGTGGTTTTCCATACTCCGCAGCCGGGGTTCGAGGAGCGAAAGATATTGGCCTCTCCAGTGCCCACCCAAACGATGTCCGGGTTGCTTTTGCTAATGGCCAGGTCGCCAATGGTGGAGGTTCCCTGGTGCTCAAAAACCGGCTCAAAACTTACGCCCTCGTTTTCGCTCTTCCATACACCCGAAGAGGCCGTGGCCACCCAGATGGTGTAGTATTTGCCCTTTGGTCCCAGGGCCTCTACATCGGTGCAGCGACCACTGACATTTTTCGGCCCGATAAATTGCCAGTGTAAACCGGCGTAGGGAGAGTGCTTACGCATGCTTTCGTGCCTGGCATACATGCGGAGCTTTTCGGCACCGGTATTGACCGGCGACTTGACCTGGGCCTGAAGAATTGTAGCGGATAAAAACAGGCCGAAGGCCAGGCAGTAAAAAAAACGGAGGGAGGAAACTTTCATGGAATACGGAGATTTTGCACCTTTAAAATTAACATTTTTCCTTTTGAACTGTTAATACCTAAAACCCCTTGACATGAAAAAGTTATTTAGCATTACCTTATTGTTCAGCCTGGTTTTTATGACTACACAGGCGCAGTTTCATCTCTTTTTGGAAGAACAGCAAACCGACTACGACGGGGCAAAGCTTTCTGGCTGGGCCTTTCCCGTTTCTATCGGCTCTGATCAGGTCCTTGATGATTTCAAAGACTTTGTCAAACAACACAGCGATGCGAAAGCCAGAAAAGATGGTTCCAACACCATGGTTGCCGAGAAGGCCTCAATACCTGCCCTGACGACCAAACGGGGCGATATGATTGCCCATGACTATACATCGGGGAGCCATGAGACGGTGATCCTGGTTTTCAGGATGGGCTATGACATTTGCCTCGACAGCCAGGACTGGAATCCCGAGATGCAGAATTTCAGGACCTGGGCGAAGTCCTTCATGGCCTATCACTATCAGCAAAGCTATACTCGTCGCATAGAGGCTGTTGAGAAGGAGCTCAAAGCAGCGCAGAAAGAGAATAAACAAAACGACAACAAAATCTCCAGTCTTGATAAGAAGGAGGCCAACCTGAATAAGCGGATGAGAAAGGAAAGCGATCAGGGCAAGATTGACGAACGGAAGGCCGATATTAGCACGGCGGTGGCCGATCGCGACCGTCTGATCGCAAATCAACCGGGACTGGATAACAGAATCTCCACGCTTAGAGAGCGTATTATCAAGCTCACCGAAGAGTCGAACGAATACCAGGCTGCGATAGCGAAGCTTTGAGCCA
>PDRI01000156.1 GCA_002748055.1 Bacteroidota bacterium | reverse complement strand
CCTTCCGGGTACATGACCGGGTACTATCGTGAGTGCACCGGTTCCGGCCACGCTTTTTTAATAGAGCTTCTTCGTCTGATTTCCCTCGGTTTCATGGTTTCGCTTCTTTGAGGAGCGACCTGTAATGGATGAATTATTCCACGGAATTTTGTACATTGGTTTAAAACGAGCCCGGCAGAAAACCCGGGATCAGACAGTGCAAGGTTACCATGAGTCATTTGGCGCAGCTTATCGAGATATCCCGCTACTATGGACGCAATCCGGCATACGTCATTGCCGGAGGGGGGAATACGTCCTTCAAAGACAGGGACCGGATCTATGTAAAAGCCAGTGGCATTTCACTGGCCGGAATAGATGAGTCGGGCTTTGTCGTGCTATCCAGGGCCTTGCTCGGGGAAATGGAGGAGCGGCTCTACCCGGAGGATGCTTCGAGCCGCGAGCTGGCCGTAAAGCAGGATCTGAAGAAGGCCGTCCTGGGATCGGGCCATCTTCGTCCATCGGTGGAAACATCCCTCCATAATCTGATCGATTATCCCTTTGTGGTTCATACCCATCCTACCTGGATCAATGCGCTCATGTGTGCTGTGGATGCAGAGAAGGAAACCAGGGAGCGCTTTGGGGCAGATGCACTTTATGTAGCCTACACCGACCCGGGTTTCGTGCTTTTCAAAAAGCTGCAGGAAGAGATCCGGGCCTGGCAGGCGGAGCGGGGTGAAAGCCCCAAAATCATTTTTCTTCAGAATCATGGGATCTTCGTTGCGGGAAACAGCACAGCTGAAATCAGGGCACTTTACACCTCGCTCGAATCGCGTATCTGGGAGGGGAAGTCGAGGCAGCTCCCGGACGATGCCCTGAGTGCACGGGATACCAGGCTAAGCAAATTCATCCAAAACTATTACCGGGAACGGGGTCTTCAGGCCATGGCCCTGAGCAGTGAGCTAAGCCGGTACTATTGTCGCGACAAGTCACGCATGGAACAAGTGGCCCGGCCCTTTACGCCCGATCAGATTGTGTACTGCAAATCGAACTACCTTTTTCTTCCGGGCACCATCGCAGAAAAGGCCTGTGGGGATGAGCTGGCAGCCTTTGAAAAGCGGAGGGGCCATTATCCCAGGCTTATTCTCGAAGAAGGCGGGGCTTTGATTGTGGTTGAAGAAAATGTCCGGGGGCTTCAGATTGTTGCGGCGGTTTTTAGCGACGCGATGAAGCTGAGTTATTTATCGGCTCAATTCGGGGGGCCGCATTCGATGACCGGGGACCAAATAGCCTTTATCGATAACTGGGAGGTCGAGAACTACCGCCGAAAAATAGCGAAGGCTTAATCGATGAGCTGTCGAGTTCCGGGAAAGCTACCAGGAGGGATTTCAGCCTGCCTGCAATTGCCGAAACTCCGCCGCGAATATCGGATTCGATGTTCAGTGGCATGAGCGGATCGTGAAGGGAGAGGCGGAGCAGGAACCAGCCCTGCTCATTTTCGGCCATGCAATTGACCCGGATTCCTTCATAGTTCGGCTTTTCCAGCTGCCATTGTCTCTCGTGTAAGACGAGCTCTTCCAGCTGCGCCAGCACCAATTCCCCTGCTTCTCTGAAATCCCTGGCAGCAATCTTCAGCCTGAATTCCTTCGTCTCCAGGGGGCGCACGAGTTCTGCGATCAGGCTTCCCAGGTCCTTCTTTGTCTGGTTTAATCTGGCAGCCTCTACCAGGAGTTTGGCAATGAGAAAGGCCCCGTCATCCAGAAAATGGTTCTCCCTGAGTGCCGCATGTCCCGAAGTTTCAATGGCAAGCCAGCATTCGTCCCCTTGTGCATTTAGCCTTTTGGCTTCGTTGATGACGTTCTTATATCCCCGCCTGAAACGGTGGTGCCTGCCTCCCAGCCTGCCTTCAATAAACTGCTTCAGCCCGGTCGAGGTGATGGAATCCGTTACGATACCCGACCCCGGATGCTCCCGCAAGACCAGGGTCGAGATTAAGGCGATCAGGTCGTTACGGTTGATCGGCCGGCCGTGCCTGTCGACCAGTGCCGCCCTGTCCACATCGGTATCGAAGATGACCCCCAGGTCGGCTTTCTCCCTTTGCACAGCTTCTGATACAGCCTGCATGGCCTTTTCATCTTCCGGATTGGGAACATGATTTGGGAAAAGCCCATCGGGTTCGAGAAATTGGCTGCCCCGGGTATCTGCTCCCAGGGGATCAAGGACCCTGGAGGCAAAGAAGCCCCCGGCGCCATTGCCTGCGTCTACGACAATCTTCATACCGGCCAGGGGATGCTCATCGTGTCCATCGGCATCCACTGCTTTTCGGATATACCCGACAAGCCGGGAGGCATAGGCCGAAATCAGATCGTATTCTTCGACTTTTCCTTCCGGACCCCTGGCTGAGAAGGACGGATCTGCTGCCAGCTGTAGCAACTCGCCAATCTGCTGCTTGTCGAATCCTCCTTCCCCGGTGAAGAACTTCATTCCGTTTCGGTTGAAGGGAAGATGGCTGGCAGTGAGCATGACCGCCCCGGCGACCTCTAAATCCGGATCGATGCAGCACATGAACATGGCCGGGGTGGAAGCCAGTCCGCAATCCAGTACATCCAGCCCACAGCCGCACACCCCTTTGATGAATGCCGACTTTAGTTTTGGGCCCGTGATTCGGGAATCCATGGCTACGGCCACCCTCTTCTGTACATCGCCATTTGTCAGGAGCCATTGGGCAAATGCCGCACCAAGCCTTTCAGCTACAGGCTCGTTGAGGTTTACAGCTTCCCCTTCAATGCCTTCGAGGGCCACCCCCCTGATGTCGGATCCGTTTTGAAGTTGATACCAGTTCATAAGCCGTTTACAGTTTATTCAGCACTGTCTTCGGTCAGTTTAACAGGGGCAGTGAAGTTTCGATCCATGCTTTTCCAAAGGACCATGGCAGCCCCCAGGGAGCTGGCGTTGGCGATATCGGCAGCCAGAACCCTTTTCTCCGGGAATGCCATTCTGAGTAGTTCCAGAAAGATCGGATTCTTGCTAAAGCCTCCACTGATATAAAGTCGTTTTGTCCGGTCCTTTTTGGGGATAACCAGTCGTACAGACTCTATAGCCAGCTTTGTCAGGTCGATCATAAAGCGGTGGTAAGCCTCCTCAAAACCAGTGAAGACAGTAAGATCGACATCCCTGTCGAGATAAGCTTCGGGCAGTCCTTCTGCAAAAAAGGTGGGGGCTTCTTTCATCAGCCTGTTCAGGAGCTTCCTGTTGAGCCCTACCTCTTTATAGGCTGTTTTGTTTTTCGAGAAGGCTTTGCAAAGACGATCCACATTCAGGTCATGGATGTGACCCAGAAAAAAACGCGCCGATTTTACGGGTTTCTGCTGAATACTCAGATACGAGAGGCAGTCGTTTTTCAACTCCTCTGCACTGAGGGGCTCGGGGTTAAAGGGATTCATGGAGATGCACCAGGTGCCTGTAGAGAGCAGCATAAAGTCCTGGTCGGAGTGCATGAAATAAGGGGCCAGGGAGGCAGAACTGTCGTGAATACCAATACCGCAGGCCACATCCTTACCGGCCACTGTTGCCGGAAAACTGCTTTCCACGGGAAGGGGTTCGGGCAGTGTCCTGCCCAGTTCCCTGGTCCAGGGATGGTAGCACATTTGTTCGAAGTCCCAGAGTGCAGTATGGCAGCCAATGGAGCAGTGCTCTGCCCCGATTTTCCCGCTCAGTAAATAGCAGAGATACTGGGGAAGGTGCAGGATGTGTTTTACCTGGCTGTAAAATGCCGGCTTGCATTTTTGGAGCCAGAGGGGCTGGAGTCCCGAATTGAGCATGCCCAGAGCGGGGGAGGCCGTTTTTCTGCAAAACTCCTCCGCTCCACCATGCCTTTCGTAAAGGGCTTCTGCAATGCCTTCCGGCATGGTTTTCAGGTAATTGTATAGCGGCCCGATTCGTTTTCCCGCATCATCAAGATAAACCAGGCTTGCTCCGTAACTGCAGAAATTGATGCCGCTGATCTCGAACCCGGGATGATTCAGTAAGTGTTGGCAGCTTTCCCCGATCCAGGCTTCTATGCCTTCAATATCATCGGCTTCAAAACCATCCTCATCGGTGGTTTCATCAAAGACTTGTTCATCTTCGTGCAAGAGCTTCAATGCACGGTCGAAGACCAGCACCTTCTTGTTGGTCTTCCCAAGATCGAAAATCAGGACGGCTTCCCTGTTCATCGTTTGCTGAGTATGTCTTTTTCGTAGCGCTGAATTTCGGCGATGAAATCCTGTGCTACAGGAACCTCATGTTTCAGGCAGTAGTAGTCCCAGATGGCCCCGAAGGGTTTTGTTTTGGCCAGCTCGAGCACTGCGAGCCGTTCGAAAAAGCGCTGTTCTTCTTCATAGCCGAGCAGCAACTCCCTGGGTTCCAGTAAGGCGAAAAGCATGCTCTGCTGGGCAGCCCGGGTGCCCACTACGTAGGCCCCTATGCGGTTGATGCTTGCATCAAAAAAGTCGAGTCCCATATGCACCCTGTCCATGGCATTGGCACGCACAACCTCCTGGGCGATGAGCATGGTATCGTCGTTCATGGTCACCACATGGTCGCTGTCCCAGCGCAGCGGACGGGTCACATGCAGCAGGATTTCAGGTACAAAAAGCAGGGCGGACGAGATTTTATCGCCCACCTGTTCGGTGGGATGAAAGTGTCCGCTGTCGAGACAAATCAGGATCTGATTAGCCACAGCATAGCCCAGGTAGAACTCAGAATTGCCCACCGTCATGGCCTCAAGCCCGATCCCGAATAGTTTGCTTTCTACGGCGTCTTTGAGATGTTCCCTGCTATAGCTTACAGCGAATACTTCATCCAGCGATTCTTTCAGGATGGCCCTGTGGGTATAGCGATCAACAGGCAGGTCCTTGGATCCGTCCTGAATCCAGATGTTATGGATGCTGGGGCTGGCCAGTTGTTTTCCAAATTCAGCCGCGATTTCCCGGCAGCGTTTGGTGTGTTCGATCCAGAAGCTGCGGATGGATTCATTTTTGTGCGACAGGGTGAGGTCGTCGGCTGCTTTGGGATGTGAAAAAACACTGCAGTTAAAGTCCATGCCGATGCCCAGTTCCCTGGCCCAGTCGATCCAGCTCTGGAAGTGCCTGATCTCGATCTGGTCCCGATCGACTTTTTCTCCCTGAAAGTCACCATAAATCGCATGCAGGTTCAGGCGCTGCTTTCCAGGTATCAGTTCCATGGCTTTTTCCAGGTCCATGCGGTGTTCCGCGATGTTCCTTGCCTTGCCAGGATAGTTGCCGGTTGCCTGGATTCCGCCGCCCGAGAGTATGGAATCCGGGGTTTCAAATCCTCCGACATCGTCGGCCTGCCAGCAGTGCAGCGATATGGGGAAATGGTCGAGCCGGTTCATGGCTGCTTCCACGTCCACGCCCCATTCGGCGTACTGCTCTTTTGCTGCTTCAAATGCGTTCTGAATTCTTTCCTGCTTGTTCATAAGTTTAATTCTATGTGAGTTTGACGACAAAGGTCGAAGCAATTAATACGATGATCCCGATGATCAGGATCAGCACCGTAGGGCGGCTCACACCTTTCCATTCTTTCAGGAAGAGCCCCCAGATATTGGCCATGGCAATGTTCAGGGCCATCAGGATGCTCCAGGCAAAGGCAGCCATGCTTTCGGGAAGCAGGCTCTTGCCCATGCCAAAGAAGTGGAATTGCATGAACCAGAGCACGCCGGCCAGAAAGGTAAAGGCGAGGTTATTGAAAAAGACCCCTGCCGATACCCCGAAATAGTCCCGATAGCTTTTGTTCCGGATATTCAGGAATACACAGTAGCTCAGGTTGGTGATAAAGCCTCCGAGCAGAATAAAAATGAGCGAGGGATTGCTCACATAGAGGGGCCTGGTTCCAAGCCCGGCAGCAAGCTCTTCCAGTGGCTTGCCAGCCTCAAGGCCGAAGGCAAAACAGGCACTCATGATTCCCGATAACAGGGCAATGAGTATGCCCTTTTTCAGTGCAAAGTCTTTGACGGCCTCCCTGCGTTGTGCCTCGCTCAGGCTCTTGTTTTTTAGTGCGCCTGCATAACCGATTGTCGCAATGCCGGCAAGGGTAATTGCCACACCGATGAGGGTAAGGACTCCAGCCCTGTTGCTAAACAGGTCTCCGTCCGAACGGAAGGCAGGAACCAGGGTTCCGACGGCAGCACACAGCCCCAGTGTAATGCTCTGTCCCAGCGCAACGCCCATGTAACGTATGCTGAGTCCGAAGGTGAGTCCACCCACGCCCCAGAGCGCGCCAAATAGCATTACCAACCATTTTGTCTGAGGCGCGGCCTGGGACAGTATTTCTGAAAGGGGGCCTGCCCCAATGGCTGTCAGGGCAAAGATCCAGGGTGCCAGGATCCAGGCAGCCAGGCCCTGTATGATCCAGTACGATTCCCAGGACCAATGCTTCACCTGTTTAAAGGGGACGTAAAAACTGGCTGCACCAAGGCTGCCAATGGCGATGAGAAGAATCGCAGTCATGGTTTGCGTTTATTGCAAATGTCGATGATTCACAGGCGGGGTGCAATGACCTATTTGTGCTATTATTTGCACAAAATGACCCGGAATAACAGCTGCATATGCGGCGATTATCCTTACCTTTAAGACCATTCCGACCGGACAGGCCATGGAAGATTTTGTCAAATATGTACATCCCGGCCCCGAAGACAAGGCCTGGGGCCTTTACCTGAACTGTGCAGGTACAGCCCGGATTCCGGCAGGCAGCAGCTATCCGCCCGAATCGCATCCTTCTGCCTATTTTTTCGACTATGAAAATGGACGATATCTTTCAGAATATCAGGTAAATTACATTACCGAAGGGAGTGGCGAATATGAAAACAAAAACCTCAAAAAGAGAGTCCTGCCCGGCACCCTCGTCATGACCAGGCCCGGCCAGTGGCATCGTTACAGGCCGGGGTTTCGGACAGGGTGGAGGGAGCACTATGTTGGCTTTGCGGGTCCGCTGGCCCAGCATCTGTTTGCACAAACTCTGTTTGCACAATTGGGGCCTGTACTGGAGATTGGAAAACGCGAAGAGATCATCGACAGCTACGATAAGATTTTCACCTATGTCAGGGAAGAGAAACCCGGCTATCAACAGGTTGCCGCAGGCATGGTTGTGAAGCTCCTGGGCTATATTGTCTCGATTGAGAAACAGAAGGGCTTTTCCGGAAAACCTGTCGAAAGGACCATACAGCATGCATGTTTCAGGATGAGAGAAGGGGTTGCAAGGCCGCTCGATTTTGAAGCCTTTGCAAAAGAAAACAACATTGGCTATTCCTATTTCCGAAAGATGTTCAAAAAATACACCGGTGTATCTCCGGGGCAGTATCACCTCGAGATGAAGATTCTGCGGGCAAAAGAATTGCTGTTAAACAGCGGGATGAGTATTAAGGAAATTGCCTATTCGCTTGGATTCCAGTCGATTTATTATTTCAGCCGCGTATTTAAACAAAAGCAGGGGCGTGCGCCTTCCGAATTTAGAAAAATGCCCGTGAGTCCCGAAGGCGATGATGTCCTCTGATTTAATGTATATTTGAGGCCCGAAAGCGCATAGGAAATGAACACAGCGATTAAAGTGGCCCTGGGTAATGACCATGCCGGATATGAACTCAGGCTGGTAGTGCTCGACTGGTTGCGGCAAAAGGGGTTTGAAGTGGTGGACTTTGGGACCGATTCTGAAGAGTCGGTTGACTACCCCGATTACGTGCATCCACTTGCACTTTCTGTCGAAAGAGGGGAGTCCGATCTGGGGGTCCTCATCTGCGGAAGCGGTCAGGGAGTGTCCATTACAGCCAACAAACACCAGGGCATCCGGGCGGCCTTGTGCTGGATTCCCGAGATTGCCAGTTTGGCCAGGTCGCACAATAGTGCCAATATCCTTTGTCTTCCCGGGCGCTACATCGGACCCGAAACGGCCTGCGCCATCCTGGAACAGTTTTTTAGCGTAGATTTTGAGGGAGGTCGCCATCAACGTCGGGTGGAAAAGGTTCCGCTTAAGTGATTCTGAGCGGAAAGCTTCTCGAAGTTTCTTATATTTACCGGACAGCACCTTCCTGGTGCACCCTTTAAAGCTCAGCCTGGTACTATGTTCAGATCCCTATCCTTCGTCTGCTTCCTACTCATAGGCAGCACCTTCCTGGATGCGCAGGAACCAATGACCTTCAGACAAAAAGTGGCCTTCGACCGGGACGTCATCCTCGATGCCATGTATCGTGCCAAGACCTGGCAAGAGTCGCAGCACGATGGGGCCGTTCCCACAAACTGGCTTACCGGCACCTTCTATGCAGGTGTTTTTGCCTGCTACGAAGCAACCGGCCGACAGTCCTTTCTGGATGCCTCAAGAGACTGGTGTGAAGCGGCCGGATGGAGCTGTGGGGAAAGAAGGCCGCTGCACGCCGATGATATCTGCAGTGCCCAGACCTTTCTGGATGTTTATTCCCGGGACAGGGACCCGAAACAGATTTCTTCGATCAGAACCCTCATCGATACCTGCTATTTTGGCCGGATCGAGATTCCGTATAAGCTCATAGGAAACGCCATCTGGAAGGAAGAATCGAGGCCCTTTACAGGACGGAACCTCTGGTGGTGGTGCGATGCCCTCTATATGGCACCTCCTGTTCTGGCAAGGCTGGGCAGCCATACGGGCGATGACAAGTATTTTGAGCTCCTGCACGAATTGTATTGGGACTGCAAGGACTTTCTTTACGACGAGGACGAGAAGCTCTTTTTTCGGGATGAAGGCTATTTCGAAGCCCGGACTCCGAACAATCGAAAACTGTTCTGGAGCAGGGGCAACGGATGGGTGGTGGCCGGACTGGTCAGGACCCTCGATTACCTTCCTGCCGATGATCCGATGCGCATTCGTTATCTGCAGCTCTTTCAGGAGATGATGCTTCGTCTGGCAGCCCTTCAGGATGAGGCCGACGGTACCTGGAGTTCTTCGGTCAATGATCCGGCCTGGCTGCCCGATCCCGAGAGCAGTGCCTCTGCTTTTTACACCTTTGCGATGGCGGCAGGCATTAACAGGGGCTGGCTCGATCCCCGTATTTACCTGCCTCATGTGGTCAGTGGCTGGGAAGGCCTGCTCTATTGCCTGCGCGAGGATGGGAAGCTGGAATGGGCCCAGATGGTGGATGCCAGCGCACGACAGGGGAGGCACGAGGACCACAAGAACTATGCCCAGGGAGCCTTTCTGCTTGCCGCATCGGAGGTTTATAAGCTCGATCTGACACCCGAAAAATACAGGGAAATAAATGGAACACGCCGGGTTGTGCGTATTGCAAAAGAGGGAGCCTGGACCTGGTACAACGATGAACGGGTGGTTTTCTGGAATGAACACCTGGTGGCAGGGATGGTGAACAATAGCGGGCAAAGCTGTATAGGTCTTTACCTAAAACCCGGCGGGGCTTCCTCCAAACGGCTCGAGACCTATCCCCTGAGCAGCTGGATCGAGAAGGACGATCACAACAATCCGGCCTTACTGCCCCTTGGCAAAGACAAACTTCTGGCGGTCTATGCTCAACACAACAGCAGAAGGGCCTTCAATTCGAGGACCATTGATCGCAATTTTGAATTGGGGCCGGAGCAGGAGTTTGCACATTCGGCAAAACTGACCTACGCCAATCTTTACCAGCTTGACAAGGAAGAGGGCCGGATCTATAATTTTTTCAGAGGCCAGGGCTGGAATCCCAACATGGTAAGCAGCACCGATAGTGGAAAGAGCTGGTCGGAGCCCCTCATGGTCTTTCTTTCGGGCGATCAAACGACAAGGCCCTATGTGAAATATGCCAGCGACCATCGGGGGCGTATCGATCTGCTCTACACCGACGGGCATCCCCGAAACGAGAAAAAGAACAGTATTTACCATGTTTATTACGAGAATGGGGCCTTCTTTAACAGCCGGGGCCGCAGGCTCCGTACCCTCGCCGATCTTGCGGATGATCCCCTATTGCCCGCAGAAGGAACCCTGGTTTATGATGGAGCCGGCCGCGATGGCCGGGGATGGGTGCACGACCTGGAATATGGAGCCGGAGGGCTGATTGCCGGGGCATTTATTTCATCCCCGGACGGCGATGAAGGGCTGGATTTGCGCTATCACTATGCCCGTTTCGATCCGAAAAAGAAGCGTTGGCAGGTGAATCAGATCGGAAAGGCGGGCCCCCATCTTTATGTGCCCGAGAATCATTATGCCGGAGGGATTTGTATCGATCCGGAGAACCTGAATGTTGTCTGGCTTTCCAGCCTCCTCCACCCCGGTACAGGTGAAGCCAATGGAACGGGCCATTACCAGATCTATCGGGGCGAAACGAGTGACGGGGGAGCCAGCTGGGATTTTCAGCGCATTACCCACGATGTGCGCCACGATCATCTCAGGCCTGTGGTGCCCAGAAACAGGCCCGAAGGGATGGAGGAATGTGTGGTTTGGTTCAGGGGCGACTACCGAACTTATACAGACTATGATTGCCAGTTGGTGGGCCTGGTTCCGCCCCTGGAAAAGGAAAACAAAGCGCCGAATCGGCGCAGTAAACAATAGCCTAATTCAACTGAGATGGGAAATACAGTAAATCGCCGCGACTTTCTGAAAACAGGTTTTACCACGGCAGGCATCATTGGATTAATGCCTGGCGCATCTGCAATGAGGCATATCTCGCCTTCCGATAGGCTGGACATGGCTTTCTGCGGGATTGGAAACCGGGGTGGCCAGATTTTGAACGATTTCATGAACACAGGGATGGTGAACCCGGTTGTGTTTTGCGACACGGACATGGGTGCTCCTCATACCCTAAAGGCATTGGAGGCTTATCCCGGAGTGCCCCGTTTTCGGGACTTCAGAAAGATGTTTGATAAGATGTCTGCCAATTTTGATGCCGTTTGTATAGGCACCCCCGATTTTGCCCACTTTCCCATTGCCATGCTTGCCATGTCGATGGGCAAGCATGTGTATGTGGAGAAGCCCCTTTCCAGAACCTTTATGGAGTCGGAGCTGATGATGCGTGCTGCTGAGCGCTACGGGGTTGTTACCCAGATGGGAAACCAGGGCCATTCCGAAGCCAACTACTTCCAGTTTAAAACCTGGGTGGAGCATGGCATCATTAAGGATGTGCGGGAGGTCACAGCCCATATGAATAACAGGCGTCGCTGGCATGGCTGGGACAGCCGAATGACGAGCTTTCCGGCTGCACAGCCTTTGCCGGAGACCCTTGATTGGGATACCTGGCTGGGGACAGCTCGTTACCACGATTATCACGAGGACCTCGTTAACGGGCAGTGGCGTTGCTGGTACGATTTTGGGATGGGAGCCCTGGGCGACTGGGGCGCACACATTATTGATACAGTCCATGAGTTTCTTGAGCTGGGGCTTCCGGTTGAGGTCGAGCCTCTGAAACTGGAGGGGCACAACCCGCTCTTTTATCCCCAGGCTTCGACACTGGCTTTCCGCTTCCCGGAAAAGGGCGATCGGCCCGCGATGACCATTACCTGGTACGACGGGCTGGATAACCAACCCGATCTGCCTGAAGGATACGGGCAGTCGGAACTTGCCGAGAACATTCCTGCGGCCAGTAACGGGATGATTCAGGCTGCAAAGCTAAACCCGGGTAAGATTATCTACGGTGGCGATCTGACCTTCAAAGGGGGGTCGCATGGGAGCACCCTTTCGATTGTCCCCGCAGAGGCTGCCCTCGACATGGCTTCCAGCCTTCCGGACGTGCCGGAGAGTCCCTCCAATCACTTCGAGAATTTTGTAAAGGCTTGCAGGGGAGAAGAAAAGAGCCGTTCTCCTTTTCTTGTCGCAGCCCCGCTCAGTCAGGTCTTTGTCCTTGGTACCCTCGCCCAGCGGCTCAATACGAAGATTGTCTTCGACAGGGAGAGAAAACGGGTTGTAAACAACGAGTTGGCCGATCTTTTGCTTAGTCCGCTCCCACGCATAGGATGGGAAGAATTCTATAAACTTTAGACCATGATAGCTTTACTTGCATTAATGAATTTGTTTGCTTCGGTCCTGCCGGAGAATGTGATTGACCCACCCGATCTCTCGGCCTATCCTTCCATAGAGATATCAAATGGAGCGCTTTCCATGCTGCTCTACCCGCCCGACAGTGAAAAGGGGCTATACAGAGCCACCCGTTTCGATTGGTCGGGGGTAATTGGCAGTGTGAAGTACAAGGGCCATGAGTACTTTGGCTACTGGAAAGAAAGCCACGATCCTGCTTTTCATGAGGATCTGAGCGGGCCCGTTGAGGGCTTTATTGAGCCTGGCCTGGGCTATGCTGAAGCTGTCCCCGGTGAGGGTTTTGTGCGCCTGGGGGTTGGTGTGCTTGAAAAGGCCGATGAGGAAGCCTATAACTGGTGCGGGACCTATCCCATTCTCGACCACGGGAAATGGGAAGTGGAGAGGGGCAGCGACTTTGTGAGCTTTACCCATCGTCTGGAAACCGACTTTGGCTATGCCTATGTGTACCGGAAAACGGTCAGGCTGACCAGCGATGGGTTCAGGCTGGAGCATAGCCTTCGGAACTGCGGAGACAAGCCCATTGAAACAGACCAGTTCAACCATAATTTCTTTCGCATTGATGGTACGCGCAGCGGAAAGGCCTTTGTGATTGCTTTTCCCTACCATTTGTCCACGCCCGATTCCATGAAGGGACTGATGGAAATCAGCGACAACGAGCTGCACTTTCTTGAAGATTTTCATGGAAAGAGCCTCTTCATTAATCTGGAGGGGTTTGGTGAAAGTCCTGATGACCATTCCTTTGTTGTAAGGAACCGGAAGAGCGGAGCATCTGTGCGTGTGAGCGTCGATAAGCCGCTGTACCGCATGGCATTCTGGGCCTGTGAGAGCACCCTGAGTCCTGAAAACTTTATCTGGATCTCGGTGCAGCCGGGCGAAGAGGAAACCTGGACTGCGGTGTACACCCTGTTTGAAGAATAGTCGATTGCAAGGATGAGAGGACTGGTTTTTGTTTTCCTGTGCTGTCTGCTCCTGTGGCTTAATGCCTGTCGGAATGCTTCTGTGGAAGACGAACCCTATGCCTGGGATCATGCGATTAATTTCAACTGGCGTTTTGCCAAAGGGGATCATCCCGAAGCCATAGAGCCGGGATTCGATGACAGCTCATGGGAACGCGTCGATTTGCCGCATGACTGGGCCATCAGCGGCCCCTTCGATTCGCTTCGGGCCGATGGCAAAACGGGGAAGCTGCCCTGGCGGGGAGAAGGCTGGTA